>JACOTZ010000440.1 GCA_016178155.1 Acidobacteriota bacterium
GATATCTTCCGGCGCTTCAATTCCGGTTGACAGCCGCAGCAGATTTTCACGAATACCCATGCGCTCGCGCTGCTTGGGCGAGAGCTCACGGTGAGAGCTCATCGCGGGATAAAGAATCATGCTGTGGACATCACCGAGAGACGTTGCCCGCACCACCATACGCAGCCGGTCCATGAAGGCGAAGATCTCCTCTTTGCCGGCGTCCTTCAGCTCGAAGCTGACGATCGCCCCGAAGAGGTCGGGAGCAAAGAGGCGTTGGATGGCGGGCGCGTCCGGGTGCGCGGGATCGGCGGGGAAGTAGACGCGTTGCACTTTCGAGTGGGAAGCGAGCCAGGTGGCCACGCGGCACGCATTCCGGCACTGGCGCTCGAACCGCAGCGGAAACGTCTTGATGCCGCGCATCGCGAGATACGCCTCGAACGGACCCAGCACCGGCCCGTAGATCCGTGACAGCGCACGCAGGGGCTCAAGGTGCTCCTGATCGCAGATCACGGCGCCGCCGAGCACGTCGCCATGCCCGGCCAGGTACTTCGTCAGGCTGTGCACCACCAGGTTTGCGCCCAGCTCGAGCGGGCGGATCATGAGCGGCGTCGCAAACGTGCTGTCGACCACCAGGGCGGCGCCCGCATTCCGGGCCAGACCGGAGATCCGGTCCACCTGCCCGACGCGCAGCAGCGGGTTGGAGACGGTTTCCATCAGCACGCATCCGGGCTTATGGCCGTCGATCGCCTTCTCCACCGCCTCGAGGTCGCAGATGTCGACACACGTCACTTCCACCCCGAAGGGCTCGAGCACCTTCAGCAGCAGGCTGACGGTCGCGCCATAGAGCGACGTTGCCGCCACGACGGATTTCCGGCGGTCGACGAGCGCGGCCAGAAGCGCGATGTGCAGCGCCGCCATCCCCGAGCCGCAGGCGAGCGCTCCGGCTCCGTTTTCAAGGGCGGCCAGCAGCTCCTCGAGCGCCGTGTTCGTGGGGTTCTCATAGCGCGCGTAGGCGTAGCCGGAATCCTCGCGCCCGAACACCCGGTCGAGCTGTTCCATGTTTTCGTAGAAATAGCTCGCCGCCGTGTGGATGGCGGTAGTGACCGGGATGTGGGACCCGGGCCGCTTGCGGTCGCCCGCGTGGACCGCCTGGCTGTGGATCTTCATCGCCGCTTCCAGCGCACTCCTTCCTTGGTATCTTCGAGCACGATGCCGCGCTCGAGCAACTCGTTGCGGATCTCGTCCGAGCGCCGGAAATCGCGGCGCTTGCGGGCCGCGGCGCGCTCGGCTATCAGCGCTTCCACGTCGCCATCGGTGACCGCCTGGGTCATAACCGTGGGCCGCAGCACGTCGAATACGGAATCGAAACGCGCGAGCAGCGCCAGCGCGGAGCCCACGTTGCCGGCGCGGAACTCGCCCGCGTCCATCGACGAGTTGGTGTCGCGAACAAACTCGAAGATCGCGGCCAGCGCCTCGGCGGTGTTGAGGTCGTCGTCGAGGCTGTCGTTGAACAGCCGCAGCGCGGTTTCCGTCCGCTCCTGGATCTTCTCGTTGCCGCCCTCGCCAAATTTTTCCGTATCCAGCCGCAGCTTGTAATTGCGCAGGCGCTCGATCGAGGTCTGCGCCGCCTTCAGGCCTTCAAAGGTGAAGTTCAGCTTCTTGCGGTACGGCACCGAGGCCAGCAGATAGCGAATCGATTCCGGCGAGTAGCCTCGCTCGAGCAGATCGCGCAGCGTGAAGAAATTGCCGAGCGACTTCGACATTTTCTGGCCTTCCACGATCAGGTGCTCCGAATGCAGCCAGAAGCGCGAGAACGGCTTGCCGGTAATCGCCTCCGACTGTGCAATCTCATTCTCGTGGTGCGGGAAAATCAGATCGACGCCGCCCGCATGGATGTCGAGTGTCTCGCCCAGATATTTCATTGCCATGACGGAGCATTCGATGTGCCAACCCGGCCGGCCGGCGCCGAGCGGAGTCTCCCAGCCGGGCTCGCCGTTTTTGCGGGCCTTCCACAGCACGAAATCGCGCGCGTCCGCCTTCTCGTATTCGTCGACGTCGACCCGCGCGCCGGCACGGATGCCGCTGAAGTCGCTGTGCGAGAGCTTGCCGTATTCCGGGAAATTCGCGATCCGGTAGTACACTGATCCGTCGCTTTTGTAGGTGAAGCCTTTCTCGCTGAGCTGCTCGACCGCCTGCACCATCTCTGAGATGTGTTCGGTGGCGCGCACCAGCCGCTCGGCGCGCTCCAGCCGCAGCGCGACTGAGTCCTCGATGAATGCCTTCTCGTAGACCGCGGTGTACTCGCGCAGCGACTTGCGCTCCTCCATGGCGCTGCGGATGATCTTGTCCTCCACGTCGGTGATGTTCATGACGTGGTCGAGTTGCCAGCCGTGCGCCCGCAGCCAGCGGCGAAGAACGTCCTGGAAGGTGAAGGTGCGGAAGTTGCCGATGTGCACGAAATGGTACACCGTGGGGCCGCACGTATACATCCGGACGGTTTTGCCGTCGGTGGGCGCAAACTCCTCGACGCGCTGCGTCAGGGTGTTGTAGAAGCGTAAAGCCATAAAAACGGGCGCGTGGTGGTGGAACTTTCCATCTTAGCAATGGCGCGCCGCGGCGGATTCCAGAGCACGGTTCTGCCGCAGCCCGGCTTCACCCGATCGGAGCCGTGATTGCTGCCGGCTATTTCCCGCCGCCGTGCCCGCTGCGAGGCGCCGGGCGACGGCCGCGGAATAAAATGCGGCCAGCCGCCCGCCGCGGGATAGCGCTGGTGAGCAATGCGGACGCGCCCGGTCAGGTGGCATCCGTCGCCTCCGCTCTCGACGCCGGGGAGGAGCGGCGGAACGGCAGCCAGAGTGTCCA
>JACOTZ010000417.1 GCA_016178155.1 Acidobacteriota bacterium
GCCGTGCCGCGGTGCACCGCCTCCGGCGAATACGTCGGCCACATTGGGTCCATTATTGATATCACCGAACGCCGCGAATCACAGGACCGGCTCAAGTTGCTCGAGTCGGTGGTGGTCAAAGCGAAGGAAGGCATTCTCATCCTCGATCCGGAGCCGCAATCGGCCGAGGGTCCCGCCATCCGCTACGCCAACGAAGCCTTTTGCCGCATGACCGGCTATACACCCGAAGAGATCTTCGGGCGGGCACCCGCGTTTCTCTTGGGCGAGGGCTTTCACACCGCGGCGAGCGAGGACTCCCGCTCACCGACGGATGCGGGCACACTCGACAGCAGCGAGGTGTTATACCGCCGCAAGGACGGGTCGGCGTTCTGCGCCGCAGTGGACACAATCCCGGTGCGGACGGATATCGGCCGGCTTTCCCATACCATCGTCTACATCCGCGACATCAGTGAGCGCGTCCGCGCCGAGCATGAGATCCAAAAATATACGGGCGAACTGGCGCGGAAGAACATCGAGCTGGAGCATGCCTTGCAGGCGGCACGCGAGGCCACCGAGCTGAAAAGCCGGTTTCTCGCAAACATGAGCCACGAGATTCGCACCCCCATGAACGGCATCGTCGGGATGATCGACCTGCTGCTGGACACTCCCCTCGCCGCCGAGCAACGCGAGTATGCGCAGACCATAAAACACTCGGCCGACGCACTCCTCGTCATCATCAACGACATTCTCGATCTGTCCCGCATCGAGGCCGGCAAACTGGAACTCGAGCAGGTCTCGTTCCCGCTGCGCGGCACCATCTCCGAATGTGTGTCTCTGATCGGTCTGAAAGCAGCCGGTAAGGGGCTCGAGATGAACTGCTCGCTGGACACGAGCCTGCCCGACCACGTCCACGGGGATCCCTCCCGGCTGCGGCAGATCATCATGAATCTGGCGGGCAATGCCGTCAAATTCACCGAAAGTGGCGGCGTTGCGGTCCGGGCGCAGCGCCTGCGGGAGGAAACCGGGCACGTGTGGATGCGACTCGAAGTTGCAGATACCGGGATCGGACTCGCCCGCGAGCAGTGGCCGAAGTTGTTCCATCGCTTTTCCCAGGCGGATAACTCTAGCACCCGCCGCTATGGCGGCAGTGGGCTGGGACTCGCGATCTCGCAGCAGCTTGTACAACTCATGGGCGGCGAAATCGGCTTCGAGAGTGAGGCCGGCCGTGGGAGTACATTCTGGTTCACGGTCCCCTTCGCTCTCGGACCGTCCGGCCCTGCACGCAAAACCGAACCCGAACCTGCGCGGAAACTGGCGGAAGACAACATTCGCGTCCTGCTCGCCGAGGACAACGAAGTGAATCGCCGCGTGGCGGTGCGCGCGCTGGAACAGGCCGGTTGGCAGGTGGATACAGCCTGCAACGGCAGGGTGGCCGTGGAGGCGATGGGACGGGGGGCCTACGATGTCGTGCTCATGGATATCCAAATGCCGGACATGGACGGTTTCGAGGCCACCGCACGCATCCGCTCACTCGAAGGTACCGCCCGGCGAACGCCCATAATCGCCATGACGGCAAATGCCATGAGCGGCGACCGTGAGCGCTGCCTCCAGGCCGGCATGGACGATTATCTCAGCAAACCAGTCCGCCCCGATCAGCTCCGCCGCGCCGTGATTCACTGGACCAGCGGCCCACGCCGGCCGCCGGCCAGGCTCTCGGCAATAGTTTGACCTGCCGTCTGACCTATTCCACTATTTTTAATCAGTTGTGGGTAGATCTTAAAGTAGTTTGTCGCATCTGCCGCCGTCGTGTCCCCTGCCCCGCGGACAGGCGCACGGCGTAATCCGAACCACCTCTGGCGGATCCTTGGGGGCGCCCAGCCCCCTGAGCCGCCTCTTATGCAGACGCGCAAGCGAAAATACAGAGCCTACTTCCGCCCAGTCGCACACGAGGCTGCGAGATGCCGAATGTTCGTCACGTCAAAAACATCGGCCCGCCTGGTGCCACTGAGCGTAACCCGGTGACCAACGTGTTTGGCCAGAGCCGGCTCCCCGCGCACAGTAGTCTTGGTGCCGGCCTCATCAGTGATCGCATAAGCGTCTCCATCACGGCTGAGACATCCCGTGAGCGTGGCCTGCTCGCCCGCTTCAGCTCCCCGGGCTCGACGGCCCTCTTTACCCTCTTCAGTACGGGAGTAGCGGCTGAGCGCGGCAATCAGTCCTGCAGCCGACGCGGGCGGCTGAACGGAGCCGGTAAGGACTTCTTTGTTTGTCAGACGCTTTCCATAGAGCTCCTGGTTTTCATCCAGGTCATTGCGCAGCGTTCCGCCCCCGACCGTAAGCCCCGCGAAGGCGCCCCGCGAGCGCGACCAGGACAGAATCCCCGCGTGTAGCTGGGCGTCCGTCTGTGCTGTCGCGGACCGGCCCACAGGCCCCCCGGCTATCCCGGCGGAAGCGTCAAGCGTGAATTTGCTTTCCAATAACTTCCGCATACCGCGGTCGTTCATTACCAGCATGAAAATATCGGTTTCAGCGCCGCCGATCTGGAGGCCGATACTGCCGCCTTCCATGCGCACTGCTGCCGGCGCGCCCCAGCCGGTACCGGCGGCGTTACGGCAAATCGCGAACCCACGGCCGTACTGTCCGCCGAGAAAGAATCCCCCTTTTTTCGCGCCCGGAATGATGACCGCGCAATGAGCCTTCTCCAGCAGATCCCGCGGGATCCCCTTATCTTCCGCCGACAGCAGCTCATTCAGCACGGCAGTCGCCTCCTGCAGCCGCTCATTCGCGTTCGCAGCCCGAGCTGGGTTGAAGCCAAGCAGGAACGGAGCCGTCAGGAGAAATTTCCATACATGCATACAATACCTCCTAGGTTTGTGCCGATGTCCGTGAAGGCACAACATCATTGGACGCCGGAGTCCCCGCTACGTGACATTCAACCTGCGCGCGGCTTACCATGCCTGCAACCGTTACGCGGCCCAGGAAGAGAGGAAGGGGAGCACATTCATGGTCCTCCAATTAATGAAATGCGTTGTTGACCGGTTTTTCAACAGCTTTCGATCCAGCTTCGGAACAACCCGAATTCGGTGTTCGGCTCAGGGCCGGTCCTGCGAGTTCCCCGTGCAACACTCCGGAGCACAGACGTCCGGCACGGGTCCATGATCCCCCAAGGCGAGCCTGGGCGCGGCCGGATCGACGCGCTCGACGATAAGCTGCCGGATCATCTCGACGAAAACCGCATGAGTTCCCGGGGTGCGCGCACGCAGCATGTTCAACCCGAGTTGGCGGGATAACTGCTGCGCCTCAGTGTCGAGGTCGTAGACCACCTCGATGTGATCGGAGAGGAAACCGATCGGCGCCACAACCACGTCGCGGCAATCCTCCACGGCGAGCGTGCGCAGGTGATCGAGAATATCGGGCTCGAGCCAAGGCTGCCCTGGCCGCCCGCTGCGGCTCTGGTAGACAAGAACGTGCGCGGGGTGTCCGGCGCTCTCCGATACCAGCCTGCAAGCCTCGCGCAACTGCTGCTCGTACGGGCTCGCGGCCGCTGCTTCAACCGGCACGCTGTGCGCGGTGAAAGTGAGGGACGCGCCGGAGCGCCGCCCGGTAGGCACGGCATCGAGCGCCTCTTTCACCCCGTCCGCCCATGCTTCGATAAACCCTGGATGGTTGTAAAAAGCGCGCAGCTTCTCCACCTGGAGTGCGCCCGCGCCGGCTCGCCCGCGAGCGCGTTCAATGTCCTCGCGGTATTGCCGGCACCCCGAGTACGACCCGAACGCCGAGGTCACGAACGCGAGCGCACGCTGTACTTCGTCGCGCGCCATCTCGCGCAACGTGTCATCGAGGAACGGATGCCAATTGCGATTGCCAAAATAGACCGGCAGGTCCGGACCGCTCTCCTGAAGCCGCGCGCGCAACGCTGCCGCGAGCGCGCGATTCTGCTGGTTGATCGGACTCGCCCCCCCGAAATGGCGGTAATGTTCCGCGACCTCGAGCAGCCGCTCCCGCGGAACTCGCCGGCCGCGCGTCACGTGCTCCAGAAACGGCATCACCTCTTCGGGCTTCTCCGGCCCGCCGAAGGACACGATCACGACGGCCTGGTATGGCTGCATGCAACTCCATTATCAAATTCCGACGATCTTGGACATGCCGCCGCTGTATTTGCACCCGAGGACGACGTGGGATGGAAACACGGGTTTACCGCGTCTTCCAGAACTGCCGCAGGCTCTCGGCCGGGGGCAGCGGCAGACGTGCTTCGACCGGTAGAAGCGCCGGGAATCGCTTGTGTGGCTCTGTCTGATACCAGTAACCCACCGATGAATAATCGTTGGCGTGGACGTTCGCGTGACCGTGCTCGATGGTGACCCGGATCGATTTCGTGAACATGACGGGATCCTCGACGTGGTAACGGAACATGGTCCATTTGCCGGAGTAGGAATCGGGACCCTCGGTCGCGCCCGCGAGGGAGATCCCGTGATAGCCGGCGGAGTAGAAGCCGCTCGGAAAACCCCAGGCGGCGCAGAAGTAATCCTCCGTGCCGGTGCCGACCAGGGAAGGCGCGGCCTCTCCGTCGATGTACATCATGTCGTCGCCCTCGCCGAACCAGGTGAAATTCGGGATCGGGTTGATGTGATCGACCGAAACGTTGCATCCGACGTAATGGCCCCGGCCCTCAGCCTCGAAGATCAGGTAATTCTGCTTGCCATCAAGGTTCACCAGGTCGTTGCTTTTGCGGAAGTTCCAATCGGGCTGCGAAAGACTGGCGGCCGCGCGGGTCGGATGTTCGCGGCGCCACATCGCGTGGAAGCGGAGCGCCTCGCGCGGCAGCGAGTCGTACTCCTCGTAATCGACGTAGAAGTAGAACGCGTTGACCGGCTGCTGGCCCTGGTTCTCGACGGTGAACCGCGCCCCGTTTGCAAACGGCATCGGAAACCAGCAGTTCATCGCGGCGCGGTTCTGGCGTTCGGGGTTGCCGCCGGTGACCATGTTGAGCGGAACGGACCAGTAGTTCGACACGCGTCCGTGGCCGACGCCGAAGAAGTCGCCAACCGGCGTCTCAATGCTCGGCGCCGGCTCGCCGTCCCAATACGCGCGGAGCACGAGCCGCCGCAGATAATCGGGCTCGTTGGAAGCGATCGTGATCCAGACATGCCGGATGCAGCCGGCCCCGCGCAGTTCGGCGAACGTGGCCGTTTGGCCCGCGGCGATCTGGAGGCGGTCGGCGTTCTTACCGGAGCGGTCCCAGCTCGATTCGCGCCGCCGGCGGCCCGAGCGGGCGAGGAAAAGATTGCCGAGGCCCGACGGGTTCCCTCCGGCAGTGCGTGCGGGCGGCTGCGCGGCGGCAGCGGAAGCGAAGGTGCCCCAGCCAAGAAGGCGGGCGAAGAAACTGCGGCGCTCGTTGATCATGCTCATGGATACTTGGTTATCACGACTGCCTGGGCCGGTGGGCAGGCCGCCGCCGTGCCTGACGCGTCGCCGCGGCTGCTTTCCCCGCTTATCCGCGACGAACGTTTGACCGGTGCTTCGGATCGCCGGCAGCGAGCTCACTGCGGCATGTCGGGTGTCGAGCACGCCAAGGCTGGCCTCAGCGCGGACGTGACCTCTGCCAGGTAACTCCAGAAACACGTTAAAGATAGCAGCGCACCGTTTGATTCCGGCGGAGTTGCCTTGCTATCGTGGAAGCAGACCGCCGACCGGCGGGTCCTGCTGATCATTCAGATTGCGTCCTTACGGAGGATTTCACCCAAATGGACTACAGTATCCGGACCGAGGTTCGGAAAGCCGCGCCGCTCCCCGGTCAACGCCCGCGCCGCTGGGCCTCGGGCGTTTGCCGCATGGCGCCGTGGATGATTCTGGCGCTATTCTGCTGGCCCGCGTTCGCGCAACAGCCGCACGCGGGCGGCGAGGCGAGCTTGGTTCTTCCCGACCTCGATCAGGGCGACTTCTTCGGCATGACCGGCCGCGGGCTGCTGCTCGGCGGGCTGGTGGTGCCCTTCCTTGGACTGGTCTTCGGCTTGTGGATGTACAAGCATCTGCAGAACCTACCTGTTCATGCCGCCATGCTCGAGATCTCGGAACTGATCTATGAAACCTGTAAGACCTACCTGATCACGCAGGGCAAGTTTCTGATGATCCTCGAGATCTTCATCGGCTCGATCATCGTCTTTTATTTCGGTTTCCTCCAGCACTTCGATGCCATGAAGGTCTTGATCATCCTGGCTTTCAGCGTTGTCGGCATTGCGGGCAGCTATAGCGTCGCCTGGTTCGGCATCCGCGTCAACACCTTCGCCAACTCACGCACCGCGTTCGCCAGCCTCACCGGCAGGCCGTTCCCCTGTTACGCCATCCCGCTGCAGGCGGGCATGAGCATCGGCATGCTGCTGATCAGCGTGGAGCTGATCATCATGCTCGCAATCCTGCTGTTCATTCCCGGCGATTACGCCGGGCCGTGCTTCATCGGCTTTGCCATCGGCGAGTCGCTGGGAGCGGCGGCGCTACGCGTGGCCGGCGGCATCTTCACCAAGATCGCCGATATCGGCGCCGACCTGATGAAGATCGTCTTCAAAATCAAGGAAGACGACGCGCGCAACCCCGGCGTCATTGCCGACTGCACGGGCGACAATGCGGGCGATTCGGTCGGTCCCAGCGCCGACGGGTTCGAGACCTACGGCGTCACCGGCGTAGCGCTCATCTCGTTTATCCTGCTGGCGGTGAGGGAACCGGCCGTCAAGGTCGAGCTGCTGGTCTGGATCTTCGTCATGCGCGTGATGATGGTGATCGCCTCCGGTCTCTCGTACTTCATCAACGACGCGATCGCGCGCGCCCGCTTCGCCAACGCCGCCCGCATGAACTTTGAGGCGCCGCTCACGTTTCTGGTGTGGCTGACCTCGCTGGTATCGATCGCGCTGACATACCTGGTTTCCTTCCTGCTGATTCCGGATCTGGGCGGCGACGCAACGCTTTGGTGGAAGCTCTCGACCGTGATCACCTGCGGCACCCTCGCCGGCGCCATTATTCCGGAGCTCGTGAAGGTATTCACTTCCACCCAGTCGGCGCACGTGCGCGAGGTGGTCACTTCCGCCCGGGAGGGGGGAGCGTCGCTCGGTATCCTCTCCGGCTTCGTAGCGGGCAACTTCAGCGCTTACTGGCTCGGCCTTGCCATCCTCGTTCTGATGGCCATCGCGTTCGGTGTCAGCACCCTGGGCCTGGCGAGCCTGATGTTGGCGCCCGCGGTCTTCGCCTTCGGCCTTGTGGCCTTCGGCTTCCTGGGCATGGGCCCGGTCACCATCGCCGTCGACTCTTATGGCCCGGTCACGGACAACGCGCAGTCGGTCTATGAGCTCTCGACCATCGAGCAGGCGCCGAACGTGCATGAGGAAGTCAGGCAGCACTTCGGATTCGATCCGCAGTTTGAACTTGCCAAGCAGAACCTGGAGGAGAACGACGGGGCGGGCAACACCTTCAAGGCCACCGCGAAGCCGGTGCTGATCGGCACCGCGGTGGTCGGCGCCACCACCATGATTTTTTCGATTATCGTCGCGCTGACGAACGGACTACAGCCCGAGCTGCTCTCCAACCTCTCGATTCTGCACCCGCCGTTCCTGCTCGGCCTGATTATGGGCGGCGCGATGATCTATTGGTTCACGGGAGCGTCGATGCAAGCCGTCACCACCGGAGCATATCGCGCCGTGGAGTTTATCAAGGCCAATATCAAGCTGGAAGGCACCACCAAAGCGTCCGTGAAGGACTCGAAAAGAGTGGTCGAGATCTGCACGCAGTACGCACAGAAGGGCATGTTCAACATCTTTCTGACGGTGTTCTTCGCCACGCTCGCCTTCGCCTTTGTGGAGCCGTATTTTTTCATCGGATATCTGATATCGATCGCGCTGTTCGGGCTGTTCCAGGCCATTTTCATGGCCAACGCCGGCGGCGCCTGGGACAACGCGAAGAAGATTGTCGAGACCGAACTGAAACAGAAGGGCTCGGATCTGCACGCCGCCACCGTGATCGGCGATACGGTGGGCGATCCGTTCAAGGACACCTCGTCGGTTGCCATGAACCCGATCATCAAGTTCACCACGCTGTTTGGACTACTGGCGGTGCAGCTGGCCGTGTCATTGACACACGAGCAGGGCGCGGCTTTCACTGGCGGTCTCGCCGCGGTGTTCCTCGCCGTTTCATTGTTCTTCGTCTGGCGCTCTTTCTACGGCATGCGTATCGAGGGGTAGAGCGGCGGCTCAATGCCGCAGCTCTACCCCTCGGTTCCCGCCCCGGAGCATTGTCGAGTCGGCCCCGGGGCACGATCCTGGCGTGCCTGCCGGCGGCGGGGCACCGTGCGCGGTCAGAAATGACGAGCAACAAAGGCTACCGCAATTTTTCGTTCAGCGCACGGATGTGCCCAACGTCGAACTTAGGTTTGCGGTCAAACGTCAGCAGGCCGTTTACCTCCTGCTCGACGTCTGTGAGCTGGGTGTAGCAGATGCCGATGAAAGCGGGCGTGGAGGCGATCGCTTCATATAGACCGGTAAGACGTTTGAGGGCGGCGTCCTGCGTTTTCTCGACACCTGAGTAGCCCCACGATTCCGCGGGCACCTTCGCGCCGGCCGGTATGTATGCTATGCCGCCGAATTCGGACAGGTAGAAAGGGGTGCCGTTGTAGGCGTAGCCCGGGATCAGCGACAAGCGCGATACATTCGGCACGGGCGCGCCCGGCCTGCCGAGATCCTTGTACTTGCTCTCGAGCAGATCGCCGCGGGCGATGTAATCGTGCGTCGCGAACAAATCGGTCATGTCGGTGTGCTCCCAGCCGTCGTTGTCGATCACGAGGCGCACCGGATCGAGCGACTTGGTCAACGTGTAGAGCGCCTTCAGGTGCGCCTGCTGGCGCGGCTCGCGCAGGTTGGGCGTGCCCCAACTCTCGTTGATCGGCACCCACATGATGATCGACGGGTGATTGTAGTCCCGATTCAGGGCCTCGATCCACTCGCGGGTGAATCGCTCCACGTAGCCCTCATCGTACAAGTAGGCATTCGCCATCTCGCTCGAGACCAGGAAGCCCATCTTGTCCGCCCAGTAGAGAAAGCGCGGGTCTTCGAGCTTCTGGTGCTTGCGAGCGCCGTTGAAGCCCATCTCTTTCGCCAGCCGGATATCGTACTGGATGGCGTCATCCGAGGGCGGCGTGAGCGTGCTTTCAGGCCAGTAGCCCTGGTCGAGCACGAACTTCAGATACACGGGACGGCCGTTGATTGCCACGCGCCCGCCCTCGACCGCAATCGAGCGAAAGCCGAAGTAGGAGTGCACGCGATCAAGGACGCGCCCGCCGCTGCGCAGCTCGAAGATCACGTCGTAGAGGTTGGGCGTCTGGATCGACCACAGTTTGGCATTGCGCACGAACGCCGACGCCGTGGCGCGGGTGCCGTCGTTTACGCTCATGGCGCCGGCGACAACGTTGCTGCCGGATCGGATGGTGGCGTGAAACTCGCTGTCCTCCCGCGGTCGCTGGATATCGGCCTCGAAACGGACGCTGCCGTCGTTCATAGGCGTAACGCGCACGCGTTCGAGGTAGCTTTCGCCCGTGGCTTCGAGCCACACCGGCTGCCAGATGCCGGTCGTTCGGGTATAGAAGATGCCGCGCGACTTCGGCTCCCAGTACTGCTTGCCGCGCGGGATGTAGCGGTCGGTCGGCGGGTCCTCGGCTCGAACGGTAATGATATTCGCGCCCGCCTTCAGCAGCGGGGTGATATCGGAGCGAAAAGGAACGTGCCCGCCCTCATGTGCTCCCGCCATGCGGCCGTTGACCCAGACCTGGGCGCGGTAATCAACGGCGCCGAAGTGCAGGAGCACGCGCCGCCCTTTCCACGCGCCGGGAATATCGATCGCGCGCTGGTACCACACCCAGGGGTGGAAGGAGGTGTCCCCGATGCCGCTTTTCGCGCTCTCGAAACAGAAGGGTACGAGAATGTTGCGGGAAAATTTCCTCGTTCCCGTGAACCAGCCCTCTTCGATTCCCGCATTCCCGTCGTCAAATTCGAAATCCCAGCGGCCGTTCAGGTTGAGCCACTGCTCGCGCTGGAACTGCGGCTGCGGGTACTCGGAACGAGGAATCTCCTGGGCGGCGAGCGACAGCGCCGCGGCGAGAGTGATCAGCCAACGCATGCGGCGATTGTATCGCGCCGCCGCCTTGTCATCCGCGCCGGATTTTCGCCCGGCCGGCGCCGGTCCCCACGGCGATGCGTGCGCCCCCGAGGATATGCTTGACTGTAAGAGTTATGGCCGCGCTCTCGGAACCTTCGATCGCGCACGCAGTCGACCTGCGGCGGGTCTCTGCCCATGAGCTCGAGGCCGTGCTCGAAGAGGAGCGCCTCGCCTGGCGCACGACGCTCAAGTGGGATTTCACCGCCTCGGCCGACTTGGTCCGCCGCTTCGTAAAGGTCCAGGCGCTGAGCGGCTATGCCCTGATGCTGCGCGGAGAGGTGATCGGCTATTCCTACTACGTTTGCGAGGACCACAAGGGCCTGATCGGCGATCTGTACATCTTGCGCGAGTACGGCACGGTGGCGCATGAGGACCACCTCCTGGGAGCCGTGCTGAATGCGATCGTCAACACGCCTGGTGTCCGGCGCGTTGAGGCGCAGCTCATGATGCTCGGCGATGCGCTCGAGCGCTCCCTGCCCTACGCCCGGCATCTGCAAATCTATCCGCGCCTGTTTATGATGGCGGACCTCGACACCGCTGCCCGGCTTCCGGCCGGCCGCGCCGCCGAAGCTCTGCGTTTCTCCACCTGGCGAGCGGAACACGAGGAAGCGGCAGCCCGGATCATCGTTCGCTCCTACCAGACGCACGTGGATAGCAGGATCAACGACCAGTACCAGTCGTGGGCCGGCGCCAAGCGCTTTCTCACCAACATCGTGCAATACCCCGGCTGCGGCAGCTTTTTCGGACCTGCTTCGTTCGTCGCCGAGGACGCCGATGCAACCATGGTCGGCATCTCGCTCGCGAGCCTGGTGGCGGCCGACGTCGGCCACATCACGCAAATCTGCGTCGCACCCGAGGCACAGGGCACCGGCGCCGGCTACGAGTTGATGCGCCATTCGCTCGTGGCGCTACGGGAGGCCGGCTGCGGACATACCAGTCTTACCGTCACTGAGTCGAACGTTGGCGCGGTCGAGCTCTACCGCCGCATGGGCTTCCAGGAGATGAAGCACTTCGCGGCCTACGTCTGGGAGCGCCTGTAGGTCGGACGCCGCGAGTCAGCAGCCGGGCCGGGAGGAAGCGGTTGTCGAATAAGGCGGGAACCCAGACTACACAGTTGCCGCGGCGCTCCGCTTGCCCCAACCGAAGTAGATGGCAAGCCCGATCGCGAGCCAGATGACGAACCGCAGCCACGTCTCGAGCGGCAGGCTCAGCATCAGTACCACGCAGCACGTGATCGAGAGCAGGGGCAGAAGCGGCACCAGCGGAACGCGGAAGCCCCTGGCGCGCTCGGGCTGCCGCCGCCGCAGCATGATGACACCCGCGGACACCACCACAAAGGCGAACAGCGTTCCGATATTCGAGAGCTCGGCCAGGGTTGCGATGTCCCAGATGGCCGCCGGGATGCCGACGAACAGGCCCGCCACCCATGTGCTCACGTGCGGCGTCCTGTGCCGCGCGTGGACGCGTGAGAACACTTTCGGCAGCAGGCCGTCGCGCGACATCGCAAACCAGATCCGCGCCTGTCCATACTGAAACACCAGCAGCGAGGACAACATGCCGACGATCGCGCCCACGCCCACGGCCCGCCGCACCCAGTCGTAGCCGAGCGTCTTTAATGCATTGCCCACGGGCGCGGCATTGTTCAGCGTGCTGTAGTGCGCGATGCCCGTCAGCACCAGCGATACGCCGACATAAAGTGCCGTGCAGATGAGAAGAGACATAATGATGCCGAACGGCAGATCGCGCGCCGGGCGCTTGGTCTCTTCCGCCGCGGTCGACACGGAATCAAAACCGATGTAGGTAAAAAACACGATCGCGCCGCCCGTCAGCACACCCTGGAAGCCGTTCGGCATGAAGGGCCGCCAGTTGGCGGTATTGATGGCGCCCGCCGCGCCGATGATGAAAATCAGAATCGCGATGACCTTCACCACCACCATCGCGCTGTTGGCACGCGCGCTCTGCTGTACCCCGCGTACCAGGATCCAGGTGAGCAGCAGAATGATCAGAAACGACGGCAGGTTGAACACGGCCCCGGTGTAGTCGCCGCCGATGAATACGGGCTGCGACAGCCATTGCGGAAGCTGCAGGCCGAACACGCTCTCGAGGATGTCGTTAAAATACGCGGAGAATCCGACCGCCACCGCCATGTTCGAGACTGCGTACTCCAGGATCAGGTCCCAGCCGATGATCCAGGCGAAGATCTCCCCCAGCGTCGCGTAGGCGTAGGTATACGCGCTCCCGGCAATCGGGATCATGGATGCCAGCTCGGCGTAGCACAGAGCCGCGAAGCTGCAGGCGATCGCCACCAGTAGGAAGGAGAGAGAAATGGCCGGACCCGCACCCGGCCGGCCGACGGTCGACACCGCGTCGCTGCCGTGGAGGATCAGGTCGATCACCGGTGCATGCAGCACCGAACGGATGCTGAGGCTCTGGCCGGCCGCGGCCGTGCCGGTGAGGACGAAAATGCCCGCGCCGATCACCGCGCCAACCCCCAGGGCCGTGAGACTCCACGGCCCCAGGAATTTGTTCAGCCGCTTGTCCGGCTGCTCGGAAGCGGCGAGCAGAGCGTCGATGCTCTTGGTGCGGAAAAGCTGCCTCACCGCTTCCGCTGGCCTTTGGCCATCTTTTTGACTTTCTTTTTCTGTGCTCCGCGAGCTACCCCGGCTGCGCGCTTGGCTTTGGGCGCCGCCTTCTTCCGCGCCGCCCGCTTCAACTTTTTGCGCTCCTCGCGATCAGTCGCATTCTTGGTGTTCATTCGTCTCCTGTCAGTCCCGCAAATTTCTGAATGATCTTTTTCAGGCCATAACCGGGGAAACTGACGGTGAGCTTCGCGTCGTCGCCTTCCCCTTCCTTGCGTAGCACCGTCCCCCGGCCGTACTTCGGATGCCGGATGGTCGATCCCGCGCTGAACGGCGCGAGTTTCCCCGTACCGCCGCCCACGTTTGCACGCGTCTGCCGCTGCGATGCTCGCGGCGGATAAGACGGCGGAGGCGATGTGCTTCCCGCGGGCCGGGCTGCGGACGGGCTTCCGCTCCGTGGCGCTTGTATCCCGCGCTCGGCAAAAAACTGCGAGATATTCTCCACTGAATTGTATGTCTTTCCCGTGTACAAGTTGGGCCGCGCCGATTCGCGTACGTAGGCACGCTCGGCGAACAACTCGACCGGCGAGGGCACCTCAACCCGACCCCCGCGTCCCAGAAACCTGGCGACGCTTTCGGGAAACTCGCTCAGAAAACGCGAGGGCGTGGCCGGTTCTGCAGGTCCTCCCCCAAACCGCCGCCGCAGCCGTGCCCAGCTCAGGTAGAGCCGCTTCTGCGCACGCGTCATCCCGACGTAACACAACCGTCGCTCCTCTTCCATCTGCGCGAACGAATCGAGCGAGCGCGAGTGCGGAAACAGGCCTTCCTCCAGACCGGCGAGAAACACCACCGGAAACTCGAGCCCTTTGGCGTTGTGCATCGTCAGCAGCGACACCTGGGCCGAGGTGTCCACGGCGTCGGCATCGGAGACCAGCGCGGCGTGGTCCAGAAACCCGGTGACCGTCTCGCCGCGCTCGGCCGCCTCCGCGGCGGCGTTGATCAACTCATCGAGGTTTTCACGCCGCGATTCCGCCTCGGGGCTGGAATCCGACGCCAGCATTTTCTCGTAACCCGTGCGGTCCAGGATCAGGCGGATTGTCCGATCCACGCTGCGCTCCGCCACACCGTCCGTGAGCTCCTCGATGAGCCGTACAAAAGCGCTGAGGGCCGTCTCGGCGCGGGTCGGGAACTGCCCCTCATCCAACATGCGCCGGATCGCCGGCCACATCCCAAGATTGTGCTCGAGCGCATACCGCTCGATCTGCTCGACCGTGCTCCGGCCAATGCCGCGCGCGGGTGTGTTGATGATTCGCAGCAGGCTGATCGAATCGTGCGGGCTCATCAGCACCTTCAGATAAGCGAGCACGTCCTTGATCTCGGCCCGCTGATAGAAGCTGAATCCGCCGACGACGATGTAGCTCCGGCCGTACCGCCGCAGCGCCTCCTCGATCTGCCGCGACTGAAAATTTGTGCGGTACAGCACCGCCACCCGCTCCTGCGGGTCGCTCGCCAGAATTCTCTCGATCGTGTCGGCGATGAACAGCGCCTCGTTCTCCGCGTCCGGCGCCGTGTAGACGTACACCGGATCGCCGGCCTCGGATTCGGTCCACAACCACTTGCCCTTGCGCTCCGTATTGTGCGCTACCACGCCGCTGGCCGCCTCCAGGATGTTCTTGGTCGAGCGGTAATTCTGCTCCAGCCGGATCACCTTCGCGTCCCGGTAGTCGCGTTCGAAGTCGAGAATGTTGTGGATGTCGGCGCCGCGCCACCCGTAAATCGACTGATCTTCGTCGCCCACAACGCACAGGTTCTGGTGCAGCTCGGTCAACAGCCGCACCAGCTCGTACTGGCTGCGGTTCGTGTCCTGGTATTCGTCGATCATCAGGTAGCGGAAGCGCCGGTTGTAGGACTCGCGCGTTTCCGCGTCGTGCCGCAGCAGCCGCACGGTTTCGAGCAGCAGATCATCGAAGTCTAGCGCGTTGGACAGGCGCAGCCGTTCCTCGTATTTTTCGAACATCGCCGCCAGGCGCGTGACCTTGGGATCGGTCGACGAACGGTACATGTCGGCCGGCATCTGCTTCTGGTTCTTTGCGTGGCTGATCCTTGACAGCGCAGCGCGATACTGCATGAAGGTTTCGTCCAGGCCGGCCGAGCGGAAGGCGCCCTTGATGATCGAAAGCTGATCGTCGTCGTCGTAGATCGTGAAGTCACGCGTAAAGCCCGGGCGGATTTCCGCGAGCCGCGCTCCGGCGCGCCGCAGCAAGCGCACGCAGAAGGAGTGGAAGGTCGAGATCAGCGGGCTTTCGCCGGGCGCGCCCGTCCGATTAAGCAGCGCCCGCACTCTCTGCCGCATCTCGTCGGCCGCCTTATTCGTAAACGTGACGGCCAGAATCGAGTATGCGGGCACGCCGTGCTCTGCAATCAGGTGGGCGATCCGATGCGTGATCACGCGCGTTTTGCCGCTGCCTGCGCCGGCCAGAATCAGCAGCGGCCCATCGATGTGCGCGGCAGCTTCTCTCTGTTGGGGATTGAGCGCTTCGAGAAAATCCATGCGATGAACGGCGGGGGAGACCTCGATGGTAACATGCGCGCGCGGCGCGCAATCCTATCTCGCCTCGATTGTAACCAAACGTGAATTGGCGATGCGTCAGCGCTGGCGCAATCAAGCCCATATTTCCCGTTAACGCGCCAATTGCGGCCCTGGTGGATCGGCCGCGTCCGCGCCCTTTCGCTCGGCATCTCCGGATACTGAGATTGGGGAATAGGGTGACGCCGGACCGCCTATAAGCTCATCACCGCGACGTACAACCATGTACCCAGCGCGATCGCGACGCCGTGCGGCAGCGTGATCGCCTTGGGATCGGCAATATCGAGTTCCGGTTTCGATGTGTACGGCGCGCGCAGCAGTACAAGCGACGCCACGATATGCCAGACGTTGCGCAGCGCGTTGCGCACGGCGCCTCGCGTCGCCAGCACCAGGATCGCGATCACGCCCCCGAGGATCGCGGTCAGGACGAAAATAACCAACCAGTGTCGAGGCCCCGCCAGCGAGCCGACGGCCAGCATCAGCTTGACGTCACCCCCGCCCATGGCGCGTATCAGGTACAGCGGGATGTACACGAGCATTGCAACTCCCGCGCCCTTAGCGGCTTCCGCCAACCCGCCCCACCCGAACAGGATTCCGTTCACCGCAAATCCGGCGGCCAGCGCGGGGGCGACCAGCCAGTTCGGGATGCGGCGCGACCGCCAGTCCGTCACGGCCGCGGCCAGTGTCAAGGCCGCCAGCAGTACCCGCACCACAACAGCCAGCGAGGGCATCGCTCAGGCAGTCCTTCCGCACCGTGTATCGGTCATGGTCTCCGGAGTTCTCAATTATACAATTAGAGGAGATGCAGGCCTCGAGCCGCTGGCCGCTTCATCGCCATTCGTGACAATCCTTCTCCTGTTGACCGTTCTGGCTGTCGCGACAGCCATCGCCGGCGCCTGGGTCACCAGTTTGCCCGCCGTGTCGCGTCGCGTAGTGCCCTTTAGCGGCGCCGTTCTGGTCCTGATCGCGCTCGGCTGGATCTGGCCCGAACTGGCGGCCAGCTTCGGGTGGCCGGAGGCCGCGGCCATTTTGGCCGCGGGCATCGCCGTGGTGTGGGTGATCGACCGATATCTGTATCCGGTCTGCCCCACTTGCGCCCATACACATGATCACGAGGGCTGCTCGACTCGCCTCCACGGCTTCGCCTCGCCCCTTGTCTTCGCCGTCGCCGTGCATAGCTTGTTCGACGGCTGGGCGCTGGTCGCCGGCAGTGCCGCGCTCGGGCGCGCGCTGACCATCGCGGTCGCGGTGCACAAAATCCCCGAAGCCCTGGCCGCGAGCGTTATCCTGCGCGCGGCGCTGCGGTCGCGCAGGGCGGCAATCGCCTGGGCCGCAGCCACCCAGATGATGATGCTCGTGGGCGGTCTGCTCGAGCGTGCCGCCGCGCCCCGGCTCAGCCCATCATGGTTCGCTGGCGTCCTGGCGCTCGCCGGCGGCACGTTCCTGTATCTCGGAGCTCACGCCATGCACGGCGAGTGGAAGCGCCGCACCGCCGCTCAGCCCACAACCTGATACGCTTCGGGACGCGTCCAACGGCCAGGGCACGAGCGCCGTCAAGCGATCGTATCCGATCCAGTTGATGTCTGCGCCGCGGCGGAGAAGATACTCGGCCGGCGCACGCTGGCCGCCCTGGCACGCGCACTGGAAAGCCCGCGTGATCTCGTCCGGAGTGGGAGCACCCGGAGAGCGAGGCGGTGACGGCGCGCGCGCCCGGCTTTGAAATACTCGTCTATTCTCCCGATGAGCCCAAGCGCGGCCGCCTGCCAGAGCGCGGTGAGCGCACCTCGCTCTCCCAGCCGCCGCCAATCACCGCGCCTGGCGCTTCGATGTCAGCCCCGTGATCGATGAGGGTATCGACGACCGCGACATCATCGCTGCTCGCCGCCCAGTGCAGTGGCGTCTTGCCGTGCGGCCCGCGCACCCGCAAGAGACTCGTCCGCCTGAATCTCATGCATCGCCCCGCCTCCACGAATTTTCGAAACACCACCATCTCGCGAAGCCCGTATCACGTGACCGGCGGCCGTTTCTTATGCCAGTCCGTCGCACTCTGAAAGTGCTTGCCCAGGGACAGGATCGTGTTTTCCGTGAATGGCCGGCTCACGAGCTGGATCGCGACCGGCAGGTTTTCCGCGAACCCGCAAGGCAGGCACAGAGCCGGCAGCCCCGCCAGGTTCCCGGCGGGAATCAGCGGCCGCATGCCAGGTTGCTTCGGCGCGGGCGTGGCGCCACCGCGATCGAGCGGCTCGCTGATCTTCGAGGCCGCACTGTTTCGTGCCGGCGCCAGCAGCACATCCACGTCCGTCAATAGCTCGCGAAATGCCTGCTGGATGATCCGCCGCAGACGCATTGCCTTGAGATAATCGCGCGCCAGGATGTCCCTTCCAGCCTTCAAGCCTGCGATCTGTTTCCTGTCGGCGAGCTGCTCGACGCGGCCGCTCGTGATCAGCTCCTCGAAAACCGCGGAGCCTTCGGCCGCGATGACCGTGCTCGTTACCAGTCCGTAGGGCAGGTCAGGCAGCGCGACTTCCTTCATCTGCACGCCCAGCGCGCGTATCGCCTCCAGCGCCTGCCGGAAAGCGTCGCGCGCCACGGGCGCCGGCCACTCTTCGAAATCCACCGGTGCATAGCCGACGCGAATCTCTTTCAGTTCCTTGGCGAACCGCGGCGCATAATAGAAGCTCTTGCGCGCTGACCCTGGGTCTTTCGAGTCCCCGCCGGCGATGGCGTGCAGCACCAGCCCGCAGTCTTCGGCCGAGCGGCACATCGGCCCGATTTTGTCCATGGTCCAGGAGAGCGCCATTGCTCCGTAGCGGCTCACCAGGCCGTAGGTCGGCCGTAATCCCGTCACGCCGCAGAACGCGCTCGGCGTGAGAATAGACCCCGACGTTTCCGAGCCGAGCGCGAAGGTCACCAGGCCCGCCGCCACCGCGCTGCCCGATCCGCTCGAAGAACCGCCTGACCACCGCGAGCGGTCCCACGGGTTCAGCCCCGGCCCGAACAGGGAAGCATTCGCATACCGGTAGCCGCCGCCGCCCGCGAGCTCTACCATCGAAAGCTTCCCGAGCAGGATGGCGCCCGTCTTGCGCAGCTTCTCGAGTGCGGTCGCCTCATAATCGAATACCTGCGCGGCGTATGGCCTCCCGCCCCAGGTGGTCACTTCGCCCGGAACTGCGAGCAGGTCCTTCGCCGCGAAAGGAATTCCCTGCAGCGGACCACGGAAGCGCCCGCGCTTGATCTCGCCCTCCACTTCCTTCGCCTGCCGCACCGCCCGCTCGCGCAACGACAGCGCCAGTGCGTTGTACCTCGGACCCAGCTTCTCCAGCCGGTCGCAGAATGCGCGCATCAGTTCGCTGAGCGAGAAATCCCCGCCCTTGATCTTCTTGTTCAGCTCGCCGATGGTCGCGAAGAAGATGTTGTCGTCGAAGCTCGCCATGGCTCAGGGCACGAATGCAAAGGCGGGCTCAGTGGCAATCGGCACGTTTTGTTTGCTTAGTTGCTCGCTGTTACGCCGGACCTGGGCGAGGGCGCCGGCCTGCTCGTCACCGGACGCGGGCTTGGGCGGCTGGACCTGTGCCATTAGGGCGGTTGCCGAAACGACCGTGACCGCCAACTCCCGACGGGTGAATTTCTTAGGCATGTACAGATTATGGAACGGCGGGCGATGCGGATGCGCGCGTCGGCGGACGGCGTGTTCGAACGGGAATGTCCATGCGGGACAACCCCCGCCCCAAGGACTACAACGAATGGAGTACAGTGAAGTACAGTTTGCAGCTCTCAGGAGGCAACCAATGATCACGCGTCGGCGGCGAATAATTCTCTGCCTTTTCCCGCTCATCTTGGGAGCGGGCGCCATGTGGGCGCAGGTAGGCACTTCCAGAATCAGCGGCTCGGTTACCGACACCAGCGGCGCGATGATCGCCGGGGCTAAGATAGCCGCCAAAAACGAGGCCACGGGGCAGTCCTTCGAGACCACCAGCAGCTCCGCGGGGGCCTACACGATCGAAGCGCTGCCGCCGGCATCCTACACGGTGACGGTGAGCCATCCGGGCTTCCAGACTTTCGCCAGCGCGGGCAACGTTCTCTCCGTGGGCGCGCCTCTGGTGCTGAATGCCACGCTCAAAGTCGGCGCCATGACGGAGGTTGTGCGCGTGGAGTCCACCGCCGAGCGTATCGAGACTACGCACGCGATGTTGAGCGACGTCGTGGACCGCAAGGGCGTAACCGAACTGCCGTTGAATGGACGAAATCCACTGGCGCTGATCGTGCTGCAGCCAGGTATGGTGCAGCGATCGACCGGGGCTGCCGGCTCGGGCTCCCACGTTTTCGGGTCGCGTGACCGCGCCCACAATGTGACCATCGACGGCATCGAGGCTAATGAATCGTCGGTGCCGAACCCGCAAAGCAACATCCATCGCCTGAACCCGGATAACGTTCTGGAGTACCGCGTAGTCACGCATAACGCTACCCCGGAATTCGGCCGCAACAGCGGGGCTAATGTGGCCATCGCCACCCGTTCGGGCACGAACGAGTTCCACGGCGACCTCTTCTGGTTCCACCGCAACACCGTGCTGAATGCGAACGAGTGGTTCAACAACGCGGAGGGCATTGCGCGGCCCACGCTCCTGCTCAACCAGTTCGGATTCAACGCCGGCGGACCTGTCCGGAAGAATAAGACCTTCTTTTTTGGCAGCTACCAGGGCAATCGCATTGGGATGACTCAGCCCATATCGCAGTCGTTCGGCGTGCCCCGGGTCTACACCGCCGCGATGAAATCCGGTATCTTCCGCTACTTCGTTCCCGATGCCGGCAACCCGCTGGTGCTGGATGGTGTCCGGATCACGCGCAACTCCTCACGCCTGGTGGATCCCCGGACCGGGGCGCTGCGCCCGGAAGTGCCGGAGTGCGGTGGAAGCGTGACACGCAACTGCGTCGCTTCTTACAACATCGTGGCCAATGATCCGCTGAGGGCCGGGATCGATCCCGCGATCCAGGCTCTGAACGCCAAATTTCCGCTTCCCAACACATTCAGCGTCGGCGACGGACTGAACACCGGCGGCTACACGTGGAATCCCCCCTCCCGCTTCGCCGGACCGCATTACATGGCGCGCATCGACCATGCGTTCAACGACAACAATAACCTGTTTGTCCGTTATCTCGGCTCTGAGTACGACACCTCTGAGGGCGACCTGTTGAACGGCCGCCCTTCGATTTTCCCGGGCTTCGCCCCGCTGGGCACCGTGGATCGTTCCGGCAAGAACCTGGCGCTGAGCTACCGCCGGGTCATTTCGCCCGCCATGGTCAACGAGTTCACCGCCGGCATCAGTCGCTTTAATTTTCTCTTCAACCTGCGTGAGGCCAATCCGGAATTTCAGCAGGTCCCACCGTATGGCCAGGAGTGCTTCGGTGACGATTCCTTCCAATTGATCGATACGCCTTACTGCAACACGCCACACACGCAGCGCGCCGTCACCACGTTCCAGATCGTCGATAACCTGGGCTACACGCGCGGAGCACACAGTTTCCGCACCGGTTTCAACATTCGCATTTACCGGCATAACGACGAGCGCGGAGTCCCCGGCGGCTTCAACGCTTCGCCCACGATCATTTTCAACCGCCTGCGGCGTTCTCCGCTGAACGAGAATCCGGCCTGGGTGTTGCCCGCCACAGCGTCCATTAACGCCACGGACCGTAACAACCTGCAGAACGCGATTGTCAGTCTGGCAGGCATCGTCGGGCGGGTACAACAGGCTTTTCAGGCGGATCTGGCCAACGACGCTTATACGCCCGACCTGTTCCGCCTCGGCACCCGCACCAAGCAATTCAACCTTTACTTCCAGGACGAGTGGCGCCTGCGGTCCAACCTGACCATGACCTACGGCGTGCGGTGGGAGCTGAACCTGCCGCCCAGCGATGGAGCCGGGCGGGTCTTTGTGCCGGATAAAGCCGTGGACGGCTCGCAGGGTCCGGTTCGCTTTGTGAAGGCGGACCGCTGGTTCGACCGCATGAATGCGCTGGCGCTGGCGCCGCGCGTGGGCATCGCCTGGTCTCCGGACGCCAAGACCGCCTTCCGTTTGGGGTATGGCGTTGCTTTCGATACCATCTCGAGTTTCCAGGTCACCTCGGTCGGCGGCAAGGTGCCGGGTAGCTTCTTGCAGTGCCGGGTGAACGTGCAGGACAGCGCTGCCGGTTCCGCGCCTTGCGCCGATCTCCCCAATGACGTCCGCCTGTCGCAACTGTTGCGGCAAGTCAACCCCTTCATGCTGCCGATTCCCGACGCTAAGCCCAGTACTGAACTGGCGCCACCCAACCGTGTGTTGACAGTGGCGCCTAATGTGGGCGCCTTCGATCCCAATCTGAAGATACCCACCGTGCATGAATGGTCGCTGACGATCCAACGCGAGTTCCCGCGGAGTCTTGTCGGCCAGGTGGGCTACATCGGCAAGCGCGGCATGCGGCTGTATCGGGCCTACGATCTGAACCAGATCGCCACCGATCAGCCCGGTTTCCTCGATTCATTTCTCGCAGCGCAGCGCAATCTGCGCGGCGGCTGCCGGCCTGACGGCACAGATTGTCCGGCGGGCATGACCGGCGTTCCTCCCACGCTGCTGCTCGCGATGGTCCCTGCCTCGGTGCTCAACGGCTGGACTTCCGAGATCAGCCAGAATGGTCTCGGCGAAGTTGCGCGCCTCATCGATCAGCGAGACATCGTGTCGCGCGGGTTCCCCGCTAATTACTTCCGGCGGAATGCCCAATTCAGCGAACTTTTCTATTTCGATTCCGGAGGCAGCTCCGTCTACCACGGCGTGATCGCGCAGATTCGGCGTCGGTTTGCTCAGGGACTGGAGTTGGGCGCCTCCTATACGTTCAGCAAGTCGATTGATGACATGTCGGTGGATCCGGTGGCCGCCACCTCAGGCGGCGCCCTTAGCTCCACGAACTCCCGCACGCCCACGGACGTACGCAATTTCCGTCTGGACCGCGCTCTATCCGATTTCGACAACACGCACGTGCTTGTGGCCAACGGCGTCTTCGAGCTGCCCTTCGGCCGAGGGCGCTCCTGGGCCGGATCGGTGCCTCGCTGGGCCGACCATATCGTCGGCGGCTGGACCCTGACCGGCATCTTCACCTATCAAAGCGGGGAACCTTACACCATCAACAGCGGCATACGCACCGCCAACGGCTACAAGGTCTCGCGGGCCGATCTCCTCGGATCCATGCCGGACGGCAGCCTGAAATTTGTCAATGGGATCGAAGGCCCGGTCGCGTTCAACGTAGGTGACATCGATGCCGGCAACTGCCGCCAGGTCGTGGGCAGCCAGAGCTCGTTCTGCATCCCCGCGCCGGGCGGGCACGGAATGGGCCGGAACGTGGTCCGGGGACCAATGTTCTGGAATCTCGATAGCGGCGTCAGCAAGAATTTCACTGTCACTGACCGGGTGCGGCTACAGTTCCGGGGCGAGTTCTTCAATGTGTTCAATCATCCCAATTTCGACAACCCGCGGAACGCAAGTGAAGGTTCGCCGACCCTGACCAGTTCTTTGTTCGGACAGACCTGCTGCGTGACAGCGGCGCTGCCCAGTTCGGCGACCATCATCGCGAACGGCGAACCGAACCGCGTGATCCAGTTTGCGTTGAAGCTGCAGTTCTGAGATACGTCTGCTGCGCGCCGTTCATCTACGGCTCTGCCATGCGCGTCACCACACGCGCGCGGCGCCCAGGTGCAGCTCGGAAGCCGGCTTAGAACTCCGTAACCAGTCGCAGAGACCAGGCTCGGGGAGCGGCCAGAGCGGTGCCGGAGAAGGCGCCGGCGAAGTTGATGAGGTTCAGGCGATCGGCGACATTGGTCATATCAAACTGAAGCCTAGCCGTCATGCGCTCGCGTGACAGGATGTCGGCGCCGGCGGCGAGATCCACGAAGTACGACGGCAGCACGCGCCCGCGCTCCAGATCGACACGGGCGAGGATGTCCCCGCTAAAGCGAGCGGGATCGATGACACCCTCGTCCCGCTCCACTGGCAGGCCGCTGCCGTAGCGGTAGCTGAGGGCGCTCCAGAGCCGCGGCGCCACCTGCACGCGCATGCGTCCCTGCAGAGTGTTGCGCTGGTCCTGGGTGACCGGGAAACTGGATGTCGAGCGCAGCAGTTGCTCGACTTCTTCCTCCAGGAACAGCCCGCCTGTGACCGGCAAAAACCCCGTGCCCACGAGATTCGCGTAACTCACGAAACCCGAAAATCGGCCCCACGCCGGGATTTCCAGCTTGCCCTCGAACCCGTGAATCTCGGCACGTGCGAACGAGATGGGAAAGCTGATGCCTGTGTTCAGCAACAGCGCGTCATCGGCAAAGTCGCTGATTCGTCGGTGGAACCAGTTGCCGTCGAGCCGCGCCCGGCTACCGAGCGTTTTCGCAAAACCGACCTGGTAGAAATTCCCGCGCGAGGGCGGCACCGGCAGCCCCGTCGTCCCCTTCGTCAGCGACTGGGCTTCGCGCGAGCTCGCGAGCAGCAGGTTCTCGATGGCAGGCACCTCGAAGGCGCGGTCGTACGACGCGTGCAGCACCATGCCCGCTCCGGGCCAGTGCCAGGCGATCCCGAGCCGCGGGCTGAGCGCGGTGTCGCGGACCAGGAACCGGTAGCGATCCAACCGCAGGCCCGCGCTCAACGTCCAGTTGCGCCAGCGAACAAGGTCCTGCACGTACGCCGAGGACTCGCGGGTCCCCCCGTATCCCGAAAAGCCGAACCTACCAGGCACATCGCTGTCGAAGAACTGTGAATCGGTGATGCGGTAGGCGAAGCTCTCGCGAACCGAGGTCCTGATCCACTCGGCGCCCGTTTTCCACTCGTGCGCGCCCGCGTGAAAGGCGACACTGCCGTTCAAATATGCCTCGCGGAAGCCGCGATCCTGGCCCGCGAGAATGGGCGTTGCCAGCGGGTTCGACCAGAGCTGTGCGCCCACATCCCGTGCCATGAAGCGAACGTTGGCAATGGACAGCGGCGACAGTACGCGCTGATACGAGACCTGCCCCATCGCCTCGTCGCTCCGCCGGTCCTGGCGCTGGCCTGCGCGCTGCTGCAAAGCCTCGTTGGGCACCAGGAACCCGGTCTGGCGGGCGTGCGTGTAGAAGCGCAGGCGGTCGCGGTCCGTGAGATCGCGTTCGAATCGCCCGCTGAATCCCCCGAGGAAACCGTGGTTCGTGAAATTCTCCTCAACAGGCGCGTCGAGGAAGCGGCCGGTTTGAAAAGCCTCGGCGTTCAGCGTGGCTGCGTTACGTCCCCTCAGGTACTGCAGGCTCGCGAAACCGCTGAGCGTATCGAAGCTCGCGGCCTGAACGGCGGTCTTGCCGTGAAGACCGCGGCGGCTCTCGCGCGCCGTCGTCGCCTCCACCACGCCGCCCAGCTTGCGCCCGTATTCCGCGGGGTAATTGGCCGTAAGCACTCTCATGGACTCGAGATCTTCAGCATCCAGCGGGGGCGCGAAGGCAGGCGAGCGGTTGTCCGCAACCGGAATGCCGTCGATGATGTACTGCGTGTTGTACTCCGACCCGCGCGGATGCAGCACTCCGTTGGCTTCCAGCAGCCAGCCCGGCTGGCTCTCCACCAACTCGAGGACGGCGCGCGAAGGCATCGCCGCGCGCCGCTCGCGAATGTTCTGCCGGCCGACGTAGTTGACCGTCCCGGTGCGGTATGGATCGAGCAGGGTCTCCGACTCGCGCACCACGACGGTGGTTTCCGTTTCGGCGAGGCCCAGCACGACCGACAGCTCAACCGGCAGCTCCGACCGGATCTCCACGGTCTTCGACCAGGACGCAAACTGCTCGCGGACGACGGTCAGGCGGTATACACCGAACGGGATGGCCTTCAGCGCCGCCGCGCCTTCCGCCGACGTTTCCACCATCTGCTGCACCTGCGTGGCCTGGCTGGCCAGCTCGATCCGTGCGGGCAGGGGCAGTCCGCTGGCATCACGCACCGTCAGGCGTAACTCACCGGTGTTGCGCTGAGCGGACAAGCCGGGCACCACCAGCAAGAACAGCAACAAAGGCCGGCTTTGCATGCGTTTACTGCGCCTACTCAACACATTGTAGAGGGATGATGAAACTGATACACTATTTGCCCGAGATTCAGTCTCGGTCGAGTTCTAGGGGAAAGGGAAATTTATGAGTTCAGTCCGCTCTTCCGGAGCAGTGTTCCTTCTCGGCGTGCTGCTTGCCACGCCGTTCCTGATGGCCCAATCCGATACCGCCACCATGGTCGGATTCGTGCGCGACCCAACCGGAGCCGTGGTGCCCAACGCCGGCGTCGTCGTGCGCAATGAAGCGACCGGCGTGGAACGTAAGGCGCAGACCAACGCATCCGGTTACTACACGGTGACCAACTTGCCTCCGGCAACCTACATGGTCACCGTGGAGGCACAGGGGTTCAAGAAAGTCGAGTTGCGCAACAACAAACTGGATCCCAACACGACCGCTACCGTGGATGTCAGCCTTACGGTCGGCCAGGTCACAGAGACCGTCGAGGTTGTCGCCGAGGCCGTGCAGATCCAGTCCGACACCGCAACCGTGGGCAAAGTGATCGAAAGCTCGCAGATCCGGCACATGCAGTTGAACGGGCGCAACCCCCTGTACCTCGCGCAGTTGAAGCCCGGTGTTCGGGGCGGCACGCTGGCGGGCTTTAGCTTCGGCCTGACGACGGCCGGTCTGAACATCAACGGCGCGCGAACCCAGGACAACATCATCACCTTCGATGGCGCTCCGGCGGTGCGCACGCGCTCGAATGGAACGAGCATCGGCGTCGCCGACGTGGATTCGGTGCAGGAAATCCAGATCCTCACCGCCAATTACAACGCGGAGTACGGTCGCGCGGCCGGCGGGCAGATCCGCATCGTCACCAAGAGCGGTTCGCGCGATTTCCATGGAGATTTCTACGAGTACCTGCGCAATTCAGCCATGAACGCTAATGGCTGGCAGCGCAACCAGTCACGCACGGCCGCGGCCTTCGCGCCGGCGCCATTCCGCTACAACCAGTTCGGCTACCACATCAGCGGGCCAGTGTACATTCCCGGGGTTTGGAATACGGAGAAGAACAAAGCGTTTTTCCTCTGGTCGCAGGAGTGGGTCCGGTTCCGCCGTGAATCAAGCAATACCCGCACGGTCCCAACGCCTGCGATGCGCAATGGTGACTTCAGTGAGCTCCTGAATGCGTCAAACCCGTTCTTCGGACGCGTACGCGCAGTGAACGATCCCAATACAGGACAGCCGTTTTCCGGCAACATCATTCCAGCGAGCCGCCTCAGCCCGAACGGCATCGGCTTCTTACGCTCTGCGCCGCTGCCGACACCCGGGTTCCAGCAGGGCACGAATAACCACTTCGCCGTGGCTGCCAACCCCACAGATCAGCGGAAGGACACGGTGTCCATCGATTACAACTGGAACGACAAGCATTCCACGCGCTTCCGGCACCAGAATTACAGCTATTACGACCTAAACCCGTTCGACCGCGGCTCTGACCGCACTCCGCGCGAGTTCGAACGGCCCAACAGGACCGCATCCCTGAACCACATCTGGACCATCAGCCCGACGCTGGTCAATGAGACTCTGGTGACCGCCAGCGTCGACCGGGTGTACATCCGCGTGGTGCGGACGGAGCGCCTGAACCGGGCAAACTACGGGATCAACTATCCATATATATTTCCAGACCGCAAGGAAATCTCCGAGAAGATTCCGACAGTAGACGTGCCGAGCTTCTACGTCTCCGACGGCGGCCCCTACCCGGCGCAGTCGACCGGACCGATTTACAACGTCTCGAACAACACCACAAAGATCATGGGCGCCCATACGATCAAGTGGGGCGCGCTCTGGGAGCGCTCGGGCCAGAACGATTTCGACCAGATTAACGTCTCGGGCGTACCCGGCGGTACGAACAACCAGAACGGCCGTTTCGTATTCAGCGACGCTCGCACGGGAGCTCCAACCACCGGCGTGGGCATCGCCAATGCGGCGATGGGGCTGTTCGATACGTACGCCGAAATCGGTGTCCGTTCGTTCACCCCCTACCGCGGCCATATGTTCGAGTGGTTCCTCCAGGATTCCTGGAAGGCTACCAATAAGCTGCGCATTGAACTCGGGCTGCGGCACACTTTTATCCAGCCGTATTACAGCCTATGGCGCAACATGGTCGTATTCGATCCCAAGTATTACGATCCCGCCAAGGCCGTGCGGCAGGATCCGCGCACCGGCAACATCGTGGTCGGGAGCGGCGATCAGTATAACGGCATCGTCATCCCTGGGGACGGCTGGCCGGATGCTGCCAAAGGCCGGGTCCCGATCGCCGATACCGGCGAGTTTAACCGGCTGTTCCGCGGCGAACCAAAGCAGTTCTCTGATGTCCATAAGCTGCTGTTTCAACCGCGTGTCGGAATTGCCTATAGCTTGACGCCCAAGTCGGTTGTTCGCGCCGGCATTGGCCGTTTTGTCACCCGGCTCGGCGTAAGCGACTCTATTTTCCTCGGCGGCAACCCGCCGCTGCAGCCGATGGTCTCGATCTCGCACGGCACCGCGGACAACCCGGGCGGTGGCGGTCCGGGCACCGCCTTCCCGCTGAATGTGACCACTCAGGACAAGATTTTTCCAAACCCTGAGTCCTGGGCCTGGAACGTTACCTTCCAGCGGGAGTTACCGGCGAACACGACCATCGAGGTCGGATACGTCGGGCGCCGGGGGCTGCACGGACAGCGCGAGCGCAACATGAATCAGCTCCAGCCGGGCACGGTGCAGGCCAACCGCGGCGTCAATGTCGATTCCTTGCGGCCGTTCAGGGGGTTCGGCCCCATCCGCATCACCAACAACGACGCGAACATGCGGTATAACAGCTTCCAGCTTGACTTGACCCGGCGCTTCTCGAGGGGGCTGAGCTTCAATATCGCGTATACCTATTCGCGCTGCTACGATGACGGATCGGCACAGCGCGACATCATTCCGAACGCGTTTGATGCCAGCAACCTGTGGGGTCCCTGCACGTACGACAACCCCAACATCCTGGTCGCGGGCTGGATCTGGGAACTCCCGATCTTCAAAGACCGCGGCAGTATGACTGGTAAGCTTCTCGGCGGCTGGCATCTCGCGAGTGCCATTCAGTTCCAGCAAGGCGGCCCCGCAACCGTCGCCACCGGCGATGACTTCGCTGGTGTCGGTACGGGTAGCGGCTCGCAGATCTGGAACATCAATGGCGACTGGCGTAACGACGACCCGCAGTTCGCTGCTGGCGGTTCCCGCGATCCCGCACAGTATATTCGGGTGCGTAATCCGGACGGCTCGGCGATCTTTACCGCTCCTGCCGCCGGTACTTTCACGGCGCAACGCAATCGCGGCGTCCTGCGTCAGCCGGGATTCCAGAATTGGAACATCAGCGTATCCAAGGCGTTCTACCTGGCCGAAAGTCATTACGTGACCTTCCGGGCGGAGGCTTTCAACTTCCCGAACCATCCGAACTGGAACGGTTTCGACACCAACCCGCGCAGTGGAACCTTCGGTAAGGTGACCGGAAAAGGCAGCGAGCGGCAATTGCAGCTCAGTCTGCGCTACACGTTCTGATTCGCCAGGCCTCTTCCTCGAATTCCACGAAGCCGCCTGCCGGTTCTCCGGCAGGCGGCCTGAAATGTGCGGCCCGCAACCTGACGAAGGGCCGCCGCTGACCGCATCGCTGCCGGCATTCCCCAGCGGCGCGCTGCCGCGGCTTGCGCCCACGGCCGCCTGCTTCGCCCGCTCGTCCGCCCTCGCGTCCGCACTCCCTCCGCCGTCCCCGCAACCCTGGCCACAGGCGGGGGCTAGACTGAAATCAGGATGCTGCTCGGACAGGTTACGCCCGAGGCTTCGCTCCGCTACGCGAGCCGCTTTGGCGACTTCAAAGCCGCCGGTTTCTATCGCGACTCGGGCGGAGTGCAGATTTCCAGCCTGGGCATCGGCACTTATCTCGGCGGGCTCGACCAGAAGACAACCGATAGCTACGTGGAAGCGCTGATGACCGCGCTGCGTGGCGGCGTCAATTTCGTGGATACTTCACTGAATTACCGCCACCAGCGCTCGGAGCAGGCTGTCGGCCAGGCCGTCCTCCGGCTGGTGGACGCCGGCGAGGTCGACCGCGACGCCATCATGGTTTGCAGCAAGGCCGGATACCTGGTGCCAGGCGCCATTCCGCGGCACGGTCTGGAAGAAACGCACATTGTCGGTGGCATGCACTCGATCGCGCCGGCCTTCCTGAGCCATCAGCTCGACAGAAGCCGCGAGAATCTCGGACTGGAAACGGTCGACGTCTTTTACCTGCACAACCCGGAAACACAGCTCGAGTTCGTCGCGCGCGCCACGTTCGAGGACCGCATCCGCGCCGCCTTCGAGCTGTGCGAATCGCTGGCCGCCCGCAAACGGATCCAATACTACGGCACGGCGACTTGGAACGGCTACCGCCAACCCGACGCGCTTTCAGTCGTGCGGCTGGCGCAAATCGCGCGCGAGGTCGCCGGCGAGCGGCACCGCTTCCGTTTTATCCAGCTCCCGTTCAATCTGGCCATGCCTGAGCCTCTGCTGCAAACCACTGAGACGCTCGATGGCGAGAGGCTCAGCGTACTGGAAGCGGCCGGGAGGCTAGGGATCGCGGTGATCGCGAGCGCGACGCTGCTGCAGGCCAGGCTGGCGCGCGGACTTCCCGCGGAACTCGCGGCAAGAATGCCTGGGGCGCCCAGCGACGCGGTCCGGGCGATCCAGTTCGTGCGGTCGACACCGGGCATTTCAGTGGCGCTGGTCGGTATGAGCCGGCGGGCACACGTTGAGGAGAACCTCCTGACCGCGCGGTTTCAGCCGCTTGCGCCATCCGAATTCCCGGACCTTTTGGCTGTGGCAAAGTGATGCAAGTAGTAGCACGCAGAGTCGGCGCTTCCGATCGTGGAGTCCAGCGGGACATCGCAAGGTTCGCCGGTGCGCCGCACGTCATCGACCCGGGCGCGGAGCCGTTGGAACATGCGCTCGAGGAGGTGCCCGACTCGCCCGCGGTCTTTCTCATTCACCCCCGCGCGGGCGATCCCTACCTGGGCAGGACGGCCCTGCTGCGCCGCCGCCTCAAACGCCTGTTCCTCGCGGGCAAGCGCCCCTCGCGGCTGCTCAACTTGCGCGATGTCGGGGTCCGAATCGAGTACTGGCTGGCTGGCTCCCGTCTCGAGCTGGCGCTGGTCAGCTACGAGCTGGCGCGCGCACATTTCCCGGCAAGCTACCGCGAGTATCTGAAACTACGCCTCCCCACATACGTACGCCTGATCTTGACCAACCGCTTTCCGCGTACGCAAGTGACGAACCGGCTCGCCGGGACGTCGCCGTCCTACGGCCCGTTCCGCACGCGCTCCGACGCCGAGGAGTTCGAGCATGCCCTCCTCGACCTGTTCCAGTTGCGCCGTTGCCAGGAGGATCTGCAGCCGCACCCCGGGCACCCGGGATGCCTGTACGGCGAGATGAATATGTGCCTGCGGCCATGCCAGGAGGTCGTCACCCCCGACGAGTACGCGAGCGAGGCCGCGCGCGTGGCGGAGTTTCTCTCTACCAGCGGCAAGCAACTGATCGAAAGCGCGGCGGCGGCGCGCGACCGGCTCAGCGAGGAGATGAATTTCGAAGCGGCGGCGCGGCAGCACAAGCGCGTCGAGCGCATCGAGCAGGTCCTGCAACTCCGCGGAGAGTTGGCCCGCGATATCGACCGGTTGCATGGCATCGCGGTGACGCCCTCGGCTGTTTCCTGCGCCGTGAATCTCTGGGTGCTGCATCGGGGCGCCTGGCACGCCGCCGTCCCGTTTGCTACCGGCACCACCGCCGACAAATCCGTGTCGATAGACCAGCGGTTGCGCGAGATCTTCACCGGGTTCACTCCTCTCCCGGTAAGACCCGCCGAGCGGCAGGACCATCTTGCCCTGCTGGTGCGCTGGTACCACTCGAGCTGGCGCGACGGGGAGTGGGTCGGGATCGAAGACTGCGGGCGCATCCCGTTCCGCCGCATCGTGGGAGCCATCTCTCGGGTCGCCGCGGGGAAAAGCGGATAGTGGAACTGGCCGGGCGGATCTCGGCACCTCCCCCACGCCCCAGCCTTCAACGAGCCGGCTGAAGTCTTGAGCCGGCCCCGGTTGGACCCTCTCACCCGCGAGGCTGTACACCAAACCCCGGAAGCCGCGTCTCACCCATCGGTAGGAGACCATACGGAAGATGAAGAAAACGCAATTGCTTGCGGTCGTGGTTCTGGCGCTGGCGCTCGCCGGCTGCGGCAGCGTCAAAATCGGCCGCATCCTGGCCGACCCGGGTCGCTACCATAACCGCAGTGTTACGGTCGAGGGACGCGTCACGAACGTGATCGGTGCGTTTGTCGCTGGCGTCTATCAAGTCGAGGACGACACCGGCAAGATCTACGTTCTTTCCACGGGCCAAGGCGTCCCCACCAGCGGTGTACGAGTCAAGGTGCAGGGCAGCGTCACACCTGGCGTCAACATTATGGGCCGCTCGCTCGGCACCACCATCCGCGAGCGCGAGCACAAAGTGAGATTCTGACCTGACCGCGCAGGCCGCGGAGCGGCGGTGCTGGATGCGCACTACGGTCATCGGGGCGGCAGTAACTGCGAAGCGACACCTGGACGTTTCGGCAGGCCTCACCACCTTGAAGCGCAAGGCCGGCAGATGCAACGCAGCTCCACCCGGACTTGATTGAACATTTCGGCCCACTGCGCGCCCCATCATGCGGCGTCCCCTCCTCCTCCTCCGCAAACTGCACCGGTCCTTGCCCATTGCCGGAGGCTTGAAATCATCCCGCCGGCCGCCGGACTCTCGCTACACTGGCGTCATGCGGAGACTCATCGCAGTACTGGTGTGCGCGACTTTGGCTGCGGCGCAGGAGGTCTCTCAGAGCGGGCTCGAACTCCAGGCCGCCCGCGCCATGGTGAGCCAGCCGGAACGCGCGCGGAACGGCATGGTGGCGAGCGCCCACGAAACGGCGTCCAGGATCGGCGTCGACGTGCTGCGCGCGGGCGGCAACGCCGTCGATGCGGCCGTCGCCGTCGGCTTTGCACTCGCGGTCATCTTTCCCGAGGCGGGCAATATCGGCGGCGGAGGCTACATGGTCGTGCGCATGGCGGACGGCCGCGCCAAGGTCTTCGACTACCGTGAGACCGCGCCCTCCGCCGCTCGGCCGGGGCTGTACCGCGACCGGCAGGAAGCCCGCGTCGGCTATAAGGCCTCTGCCGTCCCGGGTACGGTCGCCGGTCTGGCGCTGGCGCACGCCCGTTTCGGAACCCGCCCGTGGCGTGAGTTGCTCCAGCCCGCGAGGCGCCTGGCTAAGGATGGCTTCCCCGTCACCTATCGCATGGAGATGATCCTGCGGCTGCAGGTTCCCGTGATGAAGCAGTTCGCGGACTCTCGGCGGATCTTTCTGCACGGCGGCCAGCAGCCGCTCGCGCAGGGCGAAAAGCTGCGGCAGTCCGATTTGGCGCGTACCCTGTCGCGCCTTCAGAAGCACGGTTGGCGCGAGTTCTACGAAGGTGAAACAGCACGCCTGATCGCCGCCGATATGGCGGCTAACCACGGCACCATCACCTACGAAGACCTCAGGGGATACCAGGCGCTCGAACGGGAGCCGCTTCAGGGCACCTATCGCGGCCACCCGATCCTGACCGCGCCGCCGTCGTCGAGCGGCGGAATGGCCATGATCGAGATGCTGAACATCCTCGAGAATTTCCCAATGCCGCTTGGCATGGAAGGCTCGGTCGCCTCACGGCACCTGTTTGCCGAAGCCATGGGCCGCGCCTTTCACGACCGCGCGCTGTACGCGGCCGATCCGGCATTCTTCGAGGTGCCCGTGGTACGGCTCACATCCAAGGAGTACGCGCGTTCGCTGGCGCAATCGATCCGTCCCGACCGCGCCGGCGCGACCGCGGCGATCTCCACTGGCGGCGGGTATGAATCGGAAAGCACCACCCATTTCAGCGTCGCGGACCGCTGGGGGAATCTGGTGGCGAACACCTACACGCTTAACGGCTTCTACGGCTCGCAGGTGATCGCCAGGGGAACGGGTGTCCTGCTGAACGACATCATGAGCGGCTTCACCGACCGCGAGGGCGACCGCAATCGCATCGGGCCGGGCAAGCGGCCGGTGTCGTCAATGACGCCCGCGGTTCTGCTCACCCGGGACAGCAAGCCGTGGGCCGCGCTGGGCTCGCCCGGCTCTCTCACCATCCCGAGTACCGTCGCCCAGGTCATCGTCAACTTGATCGACTACAAGATGCCGGTTCGCGACGCGGTGGAATTCCCGCGCATTCATTTGCAGCCTTCGAACAGCGAAATCAACGCGGAGCCCGGCGCCATCGTCTTTGACGTTGGCGAGCGGCTGCGGAGCTTCGGGCACAGGCTCGCTCCGAAGCTGCGCTCGCAGGGCGATGTCCACGCTGTCGTCATAGACGAGTCGGGCTGGCGGTTGGGCTGGTCCGACGGCCGCCGTGGCGGCCGCGCGCTCGGCTACTAATCGCGGTGCCGCACGCTTGAGCCATTCTCAACGCGTGGCGCAACATCCCCTCCGTAAACGGTTGCGGCTCTGCTACGCGCACAATCGGAGCCGCAACCGTAAGAGAGCGGTTTGACAGCATACTTTGCGAAGCTCGGTAGAGACCCCGCCAGTCCCCTGCCTCAAACCTTCGACGGAACGGCAAAGGGTGCGCGATAGTTGCGCGTGAACAGGGCGTTCGCTTCCTTGTCGCCTGTCACCTGCCACTTATCCGCATCGAAATGCAGCGTCCGGCCCACCCGATAGGAGATGTTGCCGAGGTGCATGAGCACGGCCGAGATGGCGCCCTCTTCGATCTCGTTGTTCAGGTCCTCGCGCTTGCCGCTCCGTACGGCAGCGATGAAATTACCCCAATTGCTGCCGCCCGCGTCGCGCGCCGGGCCCGGCTGTTGCTCCTTGCCGAGGAAGGTCCTGTATTTGGTATAGCCGTCGATGGCCATGTAGCCCTTCGAGCCGAAAAACGTATTGCCGACGGTATTCGAGCCCTTGCCTTCGCCGATCCCCGCTTCGTGGTTCGTGATCCAATGCCGGACCTCGAACTCCATCATCCGCTTCTTGCCGCCTTCATTGAACTCGTAGGCGACGTTGAGGACATTGGGCGTCTCCTGGTCATCGTCGAACATAAAGTGCCCGCCGATGGCCGTGACTTTGGTCGGGTACTTCACGCCGAGGCCCCAGCGGCAGATGTCGACCTCGTGGATGCCCTGGTTGCCGAAATCGCCATTGCCGTAATCCCAGAACCAGTGCCAATTGTAGTGGAAACGATTCTTTGTGAACTCTCGCTTAGGAGCCGGGCCAAGCCACAGGTCGTAGTGGACGCCCGCGGGTACCGGCTCGGGCTTGGCGCGCCCGATCGTGTCCCGCCATTTGTAGCAGAGTCCGCGCGTCAGGTATACGTCGCCTATGACGCCTTCACGCAGCTTCTGGACGGCTTCCTTCAGCCCCTCGGCCGAACGTGCATTCACACCGTGCTGCACGAGCTGCTTGGGATACTTGCGCGCCGCGGCCACGATCTGCCGCGACTCGAACATGTTGTGCGAGCACGGCTTCTCAACGTATACGTGCTTGCCCGCCTGTAGACCCCAAATCGTCTGCAGCGTGTGATTGTGGTTGGGCGTGGCGATGGAAATCGCATCGATTTCCTTGTTCTCGAGCAGCTTGCGGATGTCGACGTAACGATCGGGCCGCTTTTTGCCCGTCTTCTCGACATCGCCCAGGCGCTGATCGAGAATGTTCTCGTCGATATCGCATAGCGCCGCGATCTCGACATTCGGGACTTGGGAATAGGCGCGAATGTGCGAGCGGCCCTGCCCGCGCACGCCGACAACGGCGACGCGCACGCGATCGTTGGGGCTGGCGGAGCCCTTTGTCGCCAGCGCCCCGGCGGCCGAGCTCATAAAAAAGAATCTCCGGTTCATGCGTTGCTCCATTCCTGGTCGGTCTTTAGAGAAAGCAGACTTCAACCTTGTCTTTCTAGCATATACCTGTGGCCTTCGGAAAGCGCAGCCTGCGCGGCCGGGGCTCCTCCCGGATTTTCACCGCCGCCGATCCACCGGCGCTCGCCTTGCGCGGCCGCGTCCGGCGCTTGCGCCCGGTCACCATGGCCGCAGCGGCTGCTCCGTACGTCTCGTCACTACCGGCTTCGTGTTGCACCTCGGTGATAATCGTGAGAACCCGCGTCGCTGTGACCCCGTTGACGACTGCGGGGGGCGCGGAGTAGCCTCTTACCTATGACACCAGAACAAGCTTCTGATCTCCTTCAATTCCTGCTGCCCCAAATCGTCGAGGAGGGCAAGACGACTGCCAGGGTCCTGGGCGCTGTGCCGGATGACCAAGCCGGCTACAAACCAGCGGATAAGAACATGAGCGCTCTCGAGTTGGCCGCCCACATCGCCACAGTCGAGGCATGGTTCGTGTACGGCATCGAGAAGGGCGAGTTCTCCGCATCCGAAGACATTGGGGTGAAGCTCGACAAGCCCTCGCAAGTAGCGGCCTGGTATGAGAAAATCCTGCCGCAATTGGTCGAACGTGTGCAGGCCCTTCCGCCGGCGAAGTTGGTGCAGCCGATTCCGTTCTTCGGCATAGCCAATTTGCCGGCCGTCGCGTACTTGAACTTGCTTATCAAGCACAGCGTGCATCACCGGGGACAGCTTTCCGCCTACCTGCGGCCTATGGGCGCAAAGGTTCCGGCGATCTACGGCGGCAGCGCCGACGAGCCCTTCGAGGCGCCAGCCGCGGCTGCCGCCGAGCGGGCCTGACGCCGCCCTTTGCCGATTGTGGTCCTGCTCGCCCGGGATCGCAGCCTGATCCGCCCGCGCTCGCGCAAAGCCTGCGCGGACCGCGTGACACGGCTGCGGAATCGGTTTTCGTGGCCGTCCCCGACCCATGCGGGGGACCGCTGGCTCTCCGAGGCCGCGTCCGCGGAGCCGATTCCGAGCACTTCGAAATTCTCATCGATGCCGGCCCGCCCTCGCCGCTCCCCTGGAGCAGCAGCGGCGGCCCCCTTGGCGTCCTGGTCGCCGTGTAGCTGTGAATCACCCGTGAAGACCGGAATTCGAGCCCCGCCACGCAGTCTAATTTAAACAGGCGCGGGGAGGGCGAACCCGCAAATCCCACGGAGGTGGAGAATGGCGCATGGGGATGAAGTGGATGACCGCAGATATGAGCGGGGACGGCGCGAATACGGGCCGGAGGCGGACTACGGCGACCGCGGCGGCAGTAAGTACTACGTTGCTCGCGGGGCTGACGGCTACGGTGGCGATCCGGCGGGCGCTTACGGCAGCGCCGCTTATGGTCATCACCGCAGCGGCTGGAGCGCCGGACCCGGATGGCTCGTGCGGCGCACCGGCGAAAGCGCGGCCGGAGGACTGGCGGGGTTTGGCGGCCGTTTCAGCGGACGCGGGCCGCGCACCTACCAGCGCCCGGACGAGCGGATCCGCGATGAAGTATGCGAGCGCTTGACCGCCGACCCCGACGTGGATGCAAGCGACATCGAAGTTAGCGTCGGAGGCGGCGAGGTCACGCTCGCCGGCGTTGTTCACGACCGCGGCATGAAGCGCATGGCCGAAGATGCGGCAAGCGATGTGTTCGGCGTCCGGGACGTTCACAACCGCCTGCGCATCGCTGCGCGCGCCGGCTCCGATATCGGCGTCCAGGCGGAGGCGCAGGGCAAGGAGACGATCGGCGTCCGCCGATCCTGATCGCCGCGTGGAAAAAAGGCGTTCACCCAACCCGGCGCTCCGGGCCGCCGAAAGACTGATAAAAACCCACACCGGCTCCGCCCCGGTAACCATCGCGGTGGACCAGCTTGCCGCGCTCCTCGACCAGGTGCGCCGGTTGCGCTCGGCGCTCGAACGCATCGTCGAGACCTACGAAGCCGAGGGCACGGGCGAGGAGATCGCTTTCGTGCTCGCGGAGGAAGCGCGACAGGCGCTCCGCGGCGCCGGTGGCGACGAGAGGGCGGCAACGCCCCTGTAGCCCGTTCTCTCACCAACGCTCTGCGGGGCGCTGCCTTTCCCGGCGTCTCAATGGCATCTATTGCGGAAAATTGAAGTCTTCCGGGAGAAACTCCGGGATCTCGAAAATATCGCGCCCGCCGAAGAACGGCCGCAGAGGGGTGGAGGGGTTCGGCGCCTCGGCGCCGTCGCTCGCAAAAAATATCGCAATCTGGCTTTGTGCGGCGAGCGCGATCGGAAGCCCCGCCGGCGACAATACATCCGCCAGGAACGCGTGCGGGTTGCCCCCGAGCTGGCGCGACACCGAGCGCGCGATGTCATGGCGGTAGATCCAGGTGCTCTCCCGCAGGTTAGCGGCCCGGACGAGCGCGGTGTTCGCTGGATTGGGCACAGTCTGGTCGCCCAATGCCATCTGGAACAGCACTGGTTTGATGGGCACTCCCGGCAGCGTGGATGATTTCAGGTGCGGCGCATAGAAGATCGCGTCGCCCGGCGCCTGCAACCACTCGAGCATCTCGAAATATTCCTGCAAGCCGGCCGCACCGGGAGCCGAGAGTACCCGCGCAGGCTGATAACGCAGCACGAACTGGTCATCAAATGTTACCCCCTGGTTGAGCAGCGAGGGAGTGCGCGCACCCAGCAGTGCGGCCGCGAGCTGCCGGTAGGCCGGGCTGGTCCGGGCGATATTCACGAGCGTGCCTCCGCCCACGTTCAAGGCGGCCGCGTCAATGTCCGGCTCGACGGCCGCCAGAAGTGTCCCGTACATCGCCCCCAGCGACTGACCGGCGTAGTAGATCCGGTGCTGGTCGAGGTCTACGGCGCCGTCGCCATCGAGGTCGATGCCGGCGCGGATGGCACGCACGAGCTGCATCAGGTCAATCGCCGTCTGGCGCAGGCAGTCGCGGGCGGCGAGCGCGGACGGCGCGACCACCAGGCACCCCTCCGCCGAATCGTAGGCGCCGTCGCCGTTCACGTCGATGCCGCGCCCTCCCAGCGGCAGTTCGACCTGCGTCCCGTCCCTGCGCGTGAGCACCACCATGCCCTCGGGACCATTGCCATGCCCGTAGGCGTTGATCGCGATCACAGCCAGGCCGGCCGAAGCCATGGCGGGACCGATAGCGCTTGGCATTCCGAACCGGCTGTCGCCGAACCCATGACCCGCGATGACCACGGGGAAGCCGCCGGCCGGCATCGCGCGCGCAGGCAGCAGAACGTGAAAAGCGATCTCCGCCGAGGTAGCGGGTAACTCGACCGCGATGGCCGTCGGCGTACTCGGGATCGTCAGTTGCGAGGTCACGAACATCGGCGAACGGAATGAGCCGAATGCGATGCGGCCGATGCCGATCGCCAGGCTCGCCGGAAAGCTGAAATCACGAAACCCGTCAGCGCCGCCGACGTGAAATCGAACCCCGATCGTCTCCAGGTCGGCAATGCCGATAATCGGGAGGCGCGCCCGCTGCACGCTCAACGCGGTATCGCCCAGCAGATCCCGGGCACGCTCGAGAAAGCTGGTCACCGTCATGGTCGTAAATACCGAGGCGGCGACCACGCGCTCGCCGAGCAGCGCGAGGCGTGTGGCCTGGCTCACGGCCTCCGCCACTTCGGCGCAGTAGCCGCTGCCGCTGCGGAGACAGGCCTCGAACGCCGGGTCGGAAACAACGGCGTCGCCCCGACCGTCGCGCACCGCGCTGAAGACCACCAGCGCGTAGCGGCGGTGCTGGTCGAGCACGGTGTCGGGCTTCGCGTAGGCGGTATTCGTCTCGGCATCGTATACCACTTCATTGATCGGGATCCACTCGCCTTCGCGATGAAGGCCATACTCTTCATCCGTCAGATTCTCAAGCGCATGGAGCCAGATTCCGGCACGCAATGTGTCCGGATTCACCGGCCCGGAGAAGCGCACCCGGATGCGCGGGTGCGCGTGAAAACCATCCAATTCGTTGACTGCGCGAATGTCGATACAGGCACTCGGCTGAACCTGGCAGTCCGGCAGCGGCAGGTTGACCCGGCGGCCGGTCTTCTGGTTTGCGTCCACTACCGTGAGTGCATCCGCCGGGAAGGGGCCCACATCGGGCGAGGCTGGGTCGAAGCGAACCGCGACCGCGCCGGACGCCTGCATCGCGAGGAAGAGCGCTGCGAGCGCGTGCATCATTCAGCCATCATATGCCCAGGGTATCCACCGGTCGGCAACGTGGTGGCGCAAGCATGATTTTGCAGTCCACTCCCCTTTCGCGGTGATGCTCCGGTGCCGTGATCGAGGGGTCCTGCGGGGCCCCTCAGCCGAGGCCCGCCTCGCGCAGGCCCTCCGCCGCGACTTGTTCCAGGCGGCGGTGGTCGCCCTCTATTCGATAGTTCAGGCGCCGCATCAATGCCCTGTCGAACTTGCCCGACAGAACCTGCAAGGGTTGGCGCACCTCGGGATGAGCCGTGAGCGCGGCCGAACGGAC
>JACOTZ010000067.1 GCA_016178155.1 Acidobacteriota bacterium
ACAGGATGGAGCGTTCAGGAATGCGTTGGACCGAAACCATGGCTGAAGCCGTCGTGAAACTCCGCGCCATCTACCTCAGCGGCGACTTTGACAGCTACTGGTTGTTTCACATCCAGCAGGAGCAAAATCGGCTACACGCCGCCTCCGGAGCCGTCGTTCCAAAGTAGCCACCCCCAAATGATTGTTGGCGCAGCGTCTTCGGAACCTAGCTCACTTCCAGTCTGGATTCGTCAATGAAATTTTCCCGGCTTGGACAAAACGATAAAGCATTGCCGCTCCCTTCTCCGGCGATGGGCGAAGCTGGCTCGGTCGAGTTAGGCGGCTCAGCAGGAAGTGTCTACAGATTTCGAGGCGCAGGAACTCCACCTCATCCGATTGCAGCGTAGATATGATGTCGGGCTTTTCAGACTTCAGGTTTTCAAAGACTCCAATTGAGAATATCGTGGATGTCGTCGCGGTTAGGAAGATGTACCACCTACCTTGCCCGGAATCGCGGAAGTTCTGTAGATATTCCAGCATCTCTTGCTGGCTGGCCTTCCTCTTCGACATCGTGCCCAGTACTTCATAAACCTCTTGTTCATTGGATGAAAGAATCGTCATCGCAAGCTGAATCGTCGATGCGGCCTCTTCAATTCCCTTTACTTTGGACCCGACGAAGGGAGCCATGTAGCCTTTGATGCAGTCCTTCGCAAGACCCAGAGGTTGCGGTTCTGCTGAACCTGCGGTTCGCTCGGGTGAGAGCAAAGACTCCCCGTAGGCAAGGTGCGCGGTTGCGAGAGCAGCGATCACAGCCGTTGAGAAGGCGAACGGGCTATCAACGGATCGAATTGTAGTCGCTGGGCGGACACACTCCCCGCCCCAGATGACGCCTGCGGATAAAGCAGCAACAATCAGTTCTCTTTGCATTTGCAGCGAAACCCTTTTCGACTCTAGCACGATGCGCCACAGCAAGAGGGTAGACTGTGATATGGAAGAGCTTCCATCCACCGTTGATATGCGGGCATTCCTGTCCGCGCTGGCAAGTCCTCGACCGTTCGTCGTACTTGGAGCTGGATCGTCTGTGCCTCTTGTGCCCGCAACGGCGGAACTGAGGGGCAGTATTCGACGTGATTTCGCGGACCTAGGCTGTTGGCCAGTAGGGAACTGGCAAACGTCGGCTTCGCCTAGCGGGGTCTTCTCGGATTTCGACCCTGAAACTCCCGAAGACTTTTTGCTTCTGTCAAATGCGGGAAGGCTTGATCTCTTCTTTCAAAAAGCCTTGACCGTTTCGTTTTCCCGGCCGGCACCACAGTTTGAGGTATTCAAGTGGTGCTCTCCTGGTGCGACGCTTTTCAACTATAACCTGGATGGGCTAGCTACGTATCATGTGGGCGGACGGCTTCCAGTTTTCACCCCCCATGGATCAATCGATCGCGAATGGACAACATCGCCCGAGGTGACGAGTTACTTGGAATGTTCTTTGGATTTCGATTGGCCATCCTTGCGACCGAAAATTCTGCCGGGTCCAGAACCGACGACCGTCACTCGTGACTCAGCGTTTCAGTACGCCCGTACTGCGCTCACCAGTGCCACTGCGGTAGCCATCATCGGTTACTCCTTCGCATTGAACCCGTTCGGGAGGCTCAATGATTCCGAGTCCTTTGAGTACTTCATCGATGCGCAAACAAGCGCAACCTGCCCGGTCTTTGTTGTGAATGACCGTCCTACTCCACTAATCGACCGACTAAGGGATAGACTCAAGTCTAACCGAGTTCGTTTGATTCGGCTGCGGTGGGATCTCTTTTCTTCCGCGATCCTGCCCCTCCTCCGCACCAGAAGCTCCCTGGCCGATCTGCGGTCTAACGCCGGTATCCATTCAATTGCGGAGAACTATGTCAGGCTCAAATAGCGGAATCGGTTCCAATTGCCCACGGTCGTCGCTGGGCGACTGGTCTCGGATTCCCGGCTATGCGAAACTGTGCCCATGATGTGCCCATCGTACAGAAAAGCGGGAATGTCCGATAGTCTTTTCTGCGGAATCAACGGGTTGACTACCCATGAAAGCCATGGAAACACGTTCTTACCGGGAGGCAGGATGCGCTACCGTTCTAGCCTCTTCAGCGATTCCTTCCGTTCTCGTCTGTGGACAGTTCCGTGGACAGTCAGGCCGCGTCATGGCCGGTATGAGCGTCATAAGCGGCTAATTGAATGTGCAACTTACAGATTCTAAAGAGAACAGGGATGAACAGGTTGATCTTGTCTGACGCATTTCTCAAGACGATGGCCGCGCAAGCGGCAAACCATGGCGGCTTGTCCGCTGCGCGACACCTGTTCAAGTTTCCGGGCCCGCGCGGCGGTCTGGCGGCAGCGTTTCTCCGGGCGCAAAAATCGCTGGTTCGACCGTAGTGCGGGCCTACGGCACGCCGCCGCCGAGCACCAGCCGGATGAACCCCAGCGCCGCCGCGATCCCGCACATGACGGTACCGGCCATGGCCGCGCCCTTACCCGCGGGACTCGGCTTGGCGAGCGCGAGGATGCCGATGATCAGTCCCACGACCGAGAACGGGATGTTCAGCCAATTGAGGCTGCCCAGGCAGGGAAAGAACGCGACCACCATGCCCGCCATCGCCAGAATGCCCCACACCAGACTCAACGTCGCCACAAACGGCCTCCTCTCAAGATCGAACGCAACCCCATGATCGCGAATACTTCGTTCAACAGGAATGCGGAATAAAGCGGCACGGCGGCCCGGTTGACCCCCGGTCGCCTCACTGAAGCGGCCGCGGGAGATCAGCAGGAAGGCCGTGGTCATGCCGCAGAGAGCGCAGGGCGGTCCCCGCCCGCCTTCGACTGGCACACGGGCGTCCAGCGCTCGATTGCGGCCGCGGGCAGGAGAAACGGCGCGAGCAGCGGCAGCAGGATGACCGCACTGCTCACCAGCCAGGCTGCGAGGACGGCGATCCGCAGTTCTTCGCGCAAGGGTCGGGAAACACGGTGGTCGCCGGGATGCACGCCTGAGTCAGCCGCCGCAACCCGTTGTAGCACACGCAAGCGCTCTTGTGCAGGCCGCCCGCAGCGAGATGGAGGCGCTGGGCAAAAGAGTACCGGAAAAACCCTTATGAACTTCACCTCAGCCTTAGCTCCCTGATTCCGATAAAGGAGGTAATGCAGGACGGGGCCAACGTGTCTCTTGCCGCCACTCCCGCGTCTCCGTCGCAGCAAGATCCCGACGATGCGGCGCTTTCGCCAGGTGCAGAAGTCGCCGGGGACGTGACGACGCTGCGCGCCCAGTTGGGCGCGCTGCAATCGGCGCTGCAGGCAAGCGAGAAGGCGGCGGGCGAATACCGCAAGCAGGCGGACGCCAACCTATGGGCAATCGGGCGGAGCGCATCGCCCTTTGCCGAAAACCTGCCTTGCATCGCGTTCATCAAGGACAGCGGCGGACGATATATCTACGTCAACGAGCTTTGGGAGAAAAGCTTCCACAAGAGCTTCGGGCAGTGGTACGGCAAGACCGACCACGAGCTGTGGCCGACCGAGGTGGCCGACGAGCTGGTGCGCAATGACCGGCAAGTGCTCGAGAGCGGGCACACGGTGCAGGCTATCGAACCGGTGCCCGCCCAGGAAGAGCCAAGGTTCTGGCTGGTGACGAAATTCCGGCTGCTCGACAACAGCTTCAGCGGTGTAGTGGGTGGAGTGGCCGTGGATGTCACGGACCGCAAGCTTGCCGAACAGGCGCTGCAGGAAAGCGAGCGGCGTTACCGCGAGCTCTTCGACAGCGCCCCGGCCGGGCTGTACCGCATGCAGCCGGATGGCCGGATCGTCATGGCCAATCCCGCGCTGGTGCGCATGCTCGGCTACAGTTCCGCGGCCGAGCTGGGCGGTGTAAACCCGCGCTTGCTGTTCGATGCGGAAACGCGGGCCGCATTCCGCGGCCGCATCGAGCAGGAGGGCCAGGTACAGGGCCACGAATCGACCTGGCTGCGCAAGGACGGAGCGCGAATTCCGGTGCGGGAGACGGCGAAGACGGTGCGGCCGGCTGATGGCGCGCAGTTTTATGAAGGGATCGTTGAAGACATCACGGCGTTGCGCCGGGCCGAGGATCTGGAGCGCCGGCGCAATCATGTGCTCGAGCTGGTCGCGCGCAATGCACCACTGGAGACCATTCTCGAGGAACTCGCGCGGCTCGCCGAGGACCAGGTTCCGGAGATGCGGTGCGTGATCTTCCTGGCCCGGGAGGGAGAGCTGTATGCGATCGCTGCTCCGCACCTGCCGGCCGGGCTCACGGCGAGATTGCAGCGAGGCCTGCGGTCGCGTGGCATGCGGAAGATCCGCCAGTGCGAGCGTACGGGCGAGGAGGCTCTGGCTGAGGACGCGGGCTTCTGGGCCGAGCTCAAAGCAGCGGCCGGCGAGCACGGCCTGCAGGCCTGCTGCGCCGAACCGATCGTCTCAAACGGCGAGCGGCTCGCGGGAGCGCTCGCCATGCTTCAGCCGCAGGCGCTGGATGTGTGCTGCGAGCACGACCTGCTGGATAAGATCCGCCGCCTGGCCGCACTCGCGATCGAGCGCCGCGAGTTGTACGATCAGCTCGCCTGGCAGGCCCGCTACGATCGTCTCACCGGCCTGCCGAACCGTTCTGCGTTCGAGGCGCACCTGCAGAACGTGCTCGTCCAGGCGGCCGGCGACCACGGCTGCGCGGCCGTGCTTTGGATCGATCTCGATGGCTTCCGGAAAATCAACGACACCCTCGGTCACCGGATCGGAGACGTCCTGTTGCAGCAGGCGGCCGCGCGTCTGGCGGGAAGGCTCACCCCAGAGCAGATGCTGGCGCGCATCGGCGGAGACGAGTTCGCGGTCGTGCTTCCGGGCGCGGGGCGGGAGGCAGGCGCCCGGTGCGCCAGCCAGATCCTCAACGAGCTGCATGCGCCGTTCCACGTCAGGGGCTACGAGCTGTTCGTGACCGCCAGCATCGGCCTGTGCGCATACCCCGACGACGGGCATGACGTCGCCACGCTGCAGAAGAACGCCGACACCGCCATGTACCACGTCAAGGCGCGCGGGCGGAACGGCTACCGGGCGTATGACAACCAGATCCGGGCCGGCGCCGAGGAGCGGCTGCACCTCGAGCACGGCCTGCACCGCGCGCTCGAGCGCAATGAGTTCGAGCTGCACTATCAGCCGCAAACGGACCTCCGCCGCAACGTGGTGGGTGTGGAGTCGTTGGTTCGCTGGCGGCATCCCACCCGCGGCCTGCTCCTGCCCGGACAATTCATCCATATCGCCGAAGAGCTGGGTTTGATTGTCGCGCTGGGAGCCTGGGTGCTCGCCGAGGCCTGCCGGCAGTGTGTGGCCTGGCACGGATCCGGCCTGCCGCACCTCAAGGTGGCCGTGAATGTCAGTCCGCTCCAGCTCTACTACAGCGATTTTTCGGACACAGTCGTGCGCGCGCTCGAGCGCACGGGGCTTCCGGCCGGGTTCCTCGAGTTGGAGCTGACCGAGAGCGTCTTCATGCACAACCTCGACGAGGCCCGGCGGCAGATTCACAAGCTGCGCTCTCTCGGCGTGAGCGTCGCCATCGACGACTTCGGTACCGGCTATTCGGCCCTGAGTTACCTGGCGAAGCTTCCGGTCAACGCCATCAAGATCGATCGTGCCTTCCTCGAGGACATTGACTCGGCGCCTTCTCGCGCCGTGGTTCGGGGCATCTCGGCGCTGGCCCACGGATTGCGGCTCGAGGTGATTGCCGAAGGCATTGAGCGCAACGATCAGTGGAACGCGATGAGCAAAGTCGGGGTCGACCTGGTGCAGGGATTCCTGATCGCCAGACCGATGCCCGCGGAATCCGCCGCCAGGACCATCCGGGACCTGGTGCGGATCTCCTGAACCTCACCGAAGTTCGTCACCGACAGGATTTCGAACCGCTTGCTGACGCGCGCGGCTCAGTAAGCGCCGTCAAATCAGCGGAAGCGTTTTGAGCCACGACCGTCAGGGAGTGGTGGTGACGAACCGCGGCTCATTGCCACCGGCCCATCCGCGAATTCGCGTTGACCGTTTAGGGGACGGACCGGCAGTTCTCGCGGCCTTGCCGGCGATGGCGGGCGAGCGCAGGGCAGCGCCCTCCGGAAGACCGAGTCGTGCAGAGGGCCACTGAAAACGCGGGTCAGGAGGCGCCTTTTATCTGCAGTGCCGTGCCGTCGCGAATCTCGTCGCTGCCACGGCGCACGATGACGTCGCCGGCCCGCAGATCTCCGAAGACCTCGACCATGTCGGTGTTGCGGGCGCCGCGTTTGACGTCCACCCACTCGGCGCGGCCGCCGCGCACGCGCACCACGAACATGCGCTCCGTTGTGGTCACAATGCTGGTCGCCGGCACCAGCAGGGTCGGGCGGCCCGTGCGGACGGGCCATTTCACTTGGGCGTACATGCCCGGAGCGAGGGCGCCGCTGCCATTGGACACATCGAGCTCGACTGCCATGGTGCGCGTCCTGGCATCGACGGAGCGCGACCGACGTGCGATGGCGCCCGCGAATGTCCGGGTCGGATGGGCGGCCACACTGAAGGGAACGCGGGCGCCGCGGGCGATCGCGCCGGCGTGCGCTTCGGGAACGGCGACGACGAGCCGCAGCCTGGAGACTTGTTCCAGCTTCAGCAGCGGCCCATTGGCCGGCCCGGCGAGCGCGCCGGGATGGACGTAGCGTTCATTGATCACGCCCGCGAACGGCGCCCGGATATTCAGATAGGCCTGGAGCTTCTCGAGGGCGGTGACGTGCGCCTGGGCAGCCCCGCGGGCGGCTTGGGCGGAGCTGACCGCGCCTCGCGCCGCCTCCACCGTCATTTCGGCGACCGTCAGCTCGTTGCCGGCGATGGCGCCCGCGGTGGCGCTGGCGGTTTTCAGGCCTTCGTAGGTGCTCTGCGCCGCCAGCAGCCTGGCCTGCGCTTCCGACACCTGGGACTCGGCGGCCCGGACCTTTGCCTGCGCCTCAGCGATCTGCGCCTCCATCTCGGGCGCGCTCAGCACTACCAGCAGATCGCCTTGCTGGACGACGCTTCCCCGGTCCACGAGCACTTTCTCCACGAAGCCGGTGACACGCGCGTGCAGATCGACGCTCTGATAGGGCAGGAACTCGCCCGTGAGTGACGCCGTCTGGTTGAGCCGCTGAGATACGACACGAGCCGTCTCGACGGGTTGCGCGGGCAAGAACGAAACGAAAACAAATGGCAGGAATGCCTTAGCTCGGCTCATAATACCTTCCTGTAGAATCCTGCGGATGCAATGACGCGCTCACAGAAGACGCCCTGCGCTGCACGATCGCGTAGACCGCGGGCAAGGCTGTGAGAGTGGCCAGGGTCGCGAGCGCCAGCCCACCGATGACCGCGCGACCGAGCGGCGCGGTCTGCTCGCCGGCTTCACCCGCGCCCAGAGCGATGGGAAGCATACCGGCGATCATCGCGGTCGCGGTCATGAGGATGGCGCGCAGACGCCCGCGCCCGCCCTCGATACCGGCCTCGTTCACGGCGGCTCCGGCTTCCCGGCTCCTCTCCGCGAAGGTAACCAGCAGAATCGAGTTCGCCACGGCGATCCCGATCGCCATGATGGCGCCCATGAACGACTGCACGTTGAGGGTGGTGCCGGTGGCCAGCAGTGCGAGCAGGACGCCGCAGAGCACCGCCGGGATGGTTGAGATCACCGCCAGCGCCAAGCGGAAGGACTGAAAGTTCGCCGCGAGCAGCAGAAAGATGGCCACGATGGAGAGCAGCAGTCCGATCTCGAGGCCATCCAGGGTCTCTTCGAGCGGCGGGATCTGGCCGCGGACGGCTACCGTAACCCCGCGCGGCGGCTCGCCCGCGCGCGCCAGCGCCCGGCGGATGTCGCCGGCCGCCTCACCCAAGGTCTCGCCGTGAAGATTGGCGGTGATACTGACCACCCGCTGCATGTTGTAGCGTTCCACCAGCCCAAGCGATTTGCCCAGCTTGAGTTGGGCCACGTCGCCCAGCAGCGCGGCTCCCTTCAAGCTTGCCGGCATGACTGGAATTGACCGCACATCCTCGACCGAGGACATCCGGTACTGCGGAATCTCGACCTGAATCTGGAAGGCGTTGCCGCTCGCCGGGTCACGCCAGTAGTTGGGCTCGATGAAACGGCTCGAGGAGGTGGCGGCCACCAGCGACCGGGCCACGTTGGCGGCGGTGAGCCCGTACTGCCCGGCGCGATCGCGGTCCACTTCGATTTCGAGGCTCGGGTAGTCGAGCGGCTGCGCGTACTGCAGGTCGCGCAGCACGGGAAGCTTCGCCAGTTCGGTGTAGACCTTCCCCGCGAAGGCGCGGTTGGCGGGGAGACTGGGACCCTGGACGCCGACCTCGACTGTCGTGGGCGAGCCGAAGCTCATCACGCGGCTGATGATGTCGCCGGCTTCAAACGAAAACCTCACGTCGGGCAGAGCCTTGGCCAAGCGGGCGCGCAGTACCTCCTTCAACTCCTCCCCGCGAAGCTTTGTCGCGGGCTTCAGCGCTACCAGCAGCACGGACTCGTGCGGGCCGCTGGTCCAGAGATAGATGGTGTTGATGGGATAGCTTGCGGGCTGCACGCCAATGAAGCTGGTTGTGATCTGGACGTTTTCCGGCCCCACGGTGCCGCGGATCACGTCCAGCGCCTGGAGCGTCAGCACCTCGGTACGCTCGATGCGCGTGCCCGCCGGCGCACGCAGCCGGAGCTGAAACTGACCGGTGTCAGCCTGCGGGAAGATTTCGGTTCCGATGCGCGGGAAGAGCAGCCAGATGAGCGCCAGCGAGCCCGCCACGTAGGCGCCGGCGAGCGGCCAGCGCCAGCGCATCACCGCGGTGAGATAGCTGCTGTAGGCCGAGCGCAAGGCATGGAAGAAACCGCGTTCCGTCTCCCCGTGCGGCCGGCGCACCAGCCAGATGGACAGCACCGGCACGAGCGTATTCGAGAGCAGGTACGAGGAAACCATGGCGAAGCCGACCGCCAGCGAGAGCGGAATGAACAGTTGCCGCCCCACGCCGGTCATGAAGTACGACGGCAGAAAAACGGCGAGGATGGAGAGCATTGCGAGGAGCCGGGGGATGGCGGTCTTTGCCGTCGCCTGCAGCACCGACCAGGGCCGCGACAAGCCACCGGCGAGATGCGCGTGCAGGCTCTCCATCAGCACCGTGGCCTCGTCGACCAACACCCCCACCGCCAAGGCCAGGCCCGCGAGCGTCATCATGTTGATCGTCTGGCCTGCCGCCCAGAGCCACACCACCGCGGCGAGCAATGCGAAGGGGATGGTGGCGACGACGATGAGGGCACTGCGCCAGTCGCGCAGGAACAGCAGCACCATCAAGCCCGTCAGCACGGCCCCGAGCAGCGCCTCGTTCACCAGGCTGCGCAGCGCGCCCGTGACGTAGCCCGACTGGTCAAACTCGATCCGGACATCGACATCCTCCGGGACGGCGGCCTTCATCTTCGGGAGCGCCGCCTTCACCCGGCGCATGACGTCAAGCGTCGAGGCGTCAGAGCGCTTGGTGACCGGGATGTAAACCGTCCGCCGGCCGTTGACGTGCGCGTAGCCGGTGATGATATCGGTTCCGCTTTCCACCACCCCGATGTCGCGGATGTAGACAGCCGGCCCACTGCCGGTGCGCAATGGCGCGTTCATGAGGTCCTGCAGGTTACCGCCGATGACAGCGTTGGTGGAGGCGATGTAGATTTCGTCGCCCATACGCACGTTACCGGACGGCAGCACCGCGCTGGCGCGGTTCACGGCGCCTATCACTTCTTCCGGCGACACCTGGTAGGCGCGCAGGCGCTCGGGATCGACTCGCACCAGGATTGTGCGCTGGTTGCCGCCGAACGGCGGCGGCGCCGATACCCCGGGCAGCGTCGCAAACAGCGGCCGGACGCGGTTGAGCGCGAAGTCCTGCATTTCGCCAGGGCTGCGGATCGCGCTCGAAAACACGAGCTGGCCGACCGGCACAGTGCCCGCGTCAAAGCGCACGAGAAATGGAGGCACGGCGCCGGGCGGCATGAACGCGCGCGCCCGGTTGATCATTGCGACCACTTCCGCGATCGCCTGATTCATGTTCGTTTCCGGGTGGAACACGAGCTTCATCAGCGCCACGCCCTGGATGCTCTTCGATTCCACGTGTTCGATTCCGGTGACGTAGAGGAAGTGGTACTCGTAGTAATACGTCAGGAATCCCTCCATCTGGGAAGGATCCATCCCGCCGTAAGGCTGCGCGACGTAGATGGTCGGCGAGCCCAGGCTGGGGAAGATGTCGACTTTCATCCGCTTGATCGCGAGCATCGACGCCAGCGCCACCGCGAGCACGGCGACCATGATGGTGATGGGCCGCCGCAAGGCTATGTTTACCAACCACATAACAAACTCCTACTGTCTCGCCCGCTGCAGGAACGGATCCAGGTCGCCGGACGCCGCCGCGAGCCGCAAGAGGGCGCGCCAGGTATTGAGGCGCGCCAGAGAGTCGTCGATCTCGGCCTGGGTCACGAGCCGCTGCGCCTCGGCCACCTCGACCAGCGTGCCGAGTCCGGCGCGGTAGCGGGCCAGCGCCTGCTTCTCGGTCTCGCGCGCGGCCTCGAGATGCACCGGGGTGTTCTGCGCCACACGCCTCGCACCCTCCATTTGGGCCCTGGCCCGTTGCAGGTTCGCGTTGACTTCCCTCACGATCTCGTCGAGCCGCGCCTGCTCGGCGCGCTGGCGTGCGCTCTCGATGTCGCTGCGCGCGTGCAGCGCCGGCAGCTCGAGCGCGGGGAAAGTCACGGTCATGCCGAGGCCCCAGTTGTGAATGTTCGGCCCGAGCCCGTTGATTCCGCCGAGCGTGCGGCCATCGGGCAGCGCTCCGGTGCCCCTTGCGTAGGTCGCCGCCTGCAGTTGAAAACGCGGGAAATAGGACCGCTCCAGCGCCTTGCGGCGCGCCTCGATTTCTTCAATGACCGCTGTCTGCTCAAGCGCCACCGGGTTTTGCCGCGCGTTCTGCGGCAGCTCGATTGCGGGCGGCGTCTCGAGCAACCGTTCCGGCTGCACGGTGATGGTCGAGGGGGCGGCGTCCAAAAACTGGGCCACCGACGCCTTCGCGATTTCGATAGCCTCCTGCGCCTGGATCACCTGCGTCTCGGCGACGGCCAGCTCGGCGCGGTTGCGGCTGAGGTCGGCGCCGGGCCGCAGTTCGCCCTTGACCAACGCCTCGACGACACTGATCAGGACGCGTGACCGTTCGACTCCAGCCTGGGCCGCAAGCGCGGTCTGCTGTGCGGCGAGCAGTGTCAGGAAAGCGTCGGCCGCGGCCGCGCCCACCTCGAACTTCGTGCGCACCACGGCAGTCTCCGCGCGCCTGCGACCAGCCTCGGCGACCCGCACGTTCGCCAGCCGCAGCCCGAAGTCGAAGGGCTCCCAGGAGACGAGCACGCCGGCGGCGCTGCCCCAGACGTTGCTGCCGAGCGTATCGTGCGGCAGTACGGGACCGGAGATCGAGGGAATCACCGATTGGGGCAGCATCAGTCCGAAGACGTTGTTGCGCGTCGCGCGGTTCGCCTGCACGGCGAAATCGACGCGAGGCAGGTAGCTGGTGCGGGCCAGGTTGATGGCCGATGCCGCGGCGGACACCTGCTCGGTCGAGGCGCGCACCGATGGATAGTGTGCGAGGGCCTGCTCAACCGTCTGGCCGATGGTCAGCGGCTGCTGCCCGAGCGCCGCGCTGCAAACTGAAATTGCCACTACCGCTCGAAGTTTAATCATTCTCGAAAAGTTCTCCGAACAGCTCGCGTACCTTGAACCTGGCCGCCCGCAAGGCGCGCCGTCCCTGCGGAGTAGCGAAATAGATGCGGCGCATGTGGCCGTTTACCTGCTGCTCGCGGGACCGCAGCAGACCTTTCTTCTCCATTCCGTGCAGCAGTGGATAGAGCGTGCCCGGACTGAGCTTATAGCCGTGGCGGCCAAGCTCCTCCATGATGCTGAGGCCGAAGATCGGCCCCTCGGCTGCGTGGTGCAGGATGTGGAGCCGGATGAGGCCGGAATACAGATCGCGGTCGAGGCGGGCGCCCGAGATCTCAGCTATCGGCATTCGTTTACGAAGACCGATAGTACCACGCGGGGTTACTCGCGCGCGATACCGCGTTCACTTGACCGGATGAAACGCACCAGATGCCGCGCGGGGCCGGAATCGCACTCGGCCTCGATGCGCGCAAGCGCCTCCGCCAGCTTCAGTCCCGAGCGGTAGAGGATGCGGTAGGCTTTCTTCAAAATCGCGATCTCTGCGGGCGGGAAGCCCGCGCGAGCGAGTCCCACGAGATTGAGGCCTTTGGCCGCGACGTTGAAATCGGAATAGAGAAAGAAGGGCGGCAGGTCGCTATTGACACGTGTATTGCCCCCGACCATCGCCAGGCGGCCGATCTTCGAGAACTGATGAACGACCACACCGCCGGAGACGAACGCCTGGTCCTCGATCTCGACATAGCCGGCCACCAGCGAGCAACTCGCGATGACGGTGTCGTTGCCGATCCTGGCGTTGTGCGCAATATGGCCGGAGGTCATGATGTAGTTGCCGTCTCCGATCTCAGTGGCGGTTTCCGTCTTGGTGCCGCGGGAGATCGTATAGTGCTCGCGAATGCGGTTATGCGACCCGATGCGCAGGTAGCTGCGCGCGCCGGTGAAGACCTTGTCGAGCGGATCGGTGCCGAGCGCGGCGCCGGCCGAGATCTCGTTGTGCTCGCCCATCGTGGTCCAGCGCTTCACGTAGACGTACGGCTCCAGGCGGCAGAACGCTCCGAGCTCGACGTCCTGTTCGATCACGCAATATTCGCCGATGACGCACTGCGGTCCGATGCGCGCGTCCGGATGCACGCGCGCCGTCGGCGCAATTGCCGCTGAGGGATCAATCGCCAGTTTCGTCCTCCCATCGTGCTTCTCGCCGGCGGAAAATCGGGACAGGCCGCGCGGCGGCTTCCCAGAAACCCGGACGCGCGGATGCGTGGCACGGGTCCCAAGCTTCCGGTTCGGGCCGGGCGGGGCCAGCCGCCGTGTTCTCTCCAGAAACTCGCAGTCCCCCGGTTTGCGCGGCGACTGCGGCGCGAGTTTCCGGGCCGGCGATAAACCGCGGCCTGCCGGGCGGTTAGCCGCTGCCTTCTGTCTTGTATCATACGGGACGTGCGTGTCCGTGACCTCGCCGCGCTCTTGAGCGCACCTTTCGAAGGCGACGGCGATCTTGAAATCACCGGCGCCGCACCGGTCGAGTCGGCTGCGCCTCACCATCTCAGTTTCGTTTCGGGCCGTAAGGCGGCAGAGCTTGTCCGGCAGTCGGCCGCCGGATGCCTGATCGTGCCGCTCGACTTCCGCAATGCGCCTGTGCGCACCGTGATTCGCGCGGCGGCGCCCCGCACGACGTTAGCCGCCGCTCTCGGGCACCTCTACCCGCAGCCCGGGCCCGCGCCCGGCGTCCACGAGACGGCACTCGTGGCGCTTGACGCCGAGATCGCGCCCAGCGCCTCGATCGGCCCCTACGTCACGATTGGCTCGCAAAGCCGAATCGGCCCGCGCTGTTCGATCGCAGCCGGCTGCACCGTCGGTAATCGGGTGACCATCGGCGAGGGCTCGCGGTTGTACGCGAACGTGAACATCTACGATGCTGTCGCGATCGGAGCGCGGGCGATCCTGCACTCCGGTTGTGTGCTCGGGGCCGACGGCTTCGGCTTTGTGCTCGCCGGCGATCACTACGAGAAGTTTCCGCAGGTGGGCACCGTGATTCTGGAGGACGACGTCGAGATCGGCGCCAATTCCTGCGTTGACCGCGCCGCGCTCGGGGTGACCTTCATCGGGCAGGGAACGAAACTCGACAACATGGTGCACATAGGCCACAACTGCCGTATCGGCAAACACGTGGTCGTGGCGGCCCAGACCGGCCTATCCGGCGGAGTGGCGATCGACGACTATGCCGTGATCGGCGGGCAGGTCGGGATCGGCGACAAAGCGCGCGTCGAAGCACGCGCGATCGTGGGTTCCGGAGCCGGCATTCTCAGTTCGAAGATCATCCGCCGGGGCCAGACCGTATGGGGCACACCGGCGCGCCCGCTGCGGGAACATCTCGAGCAACTCGCGCACGTAGCGAGGCTGCCGTCCATGCACAAGGAACTTCAGGAGCTGAGATCGCGCTTGGCCGAGCTGGAGGCGCGGGCCGCGCGCGAATGATCGTCGTCGTCGGCAGCCACAGCCGCAAACTCGGCAAGACCACCACCGTCTGTGCGCTCATCCGGGCGACGGCCGCGGCACGCTGGATCGCGATCAAGATTTCTCCGCACCGCCACGGCGGCAGCGGCGTTGAGCCTCTGTTGATCGAGCAGACGGATCCCAGTCAGGACACCGATACGGCCCGCTTCCTCGCCGCCGGAGCCGAGCGAGCCTTATGGCTGCGGTCGCGGCCCGAATGTCTGCGGGGGGCGGTCGCGAAATTGCCGCCCGGCAACTGGATCATCGAATCCACCAGCGTCCTCGACGTGCTGCGTCCGGATCTTTTCTTTCTCGTCTCCGATCCGGGCGTGGCCGACTGGAAAGACTCTGCACGCCGTCACCTCACACACGCCGACCTGGTGCTTACCACCGGTGAAACCGACCGCGCTGTCGAGCTGTTACAAGGCCGTCTCCGGGCGGGGTGACGCTTACCGCCGAAGTCAACCTGGCGCTCATATTCGACAACCGCTCCCTCCGGTATCCGCTTCGATCAGTGCGGTAGTGGCGGAGCGGCCAACGTATCGAATTGCCGTGCCGCCGGGACCATGGGCACGTGACGCTGCAACTTGGACTTGAAGTCGCCGAGACTCGGCCAGCGTGTGCGCGCGTTCAAGTCAACTTCCGCAAGCGCGATGGTGCCCCAGTCCGTGGCGAGCGCGGCGGTTTTTCCGCCGTGGTCCCAGACCGCGGAAACCATCCAGTTGCTGGAAATATCTTCGTAGGTGCTGCTGACCAGGTAGACATGGTTTTCGACGGCGCGGGCACGAGCCAGGTCGGGGTTGCAGCCCCACACCGGCCACGCAATCACCTCGGCGCCGCGCTTCGTCAGCTCTCGCGCCACTTCAGGAAAGAATCCGTCGTAGCAGATCATTATCCCGAGCACCCCGAAGCGCGTGCGAAACACCGGATAGTCACGGCCGGGCGTCAATCCCGCCTCGACCTCGCCGTCCGGGAGCGTGACCTTGCGATACTTGCCGCCGATCTCACCGCCGGGGGTAAGCAGCACGGCAGTGTTATAGACGAGATGTCCGTCCCGCTCCACGAGTCCGGCAACGATGTACAGGTGATGCTTGCGCGACAACGCGCCGAAGTATTCGGTCGATGGGCCGGGAATCGGCTCGGCCACCTCCGCCATCGCCAATCCCGTTCCGTAGTAGGTCAGCGTTTCCGGCAGCACCACGAGATCGGCGCGCCGGCGAGCGGCCTCCGCAATCAGCGGCGCGAACTGGAGGCGCTTCTCAGCCGGTGTTTTGCCCTGCTTTGGCCGCAGGTGAACAGCCGCGAGACGAGCGCGCCGCGGCGTCGGCGGAGCGATGGGAGTGAACGTAACGTCACTCCATTCAAGCCGCGTGCCCGGCGCCCAGCGGAGGTGCAGCCGAACCACGGCCTGCGTGGCCGCGGACGGCGCCTGGTGATCGGCCGTCACCTGCGTCCAGCCTGCGCGATCCTGCGGGCCATCGGTCGGGTACTCCAGCGGCGTCCAGGGAGTAAAGCCCTTGAGGAAACCCGGAATGAGACTGCGGTCATCGAGGACGCGTTTGCCCCCGGCGTCCAGCCACAGAATAGTCGCGACTGCATTCTGCTGGGGCCACGGAGCACCCTTCATGCGCCGGTATGCAAGGAAGCGGTAGTACTTGCCTCCGCTCACCGGGAATCGTCGCGACCAGAATCCATCGAGGCCTTCGCGATGATCGGTTTCGATGACCAGCGCTCCTTGCCCCGAGCGTCCGCCCTTGGCGTCCCAAGAGAACGACGGCATGATCTCCTGGCGCGGCGCACCGGTCGTCCAGCCCTCGGGCGCCCCCGGCGGGCGCGGGCCCTCCAATGCAAACGCCGCGATGGGGATCAGGAGTGTGCTCAGCGCACAAAGCCACATGCGCTCCATGCCGGGAAGTATAGCGCGAAGCCGGGTCGCAGTTGTTGTGCAAGTACTTCCGGTGAGCCCGCAATTCAACACATCCGGGCAGGCGCGAGGCGCCCCGAACAAGGTGTGTTCGTATCCGGCAGATTCGCCTGCCGCCCGGCCGTTTCGGAGAGCAGAATCCGGCTGGCTTCCTCGGACCACAGGCGCTCCGCCGCTTACTTTTCCGGCTCAACTACCTTCACGACGCTGTCGGCTTCGACGTTTTCCAGGCGCTGGACAGTGCCGCTCGGCCACGTGACCTCGATCAGCCTGACTGCCCGGTCCTCGCCAAGCCCGAAGTGCACGCGCTTGTCGCTTGCGGAGAGATAACTCGAGGCCGTGGAGACAAAGCCGTGCTGCTCGCGACCTGAGCCGGTTTCAACCCTGACGCGCCCGCCAATCCCGTCGCGATTGCTGCGCCGGCCCTGGAGATCGATCGACAGCCAGTGTCCCCGGCCCCCGCGATTGATGTGAACTACCGCCGGGCCGTTATTGCAGTTCACGACGATATCGAGGAAGCCGTCGCCATTCAGATCCCCCGTGGCCGCGCCGCGTGCCGCGAGCGGCACGTCGAACCCCGGCACCGCGGCGCGTGTGAACTCTCCGCCGAGATTGCGCAGAAGAGCGAGCGGCTCGCGGTATCGGACGCCGGGCTGCGTCAGCTCGATATTGTCCATGACGTGTCCCTGCGCGACGAAGATATCGCGCAGCCCGTCATTGTCGTAATCGAGGAAGCGCGCCCCCCAACCCGAGCTGAGCCGTGTCAGCTCGCCCAGTCCGGTTTTACCCGTTACCGGCTCGAACGATCCTTTGACATTGCGGTATAGCCAATAACGCTGATTGGCGAGCGCGTTGACGAACAGGTCGGGCCAGCCGTCATTGTCGTAATCGGCGAAATCGATGCCCATGCCCGCGTACACGCGCCCGTCCTCGTCGTAGGCGATGCCGGCGGTCAGGCCCACCTCGCGGAAGGTTCCGTCGCCGTTGTTGCGGAACAACTGTTGCGGCCAGGAATCGTTGGCCACGGCGATATCCGGCCAGCCGTCGCGATTGTAGTCGTTGATCGCTACACCGAGCGCCTTACTTTCGACGGTGACGCCGGCGGTCCTGGACACATCCGCGAACGTGCCGTCGCCGTTATTGCGAAACAGCATGTGGCTCACCGGCTTGAACTCGTCCGGGTGGCAATACGACCGATGCCCGCGCTGGCGGGCGCCGCACCACTTGTTGAGTGCGAAATCCCATTCGAGGTAGCGCGCCACGAAGAGGTCGAGATCGCCGTCGCGATCGTAGTCGACGAAAGCAGCCGCGGTCGACCAGCCGCCGCCCTTCACGCCCGCGTTCGCGGTCACGTCCTCGAAGCGCCCGTCCCCGAGATTCCGGTAGAGGTTGTTTTCTCCGAAATTCGTGACGTACAGGTCCGGGCGCCCATCATTGTCGTAGTCGCCCACCGCGGCTCCCATTCCGTATGAGTGCCCGCGCACACCGGCGCGCTCAGTGACGTCGATGAATCCCGCCGGCGTATTGCGGTACAAACGATTCCAGAACCTGGGGTCGGATTTGTCGGGCCGCGCGCCCTTCGGCATCGGATCCTGCAGCGCCGCGCCATTGACGAGGAAGATGTCGAGCCGCCCGTCCCCATCGTAGTCGAGCAGCGCGACGCCCCCGGTCATGGTCTCGATCAGGTACTTCTCGCCGGTCGGGCTGGACTGATTGCGAAAAGGGACGGTGCCGGCCGCGACCGCCAGAAACACGGCGCAAGGCCAAAAAAACATCCGTTGCCGTGAGAATTTGGAGAGGCTCAACTGACTATAATCATAGAGGGCGCATGCTCGACCCAGTGCTCATTCCAGTGTTGTCGTTCGTGGGGACCCTGGCCGTCGTGGTCGTGGGGTTTCTCTACAGCAACCGCCGGATTACCGATCTTCGGATTTCCATTCAGGCGCAGTTCGAGGCTTATCAAAAGCAGCTCGAGGCGTACCAAAAGCAGCTCGAGGCGTACCAAAAGCAGCTCCAGGCGTATCAGGAGACGAACGAAGCGAACTTTCGGCGGCTCGAAGACGTGATGCTGCACAAATTCGCGGAGCTCGACAATCGTCTGAGTCGTTTGGAAGGCCGGCGGCTGTAGGCGGCGTGTATCGTGTCAAGCGGGATCCGTTTTCAGCACGGATGAGGCGGACGCCGAATTCATTCATTTTTGGTTAGAAAAGCCTTGCGCCGCGACCAGAT
>JACOTZ010000418.1 GCA_016178155.1 Acidobacteriota bacterium
TAATTATAATGGCAGAATGCCGCCGGATCAAGGCATTTTCGAGATTTGCAAGAATGACGCTACGCGGGGCGAGGCTGGCAAGTCGCGAGCGATCAGGTCGATGAACCAGAGCCGGAACTCTGGTTTACGAAATCACTGCCCGGAAGCCCCGGAAGCCCCGGAAGCCCCGGAAGCCGAGCGGCCGCGGAACCCGGTAGATGTTCGTGGCGCGGCGGGGGGCGCATTTTTCACCGGGACGCATTGTCGTACACTTGTCGGGTACCGTGGCGGCGCGAACGGCACAAGCCAAACGGCGTAGGCGGCCATGGGCACAAAAACGGAGCATTCCGATGATCGAACGGAGAGCGTTTGGTGAGAAGCTTCTGGGCGGCGCACTGGCGACACGGGTCGCGGGCTTTGGGAGCGCGGGAGCCGCTGCATCTCCGGCGAGGCGCGTTCCGCAGAAGAACACGCTGATGCACGTGGGCGGCGACTACCACAGCGTGGCCGGAGGGCGCGGGGCGGGGATGACCGCGAAGGAGAACCTCGAATACAACCTGCGCCATGGCGTGAAGCACCTGACCGTGCGAGTGTCACGGCGCACCCGGGACGGCGGCTGGGACCTCGACGAATTGAAGAGGATGAGAGACGACTGCGACAAATACGGCGTCATTCTCGAAGCGATCCGAATGGATTCGGATTATATTACCCAGGGGACCGAGCCGGAGCGCGCCCGAGTGCTTGACCATATCGCGGGAAACATCGAGAAGGCCGCGCAGGCGGGCGTGAAGATTATTACCTACCACTGGACGGTGATTCCCATCCGGCGGAACACGCGCCGGGCGGGCCGAGGAGGCGCCGCGTACAACGCTTTCCAGCTCGAGGACAACTGGAAGGAGCTGCCGGTGGGCGAGTCGGGCCGCGTGAGCTCAGACGAGTACTGGCGCCGCATCTCGCTGTTTCTCGAAAGGCTCGTTCCGGTAGCGAAACAATACGACGTAAGGCTGGCCTGCCACCCCTACGATCCGCCGGGCCTGCCCTTGGGCTACCAGGGCGCCGACAATTGGGACTCGCCCTCCATCTTCGATGCAATCAAGCGATATGAATCGATCGTGGACAGCCCTTATAACGGATTCCAGTTATGCCTGGGAACAACGGGCGAGGGGCTGAAGAACCCGAAGACCGAAATTCTCCCGATCGTCCGCTACCTGGGCGAACGCGGAAAGATATACCAGATCCACATGCGCAACATCCGCGGCGGGCTGCAGAATTTCGCGGAAGTGTACCCGGACGAAGGAGATATGGACTTTCATGCGGTCATGCGCATCCTCAGGGATGTTCAGTTCCCGGGTGGAATCTGTCCCGATCATATGCCGCGCCATGCGAATGATGCCGACGGCCTGCAGGCGTTTGCATTCGGGTACGGATATATCAAGGCGCTGATCCAGGCCGTGAACTCGGAAGTCTGCGGGGCCGGGCGCTCCCCGTCGGTCGCGGCCGGGCGCGTTAGCGGCACTACCGGCTTGCGGGGGGGCGGCGCTCGGGGCGCCGGAGGGCCGATACGGCTAGCGCCACGCCCATGACAACGGCGCAGCCGAGCACGTTGTACCAGAGGAAGGCGATCGAGGTGAAGCGGGCGGCGGAGAAAACCACGGCCTGACCCGCCAGGACGCCGATAAAGGCGCCGGCGGCGGTCGCGCGCGGGAAAAAGAAGGCGAGCACGAATACGCCGAGCATACTGCCGTAGAACAGAGAGCCGATGCGATTCACGGCTTCTATGAGCGACCCCAGGTTGGAACCGTACTGCGCGGTCACGATTGCGTAGACGCCCCAGAACAGCGTCGCCAGGCGCGAGGCGTTCAGGTAATGGCGATCCGAGGCTTGTGTCCGGATGTGGCGCTTGTAGATGTCAATGACGCTCACGGTGGCGAGCGAATTCACTTCCGCCGAGATGGTGGACATGGCGGCGGCGAAGATCGCCGCCATGATCAAACCCACCACGCCGGCGGGCAGGTAATTGGTGACAAACTCGAGAAAGATGTAGTTGGTATCGCGAGCGCCGGCGAGCGTTGTGGCTTGGCTGCGCACGGCTTCGAAGCGCTGGTGCGCCTGCCGGAATCGCTCGCGGCTCGGCTGATCGCGACGTTCCACCAGATCGGTCGCGGCCTGGCGCCGATCCTCGAAGGCGGCGTGGTAGCGCTGTTCGATGGCAGCGAAGTCCTGCCGCCCGCGCAAGGCATTCAGCTTAGCGGCGTCGAAGAGCACCGGCGGGGGCTGCCAGACATAAAAGACGAACACCATCGCGCCCGTGAAGAGAATGAGGAACTGCACGGGAACCTTGGCGGCGCCGTTGAACAATAAGCCCAGGCGGCTTTGTGCGATCGAGCGGCCGGTGAGATAGCGCTGCACCTGCGACTGGTCGGTACCGAAGTAGGCGAGGGCCAGAAACATGCCGCCGAAGAGACCGTTCAGCACGTTGTAGGGGTCGTTGAGATTGGTAGACCATACGACCGGATTGAGCCGGCCGGCCGCACCGGCGACGGTGAGGGCTCCCTGGAGCGAGACTTCCGGGGGCAGCATCCAGAGGGTGAAGAACAGCGCGGTGCACAGCCCGGCGAACATAATCAGCATCTGCTGAAAATCGGTCCAGGTGACCGCCTGGATGCCGCCAGCGATGGTGTAGGTCATCACCAGCACGCCCATGATCACGGTGGTGACGCGGTCCGGCCAGCCGAAGATCACGCTGAGAACGATGGCGGGCGCGTACAACGCGATACTCACGCCCAGGCCGCGCGAGATGAGGAAGATCGTGCTTACCAGGGCGCGGGTTTTCGCGTCGAAGCGCTGCTCGAGGTACTCGTAGGCGGTGTAGACCCCGGCACGATGGAACATGGGGACGGCGGTCATCGACAAGAGCACCATTGCGACGGGCAGTCCGAAGTAGAACTGGACGAAGCGCATGCCGTCGGCGTAGGCCTGGCCCGTTGTCGAGATGAACGTGATGGCGCTCGCCTGGGTGGCCATGATGGAGAGCGCCATCGCGTACCAGGGCATGGTCCTGCCCGCGAGCAGGTACTTGTTGACCGTGTCGCTGTGCCGGCCGCGCCAGAGGCCGTAGGCGACGATGAAGACGAGCGAGGCCGTGAGGACGAACCAGTCGAGGGGCCTCATAGGGGTAGCGCGGCGGTGTGCCAGGGCGGTGAAGGCGGCCGGGGGCCGCAAATTGTCCGAGCCGGTGCGGTTGCGCTGGCGGGGCTCGCGCACGCGGCAGGGCTGAGAGGCGAGTCGGCGGCCAGTGTGCCGCTCCGCATATCGCTTGCTGACGCGCGCGGCCGCGACTGTGAGGCAGCGGCAGTCAAACATACGCTGGTACGCCGCGCCGGCGGCCGGGCAGGCTGCGGTAGACGCCGCGGTGGCCGCGTCACGGCCGGACTGCGAGAGCAACGTGGAGCGCCACCGCCGCGACCGGGGGCAAGTGCGAATTTCCGGAGAAGCATCGCAGTCATCGGTTGTAGGTCCGGGTGAAAAGGTAAAACAGCGCGATCAGCACCGCGAGCCAGGCGAGAACGGCGGCATAGAGCCGCGGCCATCTTCCAAGCAGCGGCGGGGGCTCGTCCGCGACGCCGGGGCGGCGGCCCTTGCTCACGGTGCCGCCTTGGCCGCACTCAACAGATTGGCGAACAGGCGGTACGCGCCCGGCACGCCGGCCGGAAGCTGCCGGAAAAACGATAACGCGGTGAATACATACACGCCCTTGCCATAGCGGGCATAGAGCAGGGCGCCGCGCTGGGGCGGCTCGCCGGGGTCATGGGTTTCGAGCGGCGCCTGGTAGCGTGGATCCCACCGGGAGGCGAAATAGAGACCGCGCTCCTGGACCCAGCCCTCGAAATCGCGCGCGGTGATCGCGTTCGGCCAGCGTAGCAAGGGATGGCTGAAGGTCTCGATGGGCGCCTCTTCGACGCTCACCCGCGTGCGTCCGATGGCGAGCGGGTAGGGTCCGACGTTCTCGAGAAAGGCGGGGTCGCTTGCGCACGGCCCACCGAGGCCGTTGTACTGGACCACGACGGCGCCGCCGTTGCGGGCGTATTCGAGGAGACGCTGCTGGTTGGCGCGCAGGTCAGAGCGCACGTTGTAGGCGCAGATGCCGGTGACGATGGCATCGAAGCGGCTGAGATCGCCGCGGGCAAGATCAGCGGAGCCGAGCAGCTCGAGGGAGGCCCCGATCTGCCGCAAGGCCTGTGGCACCAGGTCACCGGCGCCCATCACGTACCCGACGGCGCGCGCCGCGAGCTTCACTTCCGCGCGCACCGCTTTGGCGGCAGTGTCCGGATATACAACCTGCGGAGGGATATGGGGGTAGTCCAGCGTGATGATATCGGAAGCGGCGGCGCCCGCAACCGTGGCGCGCAGGTCGGCCTGCGCGTCGCCGGCGGGCGGTGTCAGGCGGAAGCGCAGCACCGTCTGCTCGCCGGATGCATGGAGGTGGAAAGGCTGCGCTGGCGGCGTCACTCGCCAGGCTGCGGGCGCCCGCATGCCCACTTCGTCCGCCGCGGGCTTGAGATTTGCCTGGACGCGCAGGTCGACGGGCTGTGCGGCAGTAGATGGGAACATCAGGACCGGCTCGGTGAAGTGCACGGCAAGCGGTGGCGCGATGGTGAAAGGCGCGGTCAGCTCGCCGCGCATCGCATCGACGTAGCGATGCCGCAGCGGCCGGGTGATGCGCAGGGATTGGCCGCCAAGCTCGAGTGCGAAGACCGCTTCGAGCACCGGCGGGTTTTCGGGCCGGCCGATCATCCGCAAAGGAACGGTGTAAAGATCGCCGGCGGCCGGTTTCCGCAGCCAGAATGGCTGTGAGTAGGGCTGGTCAGGAGGAACCTTCCAGGTCAGGGTCGTCTCGAGCGGGACGTTCGCGGCCAGGGACTGGGCAATGCGCTGTTCAGCCATGGTGGCTCGATCGTCCCGAAAGGCAATGGAGGCAAGCTTCCAAGGCAAAGGCGAGCGGTTCACAGCGGTAATGCGGACACCCACGTCATCGCCGCGCAGGGCCGCGCGGCGCCCGGTGTCCGCATCGAGCCATAGACCGCCCGCCAGCGCGATCGCCTCTTCGAGCTCCGCCAGCCTGCGCCGCGCGCCTATGTGCTTGCTGCTGCCGAGCCGCCCGCGAGCCTGGAGCAGCAGCGGCACGATCCGCTCGGGATGCTCAGGCACGAAGGTGCGAGCTGCCTCCGCCAGTATGCGGCCGATCTCAGCGCCGCCGGGGATGCGGTTCCAGGAAGTATCGATCCCGTCGAAGATGTCGTGGGCGGCCGGGTCGCCGGCGACGTTCACGACGTAGCTGGTGCGCGCTCCCCGCGGAATACGCGTGCCGAATCCCTGGCTGCGATGCATGCTGCGGCTCATGGCGGCGATCTCGGCGTAGGAATAGCCGAGTACGGGGTCGAACTCACCGGTCTCAATGGCGATGCGGCCGGGCGTCTGCTCAGCTTCGCGCTGCATCCCGGGGGTAAATGAAAACAGGTTGTGCACCAGCCGCTTGGCTTGCCAGGGCTCGACGTATTGCAGTTGTTCGGGGAACCGGCCGCGGCCGGCAGCCGCGGAGAAAGCCTCGCGCGCCAGGATGGCGGAAGCCTGGTGATGGCCATGTCCGTCGCGAGGCGTCCCCGAGAAGCGAGCGACGATGACGTCGGGCTGGAAATTGCGGATCACCCAGACCACGTCGCCGAGCACCTGTTCGCGGCCCCACTTGCGGAGCGCTTCCCCGGCGGTTTTGGAGTAGCCGAAGTCGATGGCGCGGGTGAAGAACTGCTCGGCGCCGTCGATGGGACGCGCGGCGAGCAACTCCCGGGTGCGGATAAGGCCGAGCAAGGGGCCCTGTTCGGGGCCGATCAGGTTCTGCCCGCCTTCGCCGCGGGTCAGGGAAAGATAGCCCGTGCGCAGCTTGCGCCCGAGCGCGAAAGTGGCGAGCAGTTCGGTGTTCTCGTCATCGGGATGCGCGGCAATCATGAGCACGCTGCCTGTGACCTTCAAGCGCTCGAGGGCCAGCTTGAGGGCGGGGGCGCCGGCGAGGCGCGGCTGGGCGGCGAGGGGAGCCGCCAGGACGAAAGGCAAGAATACCACCGCAAGCAGGGCGGCTACGAGCGTTTTGCGCGTTGCGTGCCTGGGAGCGCGCGGCGCGGCAATGGGTAGGAAAACTGCGGCCTCGGCGATGCAGTGACGCAAGGTACGTTCGCGAAGCGGTGCGGATCAGTGATCGTCGCCGGCGATCTGCTGAGCCAGGTAGTTTTCGATGCCGATTTCCTTGATGATACCGAGCTGCGCTTCAAGGAAGTCGACGTGCTCTTCTTCGTCCACCAGGATTTTCTCGAGCAGTTCGCGGGAGGCGTTATCGCCGGCATCCCTGCACAGGCGGATCCCGTTGTTGAGGCGCTGGACCGCCTCGTATTCGAGCGCCAGATCGTTTTCGTGATGCTCCTTGATGTTGCGGCCGATGCGCAAAGGAAACAGTTCGTTCATGGTCGGCGTCCCATCCAGGAAGAGCACGCGCTCGATCAGTTGCTCCGCATGTTTCATTTCCTCAATCGCTTCTTTCCGCGTGATGCCGGCCAGCCGCATATATCCCCAATTTGCGGCCATCTCCGCGTGCAAGAAGTACTGGTTAATAGCGGTCAATTCCGCTTTCAGAACGTCGTTCAAAAGGGTAATGACCTGTTCGTTTCCGCGCATGACAGAATCCTCCGGATCCGCGAATGTGAGTTGCTTCTGGAACTGCGGGGGCCTGCCGGTCACTCCAACGGCGGCCACCTTGATTCTAACACCTGGAAGAAGTTGGCAGTACAATGGCAACGATGAGTGATCTGGGGGCGCCGCCGGCCAAGGTGCTGGTGGTCGATGACGAGGAGGCACAGCGCAACGGCCTGGCGAGCATGATTTCCTCGTGGGGCTTCGTCGCCGAGACCGCGGCCGACGGGCAGGAGGCGCTGGACAAGCTCAGCAACGGCCCGGTGCAGGTGTTGGTGACGGATCTGATCATGCCGCGCATGGACGGTTTCGAGCTGTTAAAACGGCTTGGAACACAGGGCAACTACCCACCGGCGATCGTGCTGACCGCCTTTGGCAATATCGAGACGGCGATCGCGACGACACTTGATCTGGGCGCGTACTGGTTCCTGGAGAAGCCGATTCAGCCACAGGCGCTGCGCATGCTGCTGGAACGGGCGGCTTCGCAGAGCCGGCTGGCGGAAGAAACCGAGCGCTTGCAGCGGCAGTTGAGCTACCAGGGCGTGCTGGTGGACCTGGTGGGGGCCTCGGCGCCCATGCAGCAGGTGTTTTCGCTCATCCGCCAGGTGGCGCCGAGCAAAGCGGCCGTGCTGATTTCGGGCGAGAGCGGAACCGGCAAGGAGCTGGTGGCGCGCGCCGTGCACCAGTTGAGCCCGCGGCGCACGGGCCCGTTCATCGCCATCAACTGCGCCGCCATGCCGGAGACGCTCATGGAGAGCGAGCTTTTCGGGCACGAGAAAGGCGCTTTCACCGGGGCGGTGGAGCGGCGCGCCGGCTGCTTCGAGCTGGCGCAGCACGGCACGCTGTTGCTGGATGAGCTGGCTGAGATGCCGGTGAACACGCAGGCCAAATTGCTGCGGGTGCTCGAGGACAGCCGGGTGCGGCGGCTCGGGGGCAAGAGCGAAATCACGGTGGACGTGCGCGTCATCGCGTCCACGAACAAAATCGTGGAAGAAGCGCTCAAGAAGGGCGAGCTGCGCGAGGACCTGTTCTACCGTCTAAACGTATTCCATATCGCGCTGCCGCCGCTGCGCCAAAGGGAGGGCGATCTGCCGCTGCTTGCCGAGGCATTGATCCGCGACCTCAACCGCAAGCACGGCTGCAAGGTGACGGAGGTGACGAAAGAGGCGCTCGAGCAGCTCAAGAAGCACCACTGGCCCGGGAACGTGCGAGAGCTGCGCAACGTGCTCGAGCGGGCGGTGATCATTGCCGGAGAGGGGCCGATCACGGCGCAGCATCTGCCGCGGGATTTCGGCGGCGCCATCGGCGCGCGGCCGTTGCTGAACGGCGACGGGGTAGATTCCGTCCGCCTGCAGGTGGGCACCACGGTATCGGAGGCGGAAAAAGCCCTGATCATCCTGACGCTGCAGCATACGAAGAACAACAAGACGCGTGCCGCGGAGATCCTCGGCATCAGTCTGAAGACGCTTTTCAACAAGCTGAAGGAGTATGGCGCGGCCGAGGAAGCATCATCGTCGGTCTCAACCTAGTGTGCCGTCCCGCAGACCGCTTGCTAACGCGGGCGACGCGGAAGCGTGCAACTCGGCCGCCGAGGGGCGGAATGCGGCGGCAGATGGAGCGCGCGCCTGCGCACTCGAAGCGTATCTCCAGAACGGCGACGGGCCAACCCGCGGCCGCTCCGCAAGCTACGGTGGGCCCGCTCCGGCGGAGCGGGCCCGGGCGCTACCGGTTTCCGCTCGGCGGAGTGCACCCGTGGATGAGCGATGTCGCTGAAGGCGCGCCTGCGGATCGCTATTCTGGGCCTCGTCGTCCCCATCGTTCTTGCGATTTCCATTCTCTACCTGCAATCGGCGATCGCGGAGGGTCTTGAGGACGCGGGCGCGCGCGCCGAGCTGATCGCCAGCCACGTACGGTCGCACGTGCTCGATCGCATTGCGGAGCGCCTGGCACAGCGCACGCCGCCGCTGCCGCCGGGCACGCCTCTTGCCGAGCAGAAGCAACTGTGGTACGCGATTGTGCGCGATGACGCCCCTTTGGCGCGCATGCTTGAAAAGATGGTCAGCAGCTCGAGCTCGGTGATCGAGATCATGGTGAGCGACGAGCAGGGGCGCATCCTGGCGTCATCCATTGCCAGCCGCACGAGTTCCGCCGCCATGAACCTACCGGAATACGAGGTCTGGCAACGCGGCAAACCCTGGAGAGCGCTCCGCGAAGTGCTCACGCGCAACCGCGATTACGCGACCTCGGTCGCACTCGGCCTCGCCGGCGAGACCGATCCGGTCCTCACCGTGCGCGTTGTGCTGTCCTCGGTATTGCTGCGTCAGAGAATCGAGCCCCAGCTTCGCAAGATCGCCGCGTTACTGCTGGGGGCGCTGGGCGTCTCGGTGTTTCTCGCTTTCGTGGTGTCGAACCTGGTGAGCACGTCGGTGCGGCGCATCGGCCGCAATATCGAGCTGATCAGCGCCGGTGAAGCGGGGACGGAGGAGCCCTACCAGTTCGAATCCAAGGATCTGATCGATTTGCAGTCGAAGCTGGCGCTGCTGGGCAAAAAGTACACCGGCTTTCGCGAGGACGCGGCGAACCTGCGATCCAACATCGCGCACATGCTGCAGCGGCTGGAAGAAGCCGTCCTCATCTTCGGGTCCGATGGCAGCTTGCGCATGGTCGGCGCACCGGCCGAGCGTGTGCTGATGCGGCGGCACGATGAGTTGATCGGGAAGAATTACGAGGAGCTGTTTCCGCATTGGACGCCCCTGGGAGCGGCTCTGCACACGGCGCTGCGGCTAAGTGCTCCGGTGCGCGACCGGCCGATCACGCTCGACCGTGGCGCCCCGCCGGCCGTCAGGCTGATCGCGAACATCGAGCCGATCGAGGGCGCGCCCGGCCAGCCGCCGGGGCTGCTGGTGACGCTGCGCGATGCGGAGTCGCGCCGCCAGATCGAATCGCAGCTCGACATCTCGAGCCGGCTGGCTGCGATGAGCCGCATTACCGGCGGCGTGGCACACGAAATCAAGAACCCTTTGAACGCGGTCAGCCTGCATCTCGAGATTCTGCGGAGGAGGCTTGATTCGCAAGACGGCGCGCTGCTCGACGAGGTCAACGTGATCGCGCGGGAGATTCAACGGCTGGACCGCGTGGTAAAGACGTTTCTCGATTTCAACCGCCCGCTCGAACTGAAGTGGCAGCTCTGCGACCTGGCGGAAGTCACGCAGGAGATCGTCACGCTGGTGGCGCCGCAAGCCGAAGCGGCCGGGGTACGCGCGGTCACCGAGGTCGAATGCGCGCCGGCCTGGATCCGCGCCGACCGCGACCTGCTGAAGCAGGCGGTGCTCAATGTGGTCACGAACGGCATCGAGGCCATGGCGAACGGCGGCGAGCTCGCTCTACGCATACGCCAGTCCTTCGATGAATACGTGCTCACGGTCGCCGACCAGGGGGCGGGAATTCTCCCTGAAGTACAGGACAAGATCTTCACTCTGTACTTCTCCACCAAGCCGCACGGGTCCGGTATCGGACTGGCGATGGCTTTCCGCGTGGTGCAGCTTCACAGCGGTAGAATCTATTTCGATAGCGAGCAGGGGAAGGGCACGTCCTTCCATCTGGCGTTTCCTGTCGCGCAGAACGCTCTGCACAGCGAACAGGCTCGTTCGGCCGGCCAAGGCCAGGCAGGGGCGGTGCATTGACTCGCAACAGACGACTACTGGTGATTGCGGCGGTCGCGCTGGCGGCCCCGGGGTGCTCGAAGAAAACGACAACCGTGCCCTCGCCGCCGGCGCCGCGAAGGGAGGCATCGCGCGCCGAGACGCCGCGACGCACGCGACCTAAACCGGCGCCCGCCGCGGAAGCTGCCGCCGAGGGGCCGCAGCAAAATCCGCCCTCGCCGCCGCTGGTCCCGGTGCTTTCAGCGAAGGAGCGGGAGGAACTATCGCGCTCGATCGATCAGGCGCTCGAGCGCGCCCGCCGCGCCGCCGCCGATCTGCATAAGCACACGCTGAACGCCGAACAGGGCCAGACCCTGAGTCGCGTTGAGACCTTCCTCCGGCAGGCACAAGAAGCGAGAGCCACGGACCTGAAGGCCTCCTGGAGCTTCGCCGAGCGCGCCGATCTGCTGAGCCAGGAACTGCTTCGGTCGTTGCGGTGAGCGAACGTAGAGGGCCGAGTTTCTGAGCTGGGGGCAGCGACCACTTCCGCGCGGGTTAGCAACCCGGCGCAAAAAGTCCTCGCACCTTCCACCGCACGCTCACGGCTCGGCAGCGAGCGTTCCGTTTTACAGCAGAGCGTTTCCGAGCCAGGACTGCGAGATCTGGAGAGCAGCATAGAAAAAAGGCGGCCCCGAGTGGGCCGCCGTGTGCTCCAGTGCTCCTTGGCGGTGACTGTGAAGGGCGTATCCTTAAGGCCTAAGGATTGGCTGGCGGCGGCGCCGATGCTTGCGTCCCGCTCTGCGCCGGCCCGCCGAGATCGAGTGCGAATACCTTCATCTCAACACGACGATTCTGCTTCCGCCCCGCGCGCGTTTTGTTGTCCGCCGCGAAGTTCTCCTCGCCGACGCCGAGGACATTGATCTTGCGCAGCGGCACGTTGTGCTCCACGGTCAGATAGCGAACCACGGCGTCCGCACGCTTCTGCGCGATGGAAAGATTGGTGTTCTTGCTGCCGGTCGCGTCAGTGAAGCCCTGGATCTCGAGAAGGTAACCCTTCGAGTCCTTCAGCTTGGCAATGGCGGCATCGAGCTGTTCCTTTGCCTCTTTAGTGAGCGTCCACCTGTTAAAGGGGAACAGCACCGCCTCAGTGCCAGCCAGCTTGTAATTGTCGATGTTCTCCACAACTTCGCCCAGGCGAGCCCGGGTCTGCTCGGCAACCTGATTCGCGGAATCGGCCCGGCTCCGCGCCTCCAATGCTGCCTTGTTCGCAGTGTCCGCAGCCTGATTAGCGCGATCCGCAGCCTGGCCGGCAGCCGCGGCCTTACGGTCCGCTTCCATGGCACGCTCGTCGGTCCGGGAGACGCTGTTTTCCAGTTCCCCTATGGCCGAAGCCTGCTCGGTCGTCTTCTTTTCGACGCCCGCCACTCTGGTTTCCACCGGCGCCACTACCTGCCGGACATGCTTTTTCGTGGCGCAGGCTGTGGTGCCCATCACCATCAAAATCGCCGTTCCAAGAACCGCTGGCGACGTCACGTTCAACACTCTCATGAGCAAACCTCCGGGCGCGACTAGAGCAACTTTGTTACCATCACAATCCGCCGACGCGTTTCCCCTGTACTGATAGCAGCTTAGGTGGGTTCCGACCACGTCCGGGACGGCCGCCGATAGAGAGCTCGCACGGAACTTTTACCAGAAGCGCGGTTGTAAAACGTACCCGAATGGTGCGAGTA
>JACOTZ010000419.1 GCA_016178155.1 Acidobacteriota bacterium
TCAGAGCCGACGGCAGCGAAACGCCGCCCTTATTACGGTCGTGTGGTGAAGCTTCGCTGCTGAGCGGGGGCGGTTTCGTGGTACCCTCCCGGCGACGCTATTGTGCGTCTTCCAGAGGAGACTGCCGTGGCCAAAAAGACTGCGAAGAAGAAGTCGGCGCGCAAACCCAATGCGGCGTTCATGCGGCCGGTGACGCCGAGCGTGACACTCGCCGAAGTTGTTGGATCGAAGCCGATGCCGCGCACCGAAGTCACCAAGAAGCTGTGGGCCTACATCAAGAAGAACGGCCTGCAGGACAAGAAGAACAAGCGCATGATCAACGCCGACGAGCCGCTCAAGGCGGTGTTCGGCGGGAAGTCGTCGGTGAACATGTTCGCGATGACCAAGCTCGTGAGCAAGCATCTGGAATAAGCCACGCCTCCTCAGGCCAGTTGAAGGACGAGGCGATGGCCGTCCGGCCGTCGCCTTTTGTTTTGATCACGAATGGAGCCGCAGATGGTGAGGAGCAGCTCGTGGGCCCTGCTTCTGGCGATGGGTGCGGCTCTTTTGCATTCACTGCAAAGTAACGAATTCTCAATAGGATAGCGTGCTGTGTCAGTCGAACAAGGTCGCGTGTCAGGAGGGATATGGGTTGCGGGACACGATAGGTGGGCGTGTGGGCACCGCCGATCAATCCCTGAACAGGGCGAAATCTCTGAGGGGAGCTTGGGCACCGGCTAACTTTTCGCTGGACATCTTCCTTGCGATTCGCTACGGTACGGCTGCGGAGGACACAGGACGTGGCGGGGGAGCAGCCCAGTTACCGGTTCTGCGGAAAGGTGTTCACGCCGGAAGACGTGGCGCTGATTCGCGAGGTGGTCGAGACGTGTTCGGGCGTCAGCCGCAAGGAGTTGGCGCACACCATCAGCGAGCTGCTGGGGTGGACGCGTCCGGGCGGCTCGCTGAAGGGGCGCGAATGTCGGGAGTTCCTGGAGCGGCTGGAGGCGGCCGGGTTCCTCGCGCTGCCCGTGAAGCAGAAGAGACGGCCCGTGGGATCCGTGACGACCGTGCCGCACACGGCTCGCGGAGAGCCAGGGGCGGCGCTGACCGGGCGCGTGGAAGTGTACGCGCCGGTGGTACTGCAGATGGTGCAACGCCCCGACGAGCGGCTCCTGTTCCGGGAATTGGTTGGCCGCTATCACTACCTGGGGTACGCGGTTCCCTTCGGGGCGCACATCCAGTATTTGATCTCGGTCTCGAAGCCGGCGCCGACGGTGGTGGGCTGCCTGCAGTTTTCCAGCGCGGCGTGGCGGATGCGCGCGCGGGATCAGTGGATTGGCTGGGACGAGGCGACCCGCGCGCGGCAGCTGCAGCGCGTGGTGAGCAACAGTCGGTTCTTGTTGGTTCCCTGGGTCCACATCCACAACTTGGCCAGTGCGACGCTGGGCCTAGCCTTGCGGCGCGTGGTCACAGACTGGCAGGCACGCTACGGAATCGAACCGCTCTTGGTCGAGACGCTGGTGGATCCGGTGCGGTATTCGGGCGGATGCTATCGGGCCGCGAATTGGGTGGTGCTGGGAGCCACGGCGGGGCGCGGGCGCGGCGATCGCGCGCACCAACGCCACGGGGCGAGTCCGAAGCGGCTGCTGGTTTACCCCCTGACCCGAGACGCCGTCGATCGCCTGCGAGGACGGGGCTGAGGTCACATGGGTGCTGCGCCCTGTTCCACCGCCGTCGAGCCGTTTGCCGCCGCGGAGCAGCAGTTTGAAACCCTGACTACGTTCCTGCGCTCTGAGGAGGCTTGTTCCTTGACGCACAGTGATCTCGAGCGGAAGCTGGAAGTTGAGGGCCGCGAGCTGATGCGCCTGCTGCTGCAGGCCCACCTGGATGTCCGCCGTCCCGGCGCGGCGACCGGGCCGGTGTCCGACGCCGACGGTGTGGTACGCGCGCGAGCACAGATCCACACCCGGGGGCTCGAGAGCATCTTTGGGACCGTGACGGTCGCGCGAACTGGCTACGGGACCGAGGGGGCTACGAGCCTGCATCCGCTCGATGGCGCGCTGAATCTCCCGGTCGAGACGTATTCCCATGAGGTGCGGCGCCGGGTGGCGGTGGAGTCGGCGAAAAGCTCGTTCGACGAGGGCGTGAAGAGTTTGGAGGCCTATACCGGGGCGCACGTCCCGAAGCGCCAGTTCGAAGAGCTGGTCGGCCGCGCGGCCGAAGACTTCGAGACCTTCTATGAGATCCGCCACGAGTGCGCCACGGCCGACCCGCACACGGGGCCGATCTTGGTGCTCACCGTGGATGGCAAGGGCGTCGTGATGCGGCCCGAGGATCTGCGCGAGGCCACGCGACGGGCCGCGTCCACGCGCGGGGAGACGTTCACGGCCCGTCTCGGTCGTGGCCAACGACTGCACGCCAAACGCATGGCCTCGGTCGCGGCCGTCTACACCATCGACCCGTTCGTCCGCACCCCCGAGGACATCCTGCCGCCTGCCGAGAAAACGGCCGAGCCGAAGACCCGGCCGCGCCCCCAACACAAACGCGTCTGGGCCAGCCTCGAGCAGACCCCGGACGAGGTCATCACGGCGATGTTCGACGAGGCGGACCACCGCGACCCGAAACATCAGAAGACGTGGGTCGCGCTGGTCGACGGCAACAAGACGCAGATCCGGATTCTCCGCACGCTGGCGCGGAAGCGGAAGATCCCGCTGCAGATCGTCGTCGACTTCATTCATGTGGCGGAGTACGTCTGGTCGGCCGGGTTGGCCTTGTCCCCCGCGGACAGCCACGCCCTCGACTCGTGGGTCCGGGTTCACCTCCTCGAGATCCTCCGCGGCAAAGCGGGGTACGTCGCCGCGGGGATGCGACGCAGCGCGACCCGCCGGTCGCTGCCCGCCGCCGCTCGAAAGCCCGTCGATGTGTGTGCAGACTATCTGCTGACGTACGCCCCGTATCTCAGATACCATCTCGCCCTGTCGAGTGGCCTCCCGATCGCCACCGGCGTGATCGAAGGCGCCTGCCGACATCTCGTCAACGACCGGATGAATCTGACTGGGGCTCGCTGGAGTCTCACAGGTGCCGAAGCGGTTCTCCGATTGCGCGCCCTGCGCTCCAGCGATGACTTCGACGACTACTGGGTCTTTCACGAACTCTGCGAGCATCAACGAAACCACGCCTCGCTCTACGCACACGAACACGTGCCCGCGACCACACGACCGACACCACCCACACCGCGCCAGAGTCGCCGCACCCTCAGACTGGTGAAGAAGTAAGGACTCTCCCAGTGGTTACGTCATTCGCCATGCGTCGATATGCGTGGAATCAGTGAACGCAAAAGAGCCGCACCCAA
>JACOTZ010000420.1 GCA_016178155.1 Acidobacteriota bacterium
ATGAGGCTCCAATTCCGTGCCGATGCCTTTAATGCTTTAAATCACACCAATTTGGGGAACCCGAACACGCAGATTACGTCGCCGCTGTTCGGGCGCATTACAGGCGCACGCGGCGCGCGCGTGATGCAGCTCAATGCCCGGCTGAGTTTCTGAGTCAGAGCGCTGTCTGGCGCCCGGCTCAGATCGCCACTGAGCCGGGCCTCGCCTCGCCGCACAAGCGCACCCCGCTGCGACTCGCGATTGCTCCCCCGCGGACGCGCAACGGAACGCCTCCAGAATGTGCATGGCGGATAGCAAGCCGGCGCCGGCAGCGAATCGAAACTACAGATGCGTCCAAACCAAGTGCGTTCGAAGGGCCGGGTGGCGCCGGACTGATGCAGGCCGAGCGGCGCTTGTCCGCCCTTCCGGCTGCACCGGTGGCATCCTGAAATTGATGGCCGCCGTACAGACAACCTTTCATGTCTCGACCAAGGGCAACACGGATGTGCTCGATCTCACGGGCAAGGTCGAGCGCATCGTCGCCGAGAGCCGGATCCGCACCGGCGTTGTGAACGTATCTGGCCTGGGCTCCACGCTCGCCATCACCACCATCGAGTTCGAGCCCGGCGCCGTCTCGGACCTGCGCCGCGCGCTCGACGAGATCGCGCCGGCCAACGACAACTACGCCCACAACGCCCGCTGGGACGATCACAACGGTTACGCGCATTTGCGCAGCGCGCTCATGGGTACCGCCGCCAGTTTCCCCGTAAGCGACGGCTCCCTCCGTCTCGGAACCTGGCAGCAGATCATCCTTTGCGAATTCGACGACCGCCCGCGGGAGCGCGAGATCACCGTCACCGTCATGGGCGAATAACAGTCCAACCGCCGGAGGCCTGATGGCACCGCCGGAATGCCCATTTCCCTTTCTCCGGGTCAATGAGCGCGCCCCCAAGCCGCGCACCCGCGGCCTCACCGAGATCCGCGGGCCGTATTACACTCCCGTGGGCCGGCGCTACCTCGAGGACATTTTCGAGACTATGGGCGCTTTTATCGATTCCCTGAAATTTGCCGGCGGCTCATTCGCGCTCATGCCGGCGGCTGCTCTCCGCGAGATGATTGACCTCTGCCATCGCCATCAAGTCGAGGTATCCACCGGCGGCTTCATCGAGCGCGTGCTGGCGCAGGGGCGCGAAGCGGTCGCGAGTTACATCGCCGCATGCAAAGACCTGGGCTTTGACGTCGTCGAAGTCTCGGCCGGGTTTATCACGATGCCCGAAGACGACCGGCTGCGCCTGGTCGCCGATGTCGTGGAGACGGGCCTGAAATGCAAGGCCGAGGTCGGCGTCCAGTTCGGCGCGGGCGGCGCAACTGCCGCGCCTGAGCTGCGGGCCGAAGGCACGCGCCACCCCGCCTGGATGGTGGAGCAAGCGCGCCGCTCGCTCGACGCGGGCGCCTTCCAGGTGATGATTGAATCCGAAGGCATCACGGAGAACGTGGATGCCTGGCGGACGGATGCGATCGCGGCCGTGGTCACCGGCATCGGGCTGGAGCGCGTCATGTTCGAAGCTGCCGACCCCGAGGTATTCGGCTGGTTCGTGAAGAACTACGGGCCGGACGTCAACCTGTTCGTCGATCACAGCCAGATCGTGCAGCTCGAGTGCTTGCGTTCCGGCCTATGGGGCACGCAAAGCCTGTGGGGCCGCGTTCTGACGTACTGAAGCGCCGGTAAGGCGCAGGGCGGCCTCGAGGCCGCCGGCGCGCTGGATGCCCGGCACGAACAGGTTCTGCGCGAGCCACTCGTCGGAGTCGTCGGGAATCGGCGGCGGCGCGACCCGCAACTGGAGCTTGACAGGCGCGACCGCCGCGGCAAACAGACACCACGCCTGAGCGCGGCCCTCGCACACGAGATCGATCTCGCGCGCGCCCCGCTGGGCGAGGAACGCCGCCGCGGTCAGCACGTCCTGGACACGGTTGGCGTCGTCCGAGCGGTTGAAGGTGAAGAAGTGGCGCTCGGGCGCGGGCGCCGGAGTCGCCGGAGCCACGGTCTTGAATGCGTCGATCGCCAGCACCGATACGCCGAGGCGCTTGAGCTCGCCCGCCGTCTCCATCGCCGCCGGAGCATGCGCGCCTTCGGGATGCACGATGACAGCCGCCCGGTCTCCCCCTGCCGGCATCCAGATTCCGGGCACGCGGTCGCCGCGTCCTTCGCGTCCGAGCACGGCGGCCTCACCGCTCAGCGAATGATCCACGCGAGCCGGCCACTCCACCGCCAGTACCCGCATGAGCCGCTCGCGGAGCCCGGCAGGATCGGCGGCCGATGCCTGCTCCCGGGCCACCGATTTCCAGTACTCGAAGACGTCCGCCATGTCCTTCGCTCTGGCCGGCAGCGTGCGATCCTTGAGCACGCGCAGGCTCTCCACGTCGATGGTGATGTCCTGCTCGGTGGCCTGCGTCGCGCGCTCTTTGCCGAAGAATGTCTTGTTAAAGAACCGGTAGACGGCTTGCCGGCTGTCACGATTGAAATTGTGCTTGTAGTCGTACTGCACCACCGAGACGTTGCCCGGCTTACCGTATAGTTTGTAAATCGACTGGATGGCGGGAAACTCCTCCTTCGGCACATTCTTCGTCCAGTCGCCGGTGGCCGAAACGAGCAGCATGGGCCGGGGCGCCGTCATGGCCGCAATATCGACGTTGGTCGCGTCCAACCGCAATCCCGGAGCGTTTTCGCAGACGCAGCCGCCCTGCATGAGCAGGGAGACCATGTTGACGGGCGCGGCGGCTTTCACCCGGTCGTCCACCGCCGCCAGCAGGAACGTCTGTGTGCCGCCGCCCGAGGCTCCCGCGACCGCGATGCGCTTCGGGTCGACGTCGGCAAGCGAGGTCAGGAAATCGAGCGCCCGCATCGAATTCCAGAGCTGCAGCCCCAGGGGGCCGAAGCTCCACAGCCGGTAGGGCGTCTCGTTGCCCCAGCGGTGCGGGACCTGCATCGTGTCGTTGTAGCCCACCATGTCGTAGGCAAACGAAACATAGCCCTGCTTTGCCAGGTGGATTCCCAAGGCGGGACCCGAGAAGTCGACCGTGTTGTGCAACCGCCCATTCTGCCAGTGGCCGTGCGGCGTGAGCACTCCCGGCCGCTTGCCACGGCCACGTGCGGGCCGGTACAGATTGCCTCCCAGATAGAAACCCGGCATGGTTTCGAGCAGCACGCGTTCGACCGTGTAGCCTTCGCCCTCGACGCGGCCGAAAACTTCGGCATTCAGCGGCGTTTTCTCCGGCATCGGATCGAGCCCGGCGGCGGTCAGGATCTGGCGCCGCATCAAGGCGCGCCTGGTCTTCCACTCCCCGAGGCTCGCGTATTTCGGGGGTGGAAACTGAGTGTTCGTTTCCGGGGTATGGGTCAGCCGGATGTCCTCGACAGGAACTTCGGCATGCAGAACCAGAGTTGCGAAGAGCAGTGGCATTGCGGTGCGCAGGGCCATATGGAAAGGATAGCCCGGATGCGCGCGCATCCCTCGCCGGGGTGACGCGCGGCACAACCGGCGCCTCCGCAGCCGCCGCAGAGGGAGATGGCGACCGGGCGCGCCGAAGCAGCCGGGCAGCTTTTCCTTGGGCTCTCGCGAGGTGCGGGCAGGGACAGGTGGCAGCCGTCCGGAGCCGTCCCGCATATACCGATTGCTGACGCGCGCGGCTTGGACGTGTTCATTCTGAGCCGCGACCGTGAAGGAGCGGTTCTCAAATACAAATGGCGGGGCACCCTACTGGCGAGAGTTGGCAAAGCCGAATGGAGGCCCTACCCCAGAATCCCGCTGATGTCGATCAACCAGAGCTGCCGGCCCGTGCCGCCGTGTGGCGAGTCGATCACCACCTTGCGGCCGTCCGGGCTGAAACGCGGATGCGTATCGCAGCGCCATTCGCCTGCGTATTCGCGCGGCGAGTAGAAATGTCCGAGCGGATAGCGCTTGCCGGTCCGGGTGTCGTACAGGTAAGGATGCTGCAGCCGCTGCCGGTCCGGATAGGTATCGTTCAGGATCCAGCGATTTCCAGGAAGGTACGTGTTATGCCCGTTCTCGGTCATGACGTCAGGCGCGAGCGCTTCCACTTTGTCGCTCTGGTCCTGGTACACGTAGAACTTGCTGCCGTGCGACGGGTGCCAGGCCCAGGCCGCGACGTGCTTCGGGTCGCGCCAGATGAAGTGCGACGTTTTGCCATGCGGATCGAGCACGTACAGGTCCTTCCCCTCGGCGTTGGCCGTGAACATGCGCGTTTCGTAGGGTCCGGCCGTGCGGTCCCGGTCACGCCAGCGGTGGAGGAAAATGAAGCGCTTTCCGTCGGGCGCGACCAGCAGATGGTTGAACCAGTGCTTCGACCGCTCGAGGCCGCCCTTGGCGTACGGAATGCGCGCGGCGTCCGCAAAGCTGATGATCAGCGTGCGCTTGCCGGTCCTCAGGTCCATCTTCCAGATGCCGGCGTCCTCGGGCGCGAGCACGCCGGCGTTGGGATCGGGGATGCCGGCGTAGCCGTAGCCCGGCCGGCAATCATTGAGGCGGCGGAAGTCAGGCGTCACTGCCCAACTCGCGTCCGGGCTCAGCGCATAGACAGGCCCCGGCAGTGTGCGCTTGCGGCCGCTGTTCACGTCGAGAATGTGGGCGGCGTACCCGTCCGCGGCCCGGCCGTTCCAGATGACCTCGGATTTTGATCCGGGCAGCCACTGCAGCATGCACCCCTGCTGCCAGCACCAGGCGCTGCTCTCGCCCAGTTCGATCCAGCGGTCGCCCGCCTGGAGGTCGACCATGCCGATGCGGATCGCGTCCTCGGGCCGGGGCGAGCGGTGCTCGAAGTCGACTTGCATGCCGAGGACATAACGCGATGCCGGATCGAACTCCAACTTGTCGTAGTAGCCGAACCAGTGGAACTTCGGACCGCGCGTGATGGCGCGGGCCGGCGGCAGCGGCTCGCCGGCTGCGAACAGCGCGGCCGGCAGGGCGACAACGCCCCGCAAGAGCCCGCGCCGGTCGATCAGGGTTTGCGTCATGGCTCCGGCCGCCGAGGCGGCTCCTTTCTCAGGCTATCCTACCCGAACACTCGGCATTTCACCCGGAACCGCCACTGATGCGGAACGGCCGGCCACGAGCAGCGGGTCCGGAGTATCACTCACCAGGAGATCGTGCACGCCGAGAGCCGCCAGTGTGCCGTGCCCGGCACCGCGAGTGCCCCTACAACAGATCGTCGCGGCGCTGCTTCTCGATCATCTTCACCAGCTCGCCGACCTCCTGCGCGCGGTGGCGGTCGGCCACGAGCAGCGCGTCCGGGGTGTCAATCACCACGAGGTCCCGCACGCCGAGCAGCGCTACCAGCTTGCCGCGCGCATCGACGTAGCTGCCCGAGCTCGCAAGCGTAATTGCGTCCGAGACCAGCGCATTGTCCGCCGCATCGCGCGGGAGCAGCTCGTATACCGCATTCCAGCTCCCCACGTCGTTCCAGCCGACATCGCCTGCCGCCAGCCCCACCACGCCGTCGGCCTTCTCCATGACGGCGTAATCGATC
>JACOTZ010000421.1 GCA_016178155.1 Acidobacteriota bacterium
ACCACCGCTCCGGCGGATCCCTGAGGCGGCGTTCTACAATCGACCCATGGATTCCGTTTCCCGCAGAGGCTTCCTCGTGGCCTCGAGCGCCGTCGCCGTGACGGCAAAGAGCTATTCCCAGGTGACCGGCGCGAACGAGAGGCTGCGTGTCGGCGTGATCGGCTGCGGCGGTATGGCGAACGGCCACATGCGCACGCTGCTGCGTAACCGGCAGGCAGACAACGTCGAGATCACTGCCGTCTGCGACCTTTACCAGAAGCGGCTGGATGCCGCCGCTCAACTGACCGGCGGCAAGCCTCATCGCCACTATCACGATGTGCTCTCGAGCAGCGACGTCGACTACGTCCTGATCGCCACGCCCGAGCACTGGCACGCGCGGATCTGCCTGGACGCCGCCGAGGCCGGCAAACATATCTACTGCGAAAAGCCGATGACGCGCACCGTGGAGCAGGCGAAAAAGGTCGTGCAGAAGATCCGCGGCGGCAAGGTCAAAATGCAGGTCGGCGTGCAGGGAATGTCGGACGACTCCTACATAACCGCGCACCGGTATGTGCAGGACGGCACGCTCGGCAAGGTCGTGCTGGCGCAGATCGATTATTCGCGCAATGGTCGCGACCTGTTCGTTACGCATCCCCCCGATCCCGATCTCAAGCCGGGTGTCAATCTCGACTGGAAAACCTGGCTGGGCGATACCCATAAGCAGCCTTTCGATGCGGACCGGTTTTTGAACTGGCGCCGCTACTACGAGTACTCCGGGGGCATCTCGGGCGACCTGTTCGTGCACCGGGTAACACGAATGATTCGCTCGCTCGGTCTCAACTTTCCCGCGTTCGGCGTCGCCACCGGCGGCCGCTGGTTTTTCCGCGAGACCCCGGGTGATATCCCGGATACCATTACCGTGCTGCTCGAATATCCGCAGAACCTCACCATTCAGCTTGTCAGCTCGATGGCGAGCGGGCGGCCCATCGACCATCTCATTCGCGGCCACAAAGCGTGTCTGCAGTTCACGCGCACCGGATTTACGATCACACCCGAACGCCTGCCCGGGACTCCGGCCGGAGAGCCGATCGAGCACAAAAAGACCGGCGCCGAAGACATCGGGCTGCACCATCGCAACCTCATGGCCGCCATCCGCCGCAACGAGCCGCTCAATTGCGACTGCCAGACCGGTTACTACGGTGTGGTCGCCTCGGAGATGGGCAACCTTTCCTTCCGTAAGCGCAACTACGTAAAGTGGGACACGCGGAAGGAGAAGATCGTAAATGCGTAGCGCCGGCCGCAACACACCGGGCAAAACCGGAACGTGCGGCGGGAGAGGTGCGTACTTTATTGCGGCGCTGGCCGGGTTGCTCGCCGCTGTCCCCGCGGGTGCGCAGGCTCGATTCGATCTCCTGCTCAAGGGCGGGCACGTAATCGATCCGAAGAACGGGATCGACCGCGTGCTCGATTTGGGCATTAAGGACGGGCGAATCGCAGCCATCGAAGCATCGCTCGACGCGGCGAGTGCCACGCGCACGCTGGACGTTTCCGGCCTGTACGTCACGCCGGGCCTCGTCGATCTTCACGTGCACGTCTTTTCGACCGCTCTGGTGCCCGATGCCTGGGCCGGGGACAACAGCGTGCGGCCGGATGAGCTGAGCTTCCGCACCGGCGTGACCACGATGGTCGATGCCGGAAGTTCCGGCTACCGCAACTTTGAGCAGTTTCGCGCGACGGTGATCGGTCGTTCGCGGACGCGCGTGCTCGCGATGATCAATGTGGCGGGCTACGGCATGATGACCGACCTGGTGGAGCAGGACACGCATGACATGCTGCCCGACAGAATCGCGGCGCTGGCGAAAAAACATCACGACGTCGTGGTTGGCGTCAAGAGCGCGCACTACCAGAAGCCGGATTGGACGAGCGTCGACCGTGCCCTCGAAGCCGGCCGCCTGGCGGGTATCCCGATCATGGTCGACTTTGGTTATTTCCTGCCCGAGCGCCCGTACTGGAAGCTGGTGACGGAACGGCTGCGGCCGGGCGACATCAGCACCCACATGTTCCGTGGTCCGGTGCCGTGGGTGGACGAGAACGGGAAGCTCTACGGGTACTTGCAGGAGGCCCGCCGGCGGGGCGTGAAGTTCGACGTGGGCCACGGCGGCGGGAGTTTCGTGATGCGCAACGCCGCGCCCACGATCCAGCAGGGCTTTTATCCCGATTCGATCTCGACCGATCTCCACACCGGCAGCATGAACGGAGCCATGATGGACATGCCCACCCTGATGTCAAAGCTCATGGCCGCGGGCATGCCGCTCAAGGAGGCGGTGCTGCGCTCCACCTGGAACCCGGCGCAGATGATCCGGCGTAGCGAACTCGGCCATCTCAGCGCGGGCGCCGTGGCGGACGTCGCCGCCTGGAGCCTGCAGAAAGGCGCGTTCTGGTTCCGCGATGGAGAGGGCGGCAGAATCAGCGGCCGCGAGCGCCTCTTATGCGAGCTGACCCTCCGTGCGGGGCGCGTCGTTTGGGACTGGAATTCGCGGTCGGGCGTCGATTACCACAAGCTGGGCCCCACCTACGGCGTGCGCACGCGCGTCGATCACATCGTGCGGCCGCCGCGTTGAAAGGGGAGTTAACTCCCAGCGGCCGCACTGGCGAGATTCACACCAGTGCGCGTACCGCGGCACTCACCGGGCGGGAGCCGACCGGGATCATCGTCAGCAGCGCCACGCTCTTGGCGCGGTTCTGGCGGATGCCGCCGATGCGGATCACCGCCATATCGCCCGACTGCTCGTTCAGGACCAGCGCGTAGTCATCATTCGGCGTGACCGTGATGTACCGCGGCTCGCGGCCGACTGCGGTGACGGCGATCACGCGCCGGGTTTCGATGTTCATGATGGTGACGTCACCTGAGGCGGGATTCGCAATGAACAGGAAGTTCTCGGAGGCGGCCATGGCTGCGGGTGCGTGCCCCCCGAGGGCTGTCTCGGCGACCTGCGGCGTGTTGTAAGGGTATAGGACAACCACCGCATCGCGGCCTTCTCCCGTGACGAAGAGCTGGCCGCCGTCGCGGTTGAAGCAGAAGTGGTCGGGCCGGACCGCGAGCGGGAGGTGGGTGACGACGCGGCCCTCGGGCGCTTGCAGCACCGACAGCATGCGGTCCGCGACATTCGCCACCAGCAGCGCTTTGCCATCGGAGCGGAAGCGGGCGAGGCCAACGTGCCGCGAAAGCCTGATTGGCGCACTCGCCTTCCCGGGCCCGAGCGCGATCAACTGGACGGACCCCTCGGGACCGTAGCAGACGGCTGCGAGATCTCTCCAGCGTGAGACGTCGAAGTCGGTCGGATCGAGCGGCAGCGGGATCTGCGCGCCGGAGGAAAACCCATCGAGGTCCAGGCGCACCAGGCGGCGCGGCTCGCGGCACAGCACCCACAGCGAGTTGGCGTCGGCCGTCAATCGCATGGAAACGGCCGCGCGGGCCACCTGCCGTGTGCGGGTCACCGCCAGCCCGCGCAACGCGATCTCATGCACGGTGCCCGAGCCCGGCGTAAGCGCATACACGAACGGCCGGCTTGGGGGAGCGATGACGGCGGTCGGGGCCGCGCCCAGCGCGATATGACGGACGACCGCGAAGGCCGACAGATCGACCGCCGCGATCGCGTGGCCGTCGCGGTTGGCGATAAATGCGTAGCCGTCGAAAGCGCGCTTGCGGCCGCAGCCGGCCCACACCGCGCCTCCGAACAGGAATGACCGCCTCGTAACCACTGCCGGCGAACATTGTAACGCGGCGCCCGTGGGCGGGCCGCCATCCGCCACATACGCTGCCAGGCCACGACGCCGGCTGACCCTCCGCTTCCGCCGCGCCTCCCGACTATCCTCGTGCGGCCGGCCATGCATCTGCTACAGTAAACACGCTCCATGGGATCGGCCGCACTGCTCCTCTACCTCATGGCCGCCAGCGCCCGCGTCGAGCTCTCGCCCGATCTTGCGGAGTGGAAGCGTGAGATCGAGGCCGCGGCGTCGCGCCCGATCCTGCTCGCACGCGTGTATACCGATCCGGAAGGCAAGGAGCTGCTGCTGCCGCCCGATGCGCCCGAGCGGCCCGCGATTGCGGCGCTGCTCCACCAGGAGTCATTCGTGCGCCAGCTCGTCGATGCCCACGCGCTGAGCGTCACGGTCGAGTCGCCGCGCCCGCTTTCCATGGTGCTGCTGAACATGGCGCGAGAGCGCGAATGGCGCCAGCAGGAAGAGGCGCTGCTCGCGCACGAGCTCGGGCATCTGTGGCTCGAGGCGCGCGGGTTCGGCGCGCCCCGCATGCTGGGCGGCTTCGCCTGCGAAGCGATCCACGCCGGCGACATGGTCCAGCACGTGCTCATCCGCCGCGAGCTGCGCGCGCGTGGCATCGCCTATATCCCCCTGTGGGTCCGTACACTCGAGCCCGCGCTGGCAGAGCTGAAGCGCTCCCCGGCGCCGCCCGCCGGTTGCCGCGCCATCGGCCGGCTCGCGCTGTGGGTGGATGTGCTCGCCGGATTGACGGAGGACCAGTGGCCGGCGCGCGCCGAATTCCTTGAAAAGCTGGCTGCCACGTCGCCGGAGCTGGCGCCCCAGGCCGCCGGCATCGCGCGGCGCGTCACCGCCGCTGACCTGGACGACATCGCTGTTTACCGGGCCGTCCTGCGCGATGTCCTCGAGACCGTTCTGGCGCTTGCCCGCGCCGCCGCTCCGGGTGTCCCGTCAGGAGTGAGTGCCGGCGGTCACCGGCTCCCGCCCGGCGTTCCAGCGACTCAGTAAGCGTCTGAAAACAAATAGCGCTTTTTGAATTGTTAGGGGTGCTATGGTACCCTCGGAAGGAAGGTTTATCCCCGTCGGTCTGGGCTCATAAACCCCCGCACTATATTTGTGTCCATGAACATCCGCTCTCTGTTCAGCCTCTTCTCGTCAGACCTGGCGATCGACCTCGGCACCGCTAACACGCTTGTGTTTGCCAAAGGCAAGGGCATTGTGGTGAATGAGCCCTCGATTGTCGCGATCAACAAGGTAAACGGGGAAATCGAGGCAGTCGGCAAAGAGGCCAAGGAGATGCTCGGCCGCACGCCCGGCAACATCGTCGCTATCCGGCCCATGAAGGATGGTGTAATCGCCGACTTCAAGGTGACCGAGCGCATGCTCAACTACTTCATCCAGAAGGCGCACGGCCGCAAGGTGCTCGTGCACCCGCGGATTGTGATCGGCGTGCCCAGCGAGATCACGCAGGTTGAGAAGCGGGCGGTCATCGATTCGGCCTACCGGGCGAAGGCGAGCGAAGTGCACTTGGTCGAGCAGGCGATGGTGGCTGCGATCGGCGCGGGTCTGCCCATCACCGAACCGTCGGGCAACATGATTGTGGACATCGGGGGAGGAACCACCGACGTAGCCGTGGTTTCCCTCTCCGGCATCGTCTACTCGCGGTCGGTACGGGTGGCCGGCAATCAGATGGACGATGCCATCATGCAATACCTCAAGCGCAAGTACAATCTGCTGATCGGCGAGCGCACCGGTGAGGCGATCAAGATCGGGCTGGGTTCGGCCTACCCGTTGGACCGCCCGATCACGATGGAAATCAAGGGCCGCAATCTGATCGAGGGTGTGCCCAAGACGATCACGATCGACGATAGTGAAATTCGCGAGGCGCTGTCGGAATGCGTGGCTACCATCGTCAACGCCATCCGGGTGGCGCTCGAGCGTACGCCTCCCGAGTTGGCGGCCGACATCAGCGACAAGGGCATCGTGCTGGCGGGTGGTGGTGCGCTGCTCAAGAACCTGGACCGCCGGATCCGGGAGGAGACCGGGCTGCCGGTGTCGATCGCCGATGACCCGCTTTCGGCGGTCGTGCTGGGAACCGGCAAGATGTTGACGGATTTCAAGCTGCTGCGGCGGATCGCCATCGAATAGCGTACCCGGCAGCGGGAGGTGTTTTCGAGCCGGCTGCGCCAAACGACGATCCTGCAACGTCTTAGCTAATGACGGGCCTCGAACCGGTCGATCAAACTCGCAGATCGAGCACGGGGCAGCTTCAAGCGCGAGGCAGCGCCGGCCCGGCGGGTCGCGGGCCGGCCGGTGGTGTGATTCGGCCGCCGGTCAAGCTGCGGGTGAACGTCCGCCGGATTGGGCGTCGACAACACAGGTAATATGGAGTTCCTCCTCAACCGCTACCGCAATCTCACAGTCCTGGTGATCGCGATTCTCGCGCAGCTGGTGCTGCTCGCCTATCAGGTCAAGAGCAATCAGGACGTGCGGTTGATCCGGGTGTGGGCGGTCACGGCCGTGACGCCGCTGGCCCGGGTGCTCGAGGTCGTGCGCGCCCACACGATTGGCGTGGTCGAGGACTATTTCGTGCTCATCAACGTCCGCGAGCAGAACCGGAAGCTCAGCGGCGAGATCGGGCGGCTGAAGCTCGAAAATCAGTTCCTGCGCTCGGAGCTGCAGACCGCGGATCGGGTCAAGGCGTTGCGGGCATTTCAGGCGCGGACGCCGTCCCGCACGCTCGCCGCCCGCATCATCGGCAACGCCACCGGCACAAGCGCGCGGGTCGTGCTGGTGGACCGGGGATCCACCGGCGGCGTGATGCGCGGTATGGCCGTCGTGACGCCGGATGGGATCGTCGGCAAAGTGCTCGCCGCCTACCCGACCGCCTCCATGGTGCAATTGATCACCGATCCCACCTTCGCGGCGGGCGTGATCTCCGCCAGGAATCGTGTCCACGGCACCGTCCGCGGCCAGGGACAGAGTAAGTGCCTGGTGGATTACGTGCAGAATGAAGAGCGGGTCGACGTCGGCGAGGTTTTCTACACCTCGGGCGACGACCGGGTGTTCCCCAAGGGCATGCCCGTGGGCACGGCCACCGTGGTGCGGGAAGGCAGCAAGGGTTTCAAAGAGATTTACCTCGTCCCCAGCGGTTTTCAGAAAGGTGTGGAAGAAGTGCTGATCGTGCTCGAGGGCGTGCACCAGCAGCTTCCGGAACCCGACGCGACCGCGGCGAGCGGCGTTTATCTGCTCCCGCCTCCGCCCGCGCAGGGCGTGCAGCAGCCCACGAGCGAGTCGCAGAGCGGCGTGGCGCTGGTGACCGATGCCGACAAGCTGAAGGAGAGATACAAGCGGATCGGCGAGGCGCAGGGACACACGTTTGGCGAGGGTGCGCCCGGCTCCAAGCCGCCAGACTTTAACATCAACCCCAATGATCCGCGCTACGCCGCGAGGCCTCAGCAGGGAGCGGCTTCCGCCGCTGCGCAGCCCGACGCCGCCGCTGAGGCGGCAGGCAGGCCGCGGGAGCCAACCGCGCAGGCTCCCCGGTCACAAACCGGGGCAACCCCGCCCGCCTCTTCCACCGCGCAGCCGAAGCCGGTGCAGCCGGGAGCCGTTAAGACGCCTGCGCCACTTGGTGCACCTCAGCTCGGGTCCTCGCCGCCGGGCGCGGCGAAGCCGGTGCAGTCGGGAGCCCCCGTTCCCACGCCGTCCCTGCAGGGCCCTTCCGGGACAACCCGCGCCGGGGATCAGGCAGCATCACCCGCCAAGCCGAAGCCGGAGGCTGGTGCGCGGGCAGCCGGGCAGGACTCCGCAGCGCAGCCCGGGTCCTCGCCGCCGATGCGTACCTCGCCGGGCGCGGCGAAGCCCACACAGCCGGGCGCTCCGGCCCCGAAACCGCGCAGCGGGTCTGATCCCTCACCTTCCCCACCGGTCAAGTCTAAACCGGACCTCAGCAGGCAGGCTCCGGGAGCCCCCGCGCCTCCAGGCGCCCGATGAGCTTGTTTGGCAGCGATCGGCTGTACACGGAGGTTCCGCTCCGCACCAAGAGGTTTCGCTTCCGCCCGCTCGCGTTGATTCTCGTGCCGCTGGCGGCGATCCTCTTTCAGGTGTATCTGCCGCGTTTCTTCGAATACCTCGGATATTTGGAGCTGCCGCTGCTGGTCACCGTGTACTTCTCGTTGCTGCGCCGGCAGCCTGCCGCGGGTGTGTTCATTGGCGCGGGCATCGGCCTGGCGCAGGACTCGCTATCGCACCAGCCGCTCGGCATGTTCGGGATCGTAAAAACTTTGGTGGGGTATTTCGCCGGCTCGGTCAGTATGCGCTTCGATGTCGATAACCCCATCATCCAGTTCGTGCTCAGCTTCTTCTTCTTTTTCTTTCACCAGTTCTTCTATTGGGTTTTGGCGCGCGCCCTGCTCGGCCAGGCAATCGATTTCAGCACACAGCAGACGATGGTTTTCGGACTCCTGAACGCGGGCGTCGCGCTGCCGCTGTTCATGGTTTTGGATAAAATGAAGGAGTAGGGAACCGGCAGGCTCCTGGTAACTTGTTCAACCTCTTCGCAGTCGACTCTACCCAACAACGGCGGTCCGGGCCGGTTCTGCGCGACGACCCCAAGTTCGCCGTCGGCAAGATCGGTGTTTTCCAGTACCTCACGGTCGGCGTCTTTCTGTTCCTCACCACCGGCTTCTGGCAGCTCCAGGTGCAGACGCATGACGTCTACAGCGAAGCTGCCGAGCGCAACCGCATCAAGGCGCTGCCCGTGCTGGCGCCGCGCGGCAAGATTCTGGATCGCGACGGCCGCGTCGTTGTCGACAACCATTCGAGCTTCAGCCTGATTCTCTCGCGCGAAAACCTCAAACCCGAGCATCTGAAGCCCATCGCCGACGGCCTCAACCTCGACTACGACGATTTAGTCGCGCGCTTGCGGAAGTTTCGCAACCGGCCCACCTACGAGCCCATCATCATCAAGGAAGAGCTGACGCCGGGCGAGCTGGCCTTTGTGGAAGCGCATCGTGACCCCGAGACGTTCCCCGAAATGGAACTGATCCATGCGCAGCGCCGCCTCTACCCGCGGGACGGTTTCGCGGCGCACGTCATCGGTTACGTGGGCGAGGTCAGCGAGGTCGAGCTGAACAGCATCGAGTTCGCCAAGTACGAGCCGGGGGACGTGATCGGCAAGTATGGCCTCGAACGCGAGTACAACGATACCTTGATGGGGATCGATGGCCAGCGGCAGGTGATGGTGGACAACCGCGGCCGCGAGCGGGAGGTGATCGGCCTTAAGGACGCCGTTCCCGGCAAGAATTTGCAGTTGACCATCGATCTCGATTTGCAGGCGGTCGCCGAGCTGGCCATGGAAGGCCGCCGCGGCGCCGTGGTGGCGCTCGACCCGCGCAACGGGGAAGTGCTCGCGATGGTGAGCCGGCCGAGCTACGACCCGAATCGCTTTGCCGGCCGCATCCGCAGCGCGGACTGGCAGCAGATCCTGCTCAACCCGGACAAGCCCATGATCAACCGTGCCATCCAGGCGCAGCTCGCTCCCGGATCCACGTTCAAGCCGATCATGCTGCTGGCCGGCCTGGAGACGGGCGCCGTTGATGACAGCTTCCGTGTGTTCTGCGGCGGCGGGGCGAGTTTCTACGGCCGGTATTTTCGCTGCCATCAGAAGGGCGGCCACGGCAATGTCGATGTCAGCCGCGCGTTAGCCGTCTCTTGCGACGTGTTCTTCTATAACGTCGGCAACCGGCTGGGCATCGATCGCATCGCGCAGTACGCCGAGCTGGCCGGATTCGGCGGCAAGACCGGCATCGACCTGCCGCATGAAGCCGAGGGGGTAGTGCCCTCGACGAAATGGAAGATCCGCAATTTCCGGGAAAAGTGGTACGCGGGCGAGACCATCTCCGTTTCCATCGGGCAGGGCGCGCTGACGGTGACGCCGCTGCAGCTTGCCGTGGCCATCGGCGGCATCGCGACGGGCGGAGTCTGGCAGAAGCCGCACCTGGTGCGGGAACCACGCGGGATCGGTCCCGCGCGCAAAGCCGATGTGAATCTCGACAACGTGCTGAAAGTCATTAATGGCATGTACGCCGTTGTCAACCTGGGCGGCACCGGCGTTCGCGCGCGCATCCCCAACCTGGAAGTCTGCGGTAAAACCGGCACCGCGCAGCTCGCTTCGAACGAGGTGCTCAAGGGTACGGCGCTGGGACGCAAGCTCAAGGACAATGCCTGGTTCGTCGGTTTCGCGCCGCGGAGCAATCCCGAGATTGTGGTGGTGGCGCTGTTTGAGGGCGGCGAGCACGGCAATCTGGCGGCGCCCATCGTCCGCGACGTGATCAAGGCGCATTTCGACAAGAAGGGCCGCCGCCGGACACCGCTGCTGGCTTCGAACCTGGTGGCGCCCGCCGCCTTCACGGCCGGGCTGAACGCGCCACGCCGAGTCGAATACGTGGAAGGAAGGCTGCCGGGCGGGCCGGCGCAACCGGCCCCTGAACCGCAACCCGCCCGAGCCTTGGAGAAAGACGAACCGTGATCGGCGGCCGCTCAATTCGCGACCTCGATTGGCCTCTGCTCCTGATCGTGCTCGCCATCTCCTCCGTCGGCGTTCTGCAGATCTATAGCGCCACCCTGGGCACCCCCTGGAGCGACGCCTGGTGGAAGCAGATCGTCTGGATCGGCGCTGGCCTGCTGTTGCTGTGGATCGTCACGGTCATTGATTACCATACACTCCTCGGCAACGCTTACGTGTACTACGGCCTCTCGCTGGTTGGACTGGCGGCCGTGCTCATCGCCGGCGTGAAGGTCTTCGGCTCGCGCCGCTGGATTCCGGTGGGGGGAGGTTTCAAGTTTCAGGTCTCCGAATTCGTCAAGCTCGTGATCATCTTGTTGGTGGCGCGGTATTTGGCGGACCTCAGGCGTGATGAGCTGGAGTGGCGCGACGTTGCGAAATTGGGCGCACTGGTCGGCCTGCCGGTCGCCCTGGTGATGAAGCAGCCCGACCTGGGCACCGCCTTGACTTATCTGCCGATTCTGGGCGTCGGCATCCTTCTCGCCGGGCTCCGGCTGAAGTACTTGCTGGTGCTCGCCCTGGCGGCCGGGCTGGTGCTGCCCTCGGGCTGGTTCCTGCTGCGCGACTACCAGCGGGCCCGGCTGACGACCTTTCTCGATCCGGCGCGCGATCCCAAGGGCAGCGGCTATCAGGTGATCCAGTCCAAGATCGCCGTGGGCTCCGGCGGCATCTGGGGCCGTGGCGTGACCAAGGGCTATCAGACGCAGCTCCAGTTTCTGCCGGTCCCCCACACTGACTTCATCTTCTCCTCCTTTGCCGAGGAGCATGGGTTCGTGGGAGTTGTTGTAGTATTAGGGTTGTATTTTCTCCTGTTGATGCAGATCGTACAGAACGCTCAGACCGCCCCTGACCGGGCCGGAATGTACATCTGTATGGGTGTTTGCGCACTCCTGCTGTTTCATGTTCTTGTGAATGTGGGGATGGTCGTTGGCCGCATGCCGGTCACGGGCATCCCGTTGCCGCTGATGAGTGCCGGCGGCTCGCACATACTGTCGGTTTTCTTGATGCTGGGGCTGGTGAACAACGTCCGGCTCCGGAGGTTTGTCAATTAGAAACGACCATTGTTGAACTGCCCGGATGTGAAAGTTGTTCGGAGCAGGATAGTCGACGGGTTTTGAGGATTCAGAAACGAACCCGGGTTCATTGCGCCGCTTGCAACGCTGCTCAGAAAAGAGTACAGGACTGCGCGACGGGTGCCGGCATGGGGCCGCGTGCAAGTGAAGCGAGCGGGCTGTGTGATTGCTCGAAAGCCACTGGCGTGGGCATTATGGCGCGCCTGACGCGCGCAAGGGCCATGTCACAGACGGGAGTCGGCGCTGCGTGCAGCGTTGGCGGAAAAGAGACCGGGTTTCGAGGCTGCCGAGGACGTTGAGCGCGTCTCCGCTCCTGGCGCCAGGCTGAGATTCGAAGATACGCGCCCGCGCTCGCCTGAGGGCACGCCGGGACGCGACCCCGCTCCAAGTCCCGCCAGGACGCTCCCGCCAGTTCGCACTGGTCCATTGGAGAGCAGTGCATGAGCAAAGAATTAGTCATATCCTCCAACCGCCACGAGACTAAAGTGGCCATGCTGGAGGACGACCAGTTGGTTGAGATTCTTTTTCAGCGGTCCGACGAGTACTCCCTGGCCGGGAGCATTCACAAGGGCCGTGTGACGCGAGTATTGCCTGGCATGCAGTCGGCCTTCGTCGACCTGGGCCTCGAGCGCGATACCTTCCTCTATGTCTCCGATTTTTTCGAGGAAAGTGACGAGGAGTTCGAGCGCATTGCTCCGGCCGAAGAGCCGGTGCCCGAGCGCCGGCCCGAGCGCCCGGGAAGGCTGGATCTTGCAGAGGCGGTCGCCGAGGCCGTGCCCGAGGCGCCGCGTCCGGCGGAAAGCCCCGCGGCGGCTGTGCCGGCCCCCGCTCGCACCGTCCGCCCCGAACCTGCCGAGCGCGCCGAGGAGGATCGGGACCGTCGCGGCCGGCGGTCGCGGCGTCGTCGCGGGCGCGGATCGCGTGGTTTCCCGGAGTCGAAGTACGCGAGCGATGTGGCCTCGCGTCCCGAGCCCGCCGCCGCTGCCGAACCGGAAAAGAATCAGACCGGCGCGGAGGATCTCTTGGTTCTCCCAGGCGAGTCTCTCGCCAAATACTCTCGCGGCCGGTCCAGCGTGCCCGAGCTGTCCGGTCAGGACGAAAATGCGCCGGGCGCCCCTGGTGCGGCCGAATCGATCGGCGGGGATGAGCGGATCGCCGCTGGAGAGGCTCGGGAGGTACATACGACCCCGGCCTTCGGCGAAGAGCCGGAGCCCCTTGCGGCATTTCCGGAAACGGCATTCGTCGCCCCCGAGGCGGTGCCGCCTGCCGCCGAACCTGAAACGGCGCAGTTGGTTCCGGACGAAGCCGCGGCCGGCGAGGCGGCGGAAGAATCTCAGCCGTTTGAGGACGCCGGGAACCGCGATCTTGCCGAGCTCGTGGACGATTTTCGCCTCGACGAAGAACTAGGCCGCGAAACCGATGCCGAGCCCGATGCTCCGTTGCATCCCGACCGGCTGCCGGCGGACCGGCTGCCGGCGGAAGCGCAGGAGCAGTTGTCCGAAGCACCGCAGGACGCCGTCGGAGCCGCCAGCCTCCGCGACCAGAGCTCGCGCTACCTGCACCACGCGAACCGCCGCATGCGCCGGAAGGTGCGCACCCCCTTGGGCGCCGCCGTGCCGCCGGTGCTTGCGCCGCGGCCGCAGCGCCCGCAGGAGCGGGAACGCCCGGCCGCTCCTTCCATCACCGAGATGCTCAAGGAGGGCCAGGAGATCATTGTCCAGATTGCCAAGGAGCCGCTCGGGCAGAAGGGCGCGCGCATCACCTCGCACATCGCGCTACCCGGACGCTACGTCGTGTATATGCCGACCGTCGAGCACCTGGGCGTGTCGCGCAAAGTCGCGAGCGATCAGGAGCGCACGCGGCTCAAGCGGATTCTCCAGACCCACGGCGCCGGAATGACCGGGGGCTTCATCGTCCGCACCGCCGGCGAAGGCGCCAGCGAGGCAGAAATCGCGGCCGACATGAGCTTTCTCTACAACCTCTGGCTGGACATCCGGCAGAAAGCTGAAAAGAAGCCTGCCCCGGTCCTGCTGCACCACGATCTCGACATTGTCCAGCGCACCCTGCGCGACCAGCTCAGCGAAGAGTTCAAATCGGTCTGGGTGGACAACGAGGAGGTGTACGAAAGCGTTCTTCGCTTCATCAGCCGCTTCCAGCCGGCGCTCGTGAACCGGGTGAAACTGTATACTCGCCCGCAGCACATCTTCGATGCTTTCAACATCACGCCGGAGCTGGAGAAGGGGCTCCGGCCCAAGGTGTGGCTGAAGTCCGGCGGCTACATCGTCATTAATCAGACCGAGGCGCTGGTCGCCATCGACATCAACACGGGCAAGTACGTCGGCAAATCCAACCGGCTCGAAGACACGATCGTGAAGACCAATCTCGAAGCGGTCAGGGAGATCGTCCGCCAGGTCCGGCTGCGCGATCTCGGCGGCATCATTGTCGTCGACTTTATCGACATGGATGAACGCAAGAACCGCCAGAGGATCATGCAGTCGCTCGAAGAAGCCATGAGAGCCGATCGTGCGCCGTACAAGATTCTGGCCTTCAACGATTTCGGCCTGGTGGCGATTACCCGCAAGCGGGTCAAGCAGAGCCTGGAGCGCGCTCTCTGCTCCGCCTGCCCCGTCTGCGAAGGCGCGGGTTATGTCAAGAGCGTGCACACCGTGGTGGGCGAAATCCTCCAGGAAGCGATGAAGCTGCGCAAAGCCGTCGCGGGCAACAAGGACGCCCTGCTGCGGGTCAGCCCGGAAGTCGCCAAATTCCTCAAATCGCACCGCAATACGTATCTCGAGGAAATCGAGGAGGTGCTCGGCCGCCCCGCGCTGGTCTCGAGCGACCCGACCATACATCCCGAGAAGTTCGATCTCGCCTGACGGTTTCGCAGCCAGAGGACGCCGGCAGCGCCCGTCGGCAAGCGAAGCAGGGGCCGGCAGGAATGCGGTCCGCCCTACGCGAGTGCGCGGTGCGGATCCCGGGAATGGGACAGCCGGGCAAAATCGCGCTTTCCGTTCGCCTCCGGCATTCGCCGGGGTGGACCGGGGTAGCGGAAGCCTGCGCTTTTTTGCTGCGAAGTCGCGTGTCAGTACAGTAAGATGGAATCGGGCAAAATGCCCAGTAGTCTTATGGACGGCTCGCGATGGTTCCGGACAATGTCCTCTACTGCACCGAACTCGTGGGCCTCGCGGTTTTTGACACTCGAGGCCGCAAGATAGGCCGCATCAAAGACGCCGCAGTCGTTCCCCTGATTGACCCTACGCGTGTTGACCGGTTTCTGATCGGCGGCGGATGGTCATGGCTGACTTTCCGCCACGACCAGGTGGACTCCATCTCGCTGAAGGGGATCTACTTGCGCGAAGAGCATCTCACTCCCTATCACTCCGATGAGTACATGCTCCGCATTTTACGTGACCTGCTGGACCAGCAGATTATCGACGCTCAGGGCCGCAAGGTCGTGCGCGTAACCGACGTCACGTTCGAAATCCGGAAGCAGAACGGCCACGACACGATTCACATCCTCGAGGTGGACATCGGCATTCGCAGCATCGTTCGCCGTCTGCTCCAGGGAGCCGCGCCGCCCGCCATCATGCGGCGCCTGCAGGCGCCCATCCCGCCCAAATCCATCCCCTGGCAGTTCTGCAACATCGTCGAATCCGATCCCCAGCGGCGGCTGCGCCTCAATATTTCCAACGACGCGTTGGAGCGCATGCACCCGGCCGACCTTGCCGACATCGTCGAAGAGCTCAGCCCTGAGGACCGCGAGGCCATTATCGAAACGATCGACGCCGAGATTGCCGCCGACGCGCTTTCGGAGATGGACCGTGACGTCCAGTCCAGCATTCTCGAATCGCTGGAGGCTGAAAAGGCGGCGGAGATCATCGAGGAAATGGCAGCGGACGAGGCTGCGCACGCGCTCGCGGAGCTCGAGGAGGAGACCTCGCATGAGATCCTCGAGGAACTGACGCCTGAATCGAAGAGCGAGGTCAGCGAGCTCATCGATTACGGCGAGGACCGCGCGGGCTTTCTCATGAACCCGGAGTTTGTCGCCCTGCCCCAGAATGCCACGGTACGCGAGGCGGTCGCGACTCTGCGTGGCAACGAAGAGCAGCTCGAGACCCTCAACACCATCTTCCTGCTGGATCGCGAAGGACGCCTCAAGGCATCCGTGCCGCTGGCACGCCTGTTCGTGGCCCCTGAGGATGCAGCCTTGAGCAGTTTCGCCGCCGAGGCCCTGATCAGCGTCTCGGCCGACGAGCGCCAGGACCGGGTCACCGAGCTGTTTGACAAATACAACGTCCTGACCCTTCCGGTCCTGGACGATGACGGCCGGCTGGCTGGTGTGATCACGGCCGACGACATCATCTCCGTGCTCAGACACCGTTAGGTCCGGATGCTGCGGCGACTGCGGTACCATATCGCGGTTTTCTTCTCCGTCATCGGCCCCGGTTTCATTACCGCCATGGTCGACAACGACGCGGGCGGGATCTTTACGTATTCACAGGCCGGCGCCAGGTACGGCTATCTGCCCCTGTGGACACTCCTGCCCATCACCATCCTGTTGGTCGTCACGCAAGAGATGTGCTCGCGCATGGGCGCGGTGACCGGCAAGGGTCTCTCCGACCTCATTCGCGAGGAATTCGGCCTGCGCACGACCTTCGTCATCATGGCCGCGCTGGTCGCGGCAAATATCACGAACGTCATGGCGAACTTCGCCGGTGTGGCCAGTTCGCTCGAGCTCTTCCACGTCAGCCGCTACATCTCCGTGCCGCTGGCCGCCATCGGCATCTGGTTTCTGATCGTCAAAGGCAGTTATCACAGCGTGGAGAAGGTCTTCCTTTTCGCCACCACGCTGTACGTCGCCTACATCATCTCGGGCTTCCTGGTGAAGCCGGACTGGAAGGAGGCCGCGATTTACAGCGTCCGGCCCGTGCTGCTGCTCGACCCCGGCTATATCACCATGCTCATCGGCATGGTGGGAACGTCGGTCGCGCCCTGGATGCAGTTTTACCTGCAGGCCGCGGTCGTGGAAAAAGGCATTACGGCCAAGGAATACGCCGAATCGCGCGTGGAGGTCATCGTCGGCTGCATCGTGATGTCGATCACCGCTTTCTTCATCATCGTGGCCTGCGCCGGCGCCATCTGGTCGAACGAACCGCGCGATATTCAAAGCTCCACGGATGCAGCCGAGGCCCTGAAACCATTCGGCCCCTACGCCTACCTCCTGTTCTGCGCCGGGCTGCTGAATGCGTCGGTCTTTGCCGCGTCCATCCTTCCGCTTTCCACCTCCTACACCGTCTGCGAGGGCCTCGGCTTTGAAGCGGGATTGAACCGGCGCTTTCGGGAAGCGCCTGTATTCTACTGGCTGTTCACACTGCTGATCATTGGCGGCGCCGGCACCATCCTGGTTCCGCGCTTCCCGCTCATCAAGATGATTCTGTTCAGTCAGGTCATCAACGGTGTGCTGCTGCCGGTCGTTCTCATCTTCATGACTCTGCTGGTGAACCGAACGCACCTGATGCGCGAGTGGGTGAACTCACGGGCGTACAACCTGGTGGCCTGGACGTCGGTCGTTGTGATTATCGGGCTGGCCACGGCACTGCTCGCGATCACGCTGGGCGACCTGATACATCCATAATCTTGTGATTCGCACGCGCCCGGTTTGCGAGGCCGCAGACCCCCTCTTGCCGAGGTTCGTCACCACCACTCCCTGAGAAGGTGTGAAAAAATTGATTTCGGGCCTCTTCTCCACAGGCTAACCGAATGCAAACATTGGAGGCCGGAAATGGTTTTTTCGAATATTTCACACCTTCTGACGGTCGTGGCT
>JACOTZ010000422.1 GCA_016178155.1 Acidobacteriota bacterium
ATGGGCATCCCGGTCGGCAGCGACCTCGAGTTCGCCGACGAGGTGACCATGACCAAGTCGCTCGAGAATCGCCGGGAATTATAATCTCCGCCGTCGCCTGCCGCGCTGAGTGCGCCTGTGCGGAACTCACTCTCGGGCGCGTTCCCAAAACTCACATACAATAAAGGCGTGCCGAACAAGGTCAAGGAACTGGAGCTGCGCCTGCAGCGGACCGATCAGCAACTGCGCCTGTTCCAGAAGATCAGCCGCTTTATGGTGCGCGACATGAGCCTCCAGGAGGTTTTAGGGGGCATCGTGTCACTAATCACGGAGTTCATGGAGTGCGACTCGTGCCTCGTGTACATCCTCGACGGCGACCGCCTGGTGCTGTGCGCGTCGAACACGCCGCATCCGGACGCCATCGGCAAAGTCAGCTTGAAGCTCAGCGAAGGTCTCACCGGCTGGGTGGCCCGCGAGCGCAGGCTTCTCGCCATCTCCCGCGAGGCCTATCGCGACACCCGCTTCAAGTACTTTGCCGACCTTCCGGAGGATACCTACGAAGCGTTTCTCTCGGCGCCGGTCATCGCGCGCAACCGGGTAGTCGGGGTGATCAACGTGCAGCACCGCGACCCGCACCAGCACACCGGGGGCGAACTGGAGCTGCTGACCACGGTGGGTGAGCAGGTGGGCTGTCTGCTCATGTTGGCCCGTCTGGGAAATGTCGCAATGGAGGCCGGCAACCACGCTGAGCTCGTCCTCTCTTCGTCCGCCGCAAAGAATTAGTGCGATGCGGCGGCTCCTGCCGCTCGCGCTCACGCTGGCGTGTGCCGCGCCCGCGGCCGAGCGCTGGCGGATGCAGTATTTTCACGACCAGGACCGCTCCTCGCTCACCCTCAACGATATTGAATTCGTCTCCGCCAAACGGGGCATCGCTGTCGGGTTCTTACGGCAGGACGGCCGGTTCCGCCCGATGTCGCTGGTGACCAGCGACGGAGGCGAGCACTGGCAGCAGGTTCCCTTGAAAGAGGCCGGCGTCTCGCTCTTCTTTCTCGACGAGGGCGACTGCTGGATGGTCACGACCGGCGGCATCTGGTTTTCCGAGGAGGCCGGGCGATCCTGGCGACGGATTCACCGGCGGAAAGGGCTGTCTCGCGTGTACTTCACAACCCGCGAGCGCGGCTGGGCCGTGGGCGCCGGGAAGACGGTTCTGGCAACCACCGACGGCGGACACACCTGGAAAGCCGTGCCCGCAGCCGCCGCGGTCCAGACCACGCCCGAATTCACGTCTTTCACCTGGATCGAATTTGCGTCGCCGCAGCGCGGGTTGATCGTCGGCGGCTCGCGTCCGCGGCGCCGGCAGAACCGGGTGCCGCTCTGGATGGAGACCAGGCCGCAAAAAAGGCGCGAGCTCCCGGGCATCGGCGTCTTCCTCGAGACCAGCGACGGCGGCGCGACCTGGACCTCCAGCACCGCCTCGATTTTTGGCGCTGTCACGCGCCTCCGCTATCACGCGCAGCGCCGCGGTCTCGCCTTGCTCGAACATGAAGGGTTTTTCGAATTTCCCTCGGAACTCATGCGTCTGGATCCGGAGAACGGCGGCATCGTTCCGGCCTACAAACGTAAGGACCGCGCCCTGACCGACATCGCTTTTGCGGCCTCCGGGAGCGCGTACGCGGCGGGCTTCGAGCCGCCCGGACTCGTTCGCGCTTCACCCGTGCCCGGGAAGGTGAAAGTTCTCCGCAGCACGGATCTCTCTCAATTCGAGGAGATGGATGTCGATTATCGCGCCGTGGCTACTCGCGTCGCCCTGGCCACCGCCGGGACGGATGCGTGGCTGGCGACGGACACCGGCATGATCCTCAAGCTGATCCGCGATTGAGTCACTTCCTGGCGCACCGGAATCGGCTTTCGCTTGCCTGCACGCCAATCCGATCCCGCCGTTGCCCCCGCTCATCGTCCAATCTGGGTTGTCGGGGCGCTTTCGACCGGTACGTAAGACCGGGTTTAACCTTGGTGGGGTCGAAGTACAAACATTCTCGATGACCCTTGTTTTATCCACACGAAATCCTTGAGATAGTAACGGTAAGTTATTGATCTGTAAGCAAATAAAAATACTGGAAAAGTCAGCCGCGCTCCCATTTTTCGGTTGACTGCAAGTTCGTTTCGCGGCATCATGAGTGTGGTTCCAAGAGGTTCGAAGGAACCAGCGAAGTCAGACGGCTCGTAGCGGACCGGGAGCGATGATCCGGCGGCAGATCGAAAGTGAAATCTGCCGGGGAGCGAACGGAGATCGGGCGAGGCGTGTGGCG
>JACOTZ010000455.1 GCA_016178155.1 Acidobacteriota bacterium
CAGCGTGCCTTCGATCTCTTACGAGTCCCCCTGCGACTGAAATAAACACCCGCTCCGTAGGCAGTAGGCAGTTCCCGGAAATTCACTAACCTGTTGCTGTCCCTAGACTTGTTTCAATCGGGCCGAAGAACTTAGGTCTAACCATGAGCTGCCTTGGCGGCCCCCGCCGCACCTGATACGATTCGCCTATGCTCGCGGTGCATCTGGAGTACGGCCGTATCGAGACGCGTCGTGTCGCGAAGCCGCGGCGCGGGCCCGGGATGGCGCTTGTGCGGGTTCTGTACGCCGGGATCTGCAATACCGACCTCGAGCTGCAGCGCGGCTATTACGGATTCCGCGGCAGGCCGGGACACGAGTTTGCCGGCGAGGTGGTGCAGGCCGATGACCCGCCGCTCGCCGGCAAACTGGTGGTCGGCGAGATCAACCTGTCCTGCGAAAACTGCGACTGGTGCGCCCGGGGTCTGGGCCAGCATTGTCCTCGACGCACTGTGCTCGGGATCCTCAAACATCCGGGCGCATTTGCGGAATTCGTTGTCCTGCCCGAGCGCAACCTGCACCTCGTACCGCCCGGAATTCCCAGCGAACAGGCCGTCTTCGTCGAGCCCCTCGCCGCCGCTTGCGAGATTCTCGACCAAGTGAAGATCCCGCGGGGAGCCCCAGTCGCGGTGCTCGGTGACGGCAAACTGGGACTGTTGATCGCGCAGGTGCTGCAGGCGCACGGCGCGCGCGTGCATCAGTTCGGCCGGCACAAAGACAAGCTGCGGATTGCCGAGCACGCCGGGGTGGTGGGTGAGCTCGCCGGTCAGACGACGCCGGCAGCCAGCTACGACTGGGTGGTGGACGCCACGGGATCGCCCGAAGGACTGCAAACGGCAGTGGCGATGACCCGGCCGCGCGGCACTGTGATCATGAAATCCACCGTGCACGGCCGCGTGAGCATCGACACGGCCCCGGTGATCGTGAATGAAATCACTCTCGTGGGCTCGCGCTGCGGCCGCTTTGAGCCGGCCTTGAAGCTGCTGGCGGCGGGGAAGGTGCGGGTCGACGAAATGATCTCGCAGGTATTCCCGCTGGCCGGCGCGCCGCGCGCGCCGCCCAACGCGGCGTGCTGAAGGTCCTGCTGAAGCCGGCGTGACCTCCGGAGCGAGGGTCGCGGGACGGCGAGGTTTCATTCGCCCGATGCATTCACCGCCAGCCCGCTGCTCGTAAGCCGGGCTGTGTGCATGCGACGGCTGTGCTGACGCGGCTTAGCGCGTGAAGCGCTTCTCGATTTCCTGCCAGTTGACGACGTTCCACCAGGCGTTGATGTACTCAGCGCGGCGATTCTGATACTTCAGATAATACGCATGTTCCCAGACGTCGAGGCCCAGGATCGGGAACTTGCCTTCCATAATGGGGCTGTCCTGGTTGGCGGTGGAGACGATGTCGATCCTGCCGCCGTCTTTGACCAGCCAGGCCCAGCCGGAGCCGAACCGTCCCAAAGCGGCCGCGTTGAATTTTTCCTTGAACTGATCGAAGCTGCCGAAGGCGCCGCGGATGGCCTCGGCGACCCGGCCGGCCGGCTGGCCGCCGGCATTCGGACCCATGATCTGCCAGAACATCGTGTGATTGACGTGGCCGCCGCCATTGTTGCGCACGGCCGTACGAATGCTCTCGGGCACGATAGCGAGATTGTTGGCCAGCAGGTCCTCGACGTTTTTATTCGCCAGCTCGGGCGCGGATTCGAGCGCCTTGTTCAGATTGCTGACGTAGGTGCCATGGTGCTTACCGTGATGGATCTCCATCGTCGTCTTATCGATGTGCGGCTCCAGGGCATCGGCCGCATAAGGAAGAGGTGGAAGAGAGAAAGCCATGCTTGCCTCCTTTAATGGTTTGTTGTTGGTGATGGCCGGCGCGGCGCCTCCAATGCCGTGCCGGGGCAAACCAACATTATAGACGCCGGGCGGGTTTCGAGGATGCAGACCGAACCCGCGCAGTGTCGCAAAGCTGCACGCGCGTGAGGTAAGCCGCTAAGGGGCCTCGAAAGAATAACCTGTTCATTGAGATCCATCCGCTCCCTCAGAAGGTGTGAAATATTCGAAGAAATCATCCCATGCCTCCAATGCTTGCAATCGGTTAGCCTGTGGAAAAGAGGTGCGAAAATCAATCTTTTCACACGGCTCGGAACCGTGTACTGAACCGCGACCATGAGGGAACGGGTTGCACGGGGCCGGAACATTTTCTCATCTTATTGTTTCGCCGCCCCTAAGCGGAGGCGGGCAACCCCGGTGGGCGAGCCTACAGCTCGATCCGGTTTCGGCGCTCAGCGCGATGCAATGCCGCGGCCTTGGAGCCGCCGTAGGCTGACGCGTCCTAACCCTCGACCCCGCCCGCCTGCTCAAAGGCGTGCGCCAGCCGGAACATCAGCGGCTCATCGAAGTGCTTTGCGAGAATTTGCATGCCGACCGGCAAACCCTGGGCGGTTCTGCCGCACGGCACGCTCAGGCC
>JACOTZ010000068.1 GCA_016178155.1 Acidobacteriota bacterium
GCAGTCGGGATTTCGATAACGTCGCCGCCTTCGAGGGGCGGCAGGTTTACGAGCTCGGAGGCGGAGGGGAGCGGGTTGCGGCGGATGCGCTCGAGCTGGCCGAGCATCTGGGTGAGCTCGCGGCGCACGGTGGTCTGGTAGCGCATCTGGATGTCGAAGGCGCGCGGGTCCTTGCTCATGCAGATGGAGAGGCCCTCGTAGTAGTCGATGCCCTCGTTCCGGCCGCCGGGGCGGTCGTCCACTTTGCAGCGGATTTTCAAGTTGCGGACGCTGCTGCTCATGAGGGCGGATTCGACGCCGATGGCGCGCTCGAGTCGCCAGAAGGCGGCGGCGATACGGTCGAGGAGGAGCATTTCGATCGTGCTCCGAGGCTGCTGCTCGCTGACGATGCGGGCGTGGAGCAGGTGGTATTCGTGGGGATCCTCGAAGGGGAGGACGACGCGCCGGGAGCACATGCCGTGCTTGAGGGCGTTGTCGTGGGAGTGTTGTTTGCCGGCGTCGCTGCGCGGGCCGGTGCTTTTCTGTGCATTGCGGCGGTTGGCTTCGATCTGTTGGATAGTGGCCATGGCGGCCTCCTGGATTTGGATTTGTGGCTGAAGGTCCTCCAACCGGCTCTATTTTCCGGGGCAAGGTGTGCGGAACTCCCTGAAGGGAGTCCGGAAGTTAGTGGAAACAGGGGAAAAATAAATTTCCACCGCGTGTCATCCGCACGAAAAAGCCGTGAAGCACGGCGGCACGGAATCGGTCGGAGGCGGCTTGGGATGTGCTGAAGCGCAAGCGGGTGATCGCGAGCCGCGGCCGACGCGCCACGCAGTTCCAAACGGCGGCACCCTGAATGTGAGTCGATTCGGTCGAGGTTCGCTCCCGCACCCGCAGAGCGCTGCAAATCGACTACACCACTAAACGGTTCTGCTGGCCTTTGACATCGCGCTTCGGGCCTGATACGCTCTCCAGCATAGTGGGTTTGTTGTATGAGGAAAATTCTACCCATCATTCTGTGGGTTATCTCACTATCGGCGCAGGTCGCCTTTTCGCAGACGATTACGGGAGCGATCACCGGTACGGTGACGGACCCATCCGGGGCCGTTGTTCCCAACGTGAAGGTGACGGCGACAAACACAGCAACCAACGTAACCTTTACCGCGCAAACCAACGAATCAGGCATCTACAACCTGCTCTTCCTGCCAGCCGGTGAATACCGTCTGACGACTGAGACACAAGGGTTCAAGGCGAGCCAGCTTGGTCCCTTCCGCCTCGAGGTCAACCAGACCGCCCGCGTGGACATTGCACTGCAGGTGGGGGCTACGACCGAGACGGTCGAAGTGACGGCAGTCGCGCCCGTGCTGCAGACGGAGTCGTCGACGACCGGAGATACCATCACCGCCACGCAGACCGTGGCACTGCCGCTCCGCGGGCGCAACTTCATGTCACTCACGCTGCTGGTGCCGGGCTCTATCACACCCAATCCGAACTCCTTCGATGGTCCCAGCCGTTCTTTCGGGGGCGGGCGGCCGTACGTGAACGGCAACCGGGAGCAAACCAATAACTTCCTGCTTGACGGCGCGGACATCAACGAGTCGATCGACAACCTGGTCAGCTACAACCCCAACATCGACGCGCTGCAAGAAGTGAAAGTGATGACCGGCAATGCCGGGGCCGAATTCGGGAATGCCAATGGCGCCATCGTGAACATGACGCTCAAGGGCGGCACCAACGAATTCCACGGCAACGTATTCGAATTCTTACGCAATGACAACCTTGACGCCAACGGCTTCTTTGCAAACCGGAATCGCGTCAACCGCCGTGAGTTCAAGCGCAACATCTTCGGCGGCACTCTGGGCGGGCCGATCGCGCGCAACAAGATGTTCTTCTTCCTCGACTACCAGGGCACGCGGCAACGGAGCAGCGGGCCCGCCTCGGCCAGCGTGGCGCCCCCGGATTTCCGTCAGGGCGACCTGTCACGGATTCCGCGGCAGATCATCGACCCGACCACGGGCCAGCAGTTCCCGGGCAACCGGATTCCGGCGAGTCGAATCGTGAACCCGGTGGCGCGGGCGCTGTTCGCCGATCCATCGCTCTATCCACTCCCTAATAATGTCGGCACGGGACCTCTGCTGGTCACCAGCAATTTCCTGGGGACGAGCAGCAGCTTCAACAGCAACGACCAGGCAGACGCCAAGCTCGACTGGCGGTTCTCCGATAACGACAATCTGAGCGGCCGTTTCACGATCGCCCGCTATCGCGAAGCGCCGAACACGGTAGTGCTGCCGACGTTCATCGGCAACAACAAGGATGCTCCGACGACGGGCGGCGTGATTACCTGGATCCGCAGCTTTTCGCCGACGGTAGTGAATGAGGCGCGACTCAACTTCAACCGCGTTCGCATTCTCGACACGCCAACCGACCCCACGGGGCTACTCGGCATGACCGGCAATCAGAAGCTAGGTATCGCAGGCGGCCAGCCGGTGGCGGGGGCCAGCCGGGTCGAGGTCGGGGAAGGTATTAACGACATCGGCGGCGCCGGAGGGGGGAGCGACAACATCACCAATACTTTCCAATACGGTGACAATTTGACCTGGCAGAAGGGCCGCCACCTGGTGAAGATGGGTGGACAGGCGATCCGTTACCAGCAGAACCGATTCTACGCGGGGAACAACGGATTGCTCGGGTTCTTCCGGTACGACGGCCGCTTCACCGGATCGGCTTTCGCCGATTTCCTTCTTGACGTGCTGTCGGCGAAGGGTCGCGGCAGCTTCACAGGTATGTGGGGCCACCGGCAGTGGCGCGATGCTCTGTTCCTGCAGGACGACATCAAAGTTTCGCCCAACATGACTGTGAACCTGGGCCTGCGCTGGGAATACACACAGCCCGTTTATGAAGTCGCCAACCGCCAGCTCAACATCGACATCTACACGGGCCAGATCCGCCGGGCGGGCCAGGACGGCAACAGCCGGGCGCTCTATGAGCCGTACTGGAAACAGTTCATGCCGCGGCTCGGTTTTGCCTGGAGCCCGGAGGCGCTAGAGCGACGCTTCGTGGTCCGCCTGGGTTACGGGATCACGAGTTACATGGAGGGGACCGGGGCCAACCTGCGTCTGCCTCTCAACCCGCCGTTCTTCTTCGAATCGCAGGTTGAATACGCGACCGGGACTCCGGGATCGATTCGCCCGGGCTTCACCGATGTGCTGGGAGCACCTCCCGGCCAGATCGCGGGCCAGCCGCGCGCATGGAACCCGAATTTGCGGCCGGCGTTCATCCAGCAGTACAACTTCAGCCTGGAGTACATGGTGAGCCCATCGCTCTCGGCGACGGCCGCTTACGTCGGCCAGAAAGGGACGCACCTGGTGAACCCGCGTGAGGGCAACCAGGCGCTGCCCGGACCGGGGCCGATCAACCCGCGCCGGCCTCTTTTCGGCGCGCTCCCGCTGGTGACCAACATCAGCTACACGGACTCCAGCGCGATCATGAATTACAACGCGATGCAGTTGAGCGCGCGCAAGCGGCTGAGCCATGGTCTCGAATTTCTGGCCGCTTACACGCTCAGCAAGACCATGAGCGACAACCTGGGCTATTACGGCTCGGGCGGCGTGGCGGGCATGAGCGCCTACTGGCAGAATGCCTATGACCGCCACGGTGATTACGGTCCGGCGTTTTTCGATGCGCGGCACAACTTGACTTTCTCGGGCTTCTACGAGCTGCCCGTGGGGCAGGGCCGGGCGTACGGCAGTGACTGGAACCCGGTGGTGAACGCAGTGCTCGGAGGCTGGCAGCTCGGCTACGTCTGGAGCGCGCACTCAGGTTTCCCCATCACTGTCACTTCACCGGGCCGGTCGAACTCGGGCAACCGGGCCAATCGCGCGATGCGGTTCCGGCCGCTCGTGATTGAGAACCAGAGTATCGATAACTGGTTCGGCACGCACGCGTCGTCAAGGCCGTGCGCTTTTGACGTGGACAACGGCGTGTGCGCCTACGGCAGCCAGTGGACCAACCAGTTCGGCACCACCGGCATCAGCACGGAACGCGCGCCGCACTTCAACAACATCGACCTGACGATCGGCAAACGGTTCCCGGTCACGGAGGCGAAATACCTCGAGTTCCGGGCGGAGTTGTTTAATGCCTTCAACATGGTGAGCTTCGGGCCGCCGAATCGCGACACCAGCTCCACGCAATGGGGTTTCATCAATGGGCAGATCAACCCGGCGAGAAACATCCAACTCGGCCTGAAGTTCTTCTTCTAGCTTCTAGCCGAAGTTCGTCACCGACAGGATTTCGAACCGCTTGCTGAGAAGGTGTGAAAAAATTGATTTCGGGCCTCTTTTCCACAGGCTAACCGAATGCAAACATTGGAGGCGGAAATGGTTTTTTCGAATATTTCACACCTTCTGACGCGCGCGGCTCAGTAAGTGCCGTCAAATCAGCGGAAGCGTTCTGAGCCACGACCGTCAGGGAGTGGTGGTGACGAACCTCGGCTTGAGCAGGCGGAGCGTCCGAACCCAAGCCCTCACGCGTTCGGGAAGTTCAGGGAATTCAACAACAGATCGCGCAGCACATGCGCCGATTTTTCCTGAGAGTCGCCGTTCTCCGTGTGCATGGCCGCCACCCGTTCGTGACGCCGTGCCAGCGCCCGCTGGGCGAAGCGCCGGTGCAGCGCGGCACTCTCCTCGAGCGAGCGCAATGCCGTCCACAGGGCCTGCTCGAGCTGTTCAGACTGCTTGAGCTCGAGCGCATCGGCGGTGTAGGCGTGGCCTATGCGGCAGCGGAATCGCAGCAGGTCCTCGTCTTCGAGCTCCCAGAGAACACCCTGGCATTCCGGGCAACTGTACAGCGACGGTTTCCCCGGATGCTGTTCTTCCCGTTCAATGGAGGCCATCTCGAATTATGCGAAGCCCTCTTCCTTGCGGTCCCGATGCGGTTCTCCGGGATTTCCACGCGTCCCGGGGTTCGCGGCCTCTTTTCCCGTGACCAGCGACACCAGCAGCCCCGGAATCGCCGCCACTGGGACGATATAGTCTACCGCTACATTGTCCACTGCGCTCTGCGGCATGCCTGAGTAAGAGGCTTCGGCGGGGTCCTGCACGATGGCGATTCCGCCCTCGCGCTTTACCACCATGAGGCCGACTGTGCCGTCGTCGAGCGCGCCCGACACCACGATCCCGATGACGCGCGGTCCAAATGCGAGCGCCGCCGAGCGGAACAGCGGATCGACCGCCGGCCGGTGACCGTTCTCGCGCGGGCCGCGCACGATGCGCAACACGCTGCCCTTTACCACCATGTGATAGTTGGGCGGCGCCACGTAAATGCGCCCATACGTCAGGGGATCGCCGCTCCGCGCGTGAAACGCGGGGATCTCGCCCGCTGAAGTCAGAATCTCCGGAAGCACGCTCCTGCCGTCCGGACTCACATGCAGCACGATGAGAATGCAGGCGGGCAGGTCCCCGGGAAGGCCCGCGGCGAGGCTTCTCAGTGCTTCCACTCCCCCCGCGGATGCCCCGATTACGATCAGGTCACGCTTCGGCACTTTGCCAGCTCCTTTGCCGGGGAGGGACTCGGCTCCCAGCTCTGTCCTGATTCTCCCACGCACGGCGGCCCAGCGCTGCGATAGACTATGTTCCGGCCAGAGATGGCAAAAAAGCTTGTTACACCACGCTCTGCACGAAAGAAGGTCGCAAGTCGGCCTCCCGGCCGCCCGAAAGCACCCGGCAGTGCCGGCCGGACGGCGGTGAAACCGGGAAAAAAAGGCACAAAGAAGCGTGTGGCGGCGGGCCAGCCGGCGCCCCGGTCCGATGAGCCGGCTCTGATCGTGGGCATCGGCGCGTCGGCAGGCGGTCTCGAAGCCTTCACCGACATGCTGCGCCAGGTGCCCCTCAAAACCGGCATCGCCTGCGTGCTGGTCCAGCATCTGGATCCGCGGCACGTCAGCCTGCTCACTCAGTTGCTCAGCCGCGAATCAGAGCTGCCCGTGCTCGAAATCAAGGACGGGATGGCGGTGACCCGAGATACCGTTTACGTGATCCCGCGGAACGCGACGGTGACCATCGATAACCGGCTGCTCCGCTTGTCGCCGCGAGACCCTGCCCGCGCGCAGCACATGAGTATCGACATATTCTTGCGATCGCTGGCAGCCGACCAGGGCATGCGCTCGGCCGGCGTCATTCTGTCGGGCAATGCCAGCGACGGCGTCCTCGGCATCAAGGCGATCAAGGCGGCCGGCGGCATCACCTTTGCGCAGGACCCGGACGCCGCCAAGAACCCGGAAATGCCGCGCCACGCCATCGCCTCCGGCGCCGTGGATTTCGTCGGCACGCCCGGGGAAATCGTTCGGGAGCTGGTGCGCCTGGCGCGCCATTCAGCCGTTGAGCCCGTGCATCCCGGGGAGGAGGGCGGATCGGATGTCCAGTCCGCCGTTTTCAATCGCATTCTCGTTCTCTTGCGGAACGCCACCGGCGTGGATTTCTCCAATTACAAGACCAGTACCATCCGCCGCCGCATCAGCCGCCGCATGATGCTGCGGCGCACCGAAAGCCTGCAGCGCTATCTTGGGTTGCTGCGCAGCGAGCCCGCGGAGATCGGATCCCTCTACGAGGACATTCTCATCAATGTCACCGAGTTTTTTCGGGACCCGGATGTATTCGAGACGCTCGCCAAAACCATCTTTCCCCGCATCGCATTCGAGAAGAAGCTCGCGCGCAACCGCCAGATTCGCATCTGGGTGCCCGGCTGCTCCACCGGCGAAGAGGCGTACTCGATCGTGATTGCGTTGCTTGAGTATCTCGGCGACCGTGCCAACGATGCCGAAATCCAGATGTTCGCAACCGACGTGAGCGAAAGCGCTCTGGAGAAGGCGCGAACGGGAATCTATCCGGACAGCATCGCCCATTCCCTTTCCGCGGACCGCCTGCGCCGCTTTTTCGTGAGGCTCGATTCCGGGTATCAGATCCACCAGCGCGTGCGTGAGCTGTGCGTCTTTGCGCGCCATAATCTCCTCCGCGACCCTCCGTTTTCGAAGATGGATCTCATCAGTTGCCGCAACGTGCTGATTTACCTCGGCCCGCCGCTGCAGCAGAAGATCATCCCCACCTTCCATTACGCCTTGAAATCGGGCGGCTACCTCCTGCTCGGCTCCTCGGAAACGATCGGTTCGTTCTCGAACCTGTTCTTTCTCATGGATAAGAACCACAAGATCTATGAGCGCCGGCCGACTCCGACGCGCCCTCTGCTGGAGCTCGCCGCGATTCATGACGTCTTCGAGCGGCCGCAGACGACGAAAAAGATCCAGGCCTGGAGCGAAACTGACGTTCAGAAAGAAGCGGACCGCCTGGTCCTGAACAAGTACTCGCCGCCGGGGATCATCGTGAATGAGAGCCTCGACATCGTGCAGTTCCGCGGCCACACAGGGCCATACTTCGAGCCCACGGCCGGAACCGCCAGCCTGAACCTGCGGCGAATGGCGCGCGAAGGGCTGCTGGCGGAGATCAAGAACGCCGTCGCGCGGGCGCGAAGCGAGAATACGGCGGTCAAACGCCAGGGGTTGCGGATTTCCCATGCCGAAGGTTTCCATCATTTCGACCTTGAAGTGATCCCCATGCGCCGCAACGGCCGGGAGCGGCGATTTCTGGTCCTGTTCGTGCCGGTTGCGACCCCGCCGGCCGAGCACCGCAAACCTGAAAAACCGTCCCGCCGCAATCGTTCCGCGGTCGAGCGGGAGAATGAGCGCCTGCGCTCGGAACTGCAGGAGACCAGGGATTACTTGCAGTCGTTGATTGAGGAACATGAAGCCGCGCAGGAGGAGCTGCGGTCCGCCGGGGAAGAAATCCAATCGAGCAACGAGGAGCTGCAAAGCACAAACGAAGAGCTGGAAACCGCGAAAGAGGAGTTGCAGTCGACCAACGAAGAGCTGAACACAGTCAATGAGGAGCTGCAGAACCGCAATCTGCAGCTCACCCAGATCGGCAATGACTTGCTCAATCTGCTGGCGAATGTGAGCATGCCGATTGTGATTCTGGGGAATGACCTGCGCATCCGCCGGTTCACTCCGGCGGCCGAAAAGGTGTTGAATCTGCTGCCAAGCGACGTCGGAAGACCGTTCGGCGACATCAACTTCGGCATTGGCGCGCCTGGCCTGGAGGAGCGCCTGCGGGACGTCATCGACACGCTCGCGTCGCAGATGCTCGATGTGCAGGATTCCCATGGCCGGCATTTCTCGCTGCGCATCCGCCCGTATCGCACCGAGGAGAACAACATCAATGGCGTCGTGATGGTGTTCGTTGACCTCGATCCGGACTTGCGGGCTCTGAATGAGCCCTGGAAGGTGCGGTTACTGGGCGGCGGGAGCGAAGCGGCTGTCCGTCCCCCGGGGACCGAACCACGCGATGACGAGTTGCGGCGCCTTGGCGCTGCCATTCTCCAGACACAAGAGGAGGAGCGCCGCCGCGTGGCGCACGAACTTCACGACGAGTTCAACCAGCGCCTCGCCCTGATCGAGTTGAACCTGCAGAGGCTGGAACGCGGGCCGGGCGCCAAGGAGCAGTCCAACGACGTCGCGGCAATCCGCAAATTAGTCAGCGGGCTGTCTGACGAGATCCGGAGGATCGCCTACCGGCTGCACCCCACCATCCTCGACGATCTCGGGCTCGTGGGAGCGTTGCAGACGCACTGCGAAGAGTTCTCCGGCCGTGAGGGCATCCGGGTGAAGTTTACACACCGGAACGTGCCGGCCAGTCTTCCGCACGACGTGAGCCTGTGTCTGTATCGCATCGTGCAGGAGGGCCTTCGCAACGTGGCCAAGCATTCCGGCGCACGCCAGGCGATTGTGACCCTCACCGGCCAGGACTCGGGTCTCCGCCTCACTTTGAAAGACGCGGGCGTCGGCTTCGATCCGGAGGCGGTGCACGGCCGTGGACTTGGCCTGATTGGAATGCAGGAGCGGGTACAGTTGTTGGGAGGTGGCCTCCACCTGAACACGACCCCGGGCGCGGGGACCGAGATCGCAGTCGAGCTTCCGGCCACGAACCAGGCGGCCGGCGGAAACGGAGGTCAGAGCTCGTGACGGCGGCAATGCCGCGCGTTGTGCTCGCGGACGATCACACGCTGGTGGCGGAGGGACTGGCCCGCGTCCTGCAGGACTGTTTCACCCTGATTGGCCGGTTCACCAGCGGCCGGGATTTGCTCAGGGCCGTCGCCGCCGATCCGCCCGACGTCGCCGTGGTTGACATCTCCATGCCCGATCTCAGCGGGATCGAGGCGGCCCGCGAGCTCCAGCGCTCCTCGCCGGCGGTGAAAATCGTCATGCTCACCATGCACACGGAACGGGCCTACGTACGCGAAGCCTTTCGCGCCGGCGCCTCCGCTTACGTCCTCAAGCGCGCCGCTCCCGAGGATCTGGTCCATGCGATTCACGAAGCGCTGCGAGGCAAGAGATACCTCAGCCCCGGAGTTGGCATGACGCTGAACGAGGTGCTCCATCCGGGCACTCAGCGCGGCGAGCTAACCGCCCGCCAGCTCGAAGTGCTGCAGCTTCTGTCGGAAGGCCACTCGGCCAAGGAGATGGCTTCCCTGCTGAACATTTCGGCCAAGACGGTCGAGTTTCACAGAGCCAATATCATGAAGGCACTCGGCCTGCGGTCTACGGCCGAGCTGGTCCGCTATGCTGTTCAGCACGGGATCGTACCGCCGTAACGATGGTCTCACTCAATATGAGGTTCGGTTTCGAGCGCGCGCAGGGCGGCGGCGAGCCGGAGTAGTTCCTCATCGGTAAGCAGTGGGAGCCGGCAGTAGAAGTCCGTGTCGTTGATCTCGCCCAGGCGAAGAGAGTCGATGAGTTCCTGCACCGAATCTTCGGCCATGCTGACCTCCTGAGGCGCGGGGGCCGTCGCCGGTTTCCGGGAGCAAGCTCGAGGAGCGACGGCCCCACGGGTTGCCGGGGTGCTCAGAAGGCACCCAGGCCGAAGGTGCATATTAGACAGCAGTCAACTGGGGAAATCACTTGCCATAACCGTTATAATAAGACCGTCAGCCCTAACGAACAGCAGATCGTGGGGAAAGCAAGCGCTTGCTGTTGTGGACTGGCACTAGTGTTTTTCCCGGCTTACGCGAAGCACTTCGAATTGGTATCGTGGGTTGCACACAACCGATCTTGAGTGCCGCCCCGGTCGCGTCGCGACCTTACCTTCGGCTGTGAGGAGGGTTATTGGCTGTGTCTGGTTTATCCCTCGATCAGGTCGATCACATATGCGCTGAGTTGGAAGGTCTCGCGACCCACGTGGCAAAGGTCGCTAACCGGCTGCGAGTAGACCCGGATTTGCACTCCCCGGCCGATCTGGCCATTCGCATTGAAGGCGAACTGTCGATATTGCGCGGGCAGTTGCGCCAGCGCTTTCCCAAAATTCGCGCGAGCGGGCAGTCAGCCTAACGGACCAACACGACCGTAGGACACTACGCATCCGCGCGGATGAACACTTCCGAGCCGCGCGAGTGGGCAAGCGGTATGCGCAATGCCGCTTTAGAAAATAAAGCTCAGGCCGCCGCGAACGGCGCGGGGGGAATGTGTCAGCAGGATCCGCCGGCCGTCGCTGGTGGTCAGCGGCAGGTATCCCTGTGCAAGCAGGTTGCGCAGATCGGCGGTCGCCTCCAGGCGGCCCGGGACACCCGGGAACGACGGAACCGGCTGGCGCAGACGGACGTTCCAGCCATGCTCACCGTAAATCCGCTGGGTGAGATAGACGTGCCCGGGGACCAGGGAATCGTAGTCCGTCCACTGGTATCCGGTCACAAAGCGCGTACCGGATCCGGGAATGACGCCCTTGACACGCGCCATCACCCAGCGCTGCTGGCTGCGGCGGATGTGGTCGCGCAGCTCTTCCGGGTTCCGCGTGGCGAGCGTGTCGGAAGCCGTTCGCAGCGCGCCGCCGCTCCCGTAAGCTACGGTAACCGTGAGCTCGTCATCGATCTCTTGGGAGAAGGAAGCCGTGTAGCCAAAGCGCGTGTACCCGCCAATATTGAATACCGAGCTGTTGGAGGAAAGCTCCGGCAGAAGATTGTCGGTATCGTAAAGATCGCCCGCCCCCGACATGGTCAGGGCGGCGTTCGAGATGACCTCACGATAGGCGCCGGCGCTCACGGCGCGGCCGCCGCCCAACGGCAGCGAATAGCCCACCTCGAAATTCTGAATGCGCTGTACCCGGGCGAGACCATCGCGCATCGAGATGCGCGGCAGCAGCGAGAGGGCCGCAATATCCTGCTCGAGCATGGCGTCCGCGTCCCGGCCGGCGTGCAGCAGATCGATCGGCGGCGCACCCGAGCTGTAGCCCAGCTCCAGCCTGCCGTCCCGGCCTAAGCTATAGCCCAGGCGCGCGAACGGGCTGACATAGTTCAGACGGTCAAAGAACGTCACCGAGTCGAGCGATGCGCCGTAATCGAGTTCGATCTCGTCGGTGATGTGCGCCCGATCCATCACCGTAGCCGACAATGTACGCAGCGCCGGCAGGTTGTCTCTGCTTCCGAGCACGGCCGAGGCGCGCGCCGGCAGCATGACCTGCTGCATCGTCAGCTTCACCTGCGGGCCGGCAACACCCGCTTCGCTGCGGCTCAAACTGGTGCGGAAGCCCGCCATCGGCAACTCGGAGTTCCCTGCGTACCCGATATTGCCGCTGAGCTGGAGCTGCGCCGCTCCGAACAGCGACGTGGCGAAGGCGAAGGCGGTGCCGAGGTCCGGCTGGTTGCTGAGCGCGGTAAAGGGCGTGACTTCACCCGAGGAGACCTTCACCAGCCCGCGCGTGTAGGAGAAACTGCCGCTTGCGTCGCTGTCGCGCACCGGCGGATCGCCGAGGCCCGGCAGGACGCGCAGCACCGGCCGGGTGCTCATCGAGCTGCGCAGCACCCACTTCCACTCGTCGCTCATCAGGCTGGCGCGCCGGGGTCCGGTGTAGACAATCTCGATCGAGCTCAACACGCTGGCCAGGTTGATCGCAAGCACGCTTTGCATGCCGGGCTGGACGGCGATATTGCGCTTGAGCGCCGGCAGGAAACTGGTGGCGCTGACGCGCAGTGAGTACAGGTCCGGGTTCAGCGCATCGAAGAAGAAGTCGCCGCCGGTGCTGGTCAGGACCTTTTGCACCAGCTTGTCATAGCGGTCGTAGAGGAAGACCGCCGCCCCCATCTGCGGTACGCCCGTGGAGCTTCTGACCACTCCCGTCAGCGACCCGGTGAGCTTGACAGGCGAGACAGCGAAAACCGGTAGTGCCAATCCGCTGAGCGCTACGAGTAAACTCGCTGACCGCCAAAGCTTCTTAGCGTCCATGTTCGGCCATCCTCAGGGGGCACGGCCTCCACCCCTATGTTACCGTAAACGTGGCGGTGGGGGTGAGGATCTGGTTCTTGATCCGGTCCACCACCTTCAGGCGAATCTCATATTCGCCCGGGTCCAGGGACTGCAGCGGGAGAACCTTTTGTACCGTCACCTGGCTCGCGGAGGAGTTTTCCACCTGCGTGACTTCCTCCGAGTACGCGAACACCTTCTCGTTCGATCCCTTCTTCACAACTTCGTATTCGATGACGCCGTTCGGCTTCTGCGTCTTCTCGTCGGGAGTGAAATTATACAGTTGCACGTACAACCCGAGCTTCTCGTCGCGGCGGAAAGTCTCGTTCAGACGCGGCCGCACCTTCGAGCTGCCGATGACGAACTGGCCCGCTCCTATGTTCCGCGTGGGCATCTTCTCGATCAGATCGGCCAGAATCACCGAACTGGCGGCCAGCTTCTCTTCGTCGAAGTGCGGCACTCGGAGCGCCATCTCGTAATTGGTCATGTTGCCGCTGATGATGTCTTTCGCCACCACGTTGAGCCGGTAAATGCCGGGAGGCAGCGGCACTGACTTCTGATATACCGAGGCGCCTTTCGCGGCCTCGGCGAGCTGCGCCGTCGGAACCTCCACGCTGACCACGTCCTCAAACACGTTCACCGGCCGCCGCGCCATGGAGGTGATGCGCGCATAGATGTTGACCAGCGCTTTCGAGACCCCGTCCTTGTCCTGGAACTGCAGGTCCTTGCGGTCGAACTGCACCGTGATGTTGGTCATGATGCTGGAGTTCGTGATGCGGATGAAGTCCGCGCGCGCCCGCATCGGCAGCAGGTTGTAGCGGATGGTCGAGCTAACCGCCGCCTCCAGGTCCTTGAACTTGATCTGCGGCGGCTTCTGCAGCATGGCGAACTGGTGCAGCCGCTCAAACTGGTTCATGCGCGAGGGAAGGGGCGTATCGCCGGTCCCCAGGCGCGTACCGTCGGTGCGATTGAAGCGGTCCGCCTTGTCGGCCAATCCCATCTGCTCGAGCAGCGTCAGACCCGCGCCCGGCACCATGAGCAGCGCATCCTTCTCGGAGGGATCCATGGTCATCCGGTACTCGCCCGTCATCGTCGGGTCCACGAACTCGATGACGATGTCGGTGCCGATGCCTTCGATATAGCGGTAGCGCCACTGCTCGAACGGGAACGTCGACGTGGTGCCCCCGCCTTCCTCGATCGGGCGCTCATAAGTGCCGCCGGAAGGGTGCGACTCGATCTCCGCGGGTGGACCGAACGTAATGTAAATGCGGCCGCGATCGGTTTTCCAGCCGGGGATGCCCGAGGCGAACCGCTCGTTGGAGTAGGCAATGCGGCGATAATGCTCTTCTTTGTACTCGTTCTCCGAACTGTCGGGCGTGGGATCGCGGCGCAGCCAGAACTGCTCGAGGAAATTCTGGCGCTCCTCGTCCGTCGAGAGCCGTTTGAACGCCTGCCGCTCTTCATCGGTGATGATGTAGGCAACCTCTTCGTTCAACCAGCGGCGGTAGGGGGTCTCGAGCTCCTTGCGGAGCTTCTCTTCGCGCTTGCGCCGCTCCTTTTCTGAAAGAGGCTTGGCGACGGTCTCCCGTGGCCCGTTGTTTGCCGCGCGCGGTTTCTTTTCGGCCCAAGCGATGCCGCCCAGCACAAGGAAGCCGGAAACGGAGCCAATGACGAGATAGTTACGACCGATCATGAGCGTCCCTCGGATACACGTCGATCCCGAACACCTCTAATTTTAGCTCAGGTGAGCCCGCGGTCAACGCCCTCGTGAGTCTTTTCAAACCTGAAGCCCCGGAAAATCGGCCTGCAGCCGCCCGGCTTCCCCCCTACCCTCGAAATCGAGGGGTAGGGGTCATAGGCTCGACGTTGCCGCCCGGGGGCGGGTTACCGCGACTTCAGCGGGCCGGCTACAAGCCCGGGCTTGCCGCTCTCCCGGCACGGCTGTGATGTGCCCCCCGGCTTGTGGCTGCGCTCGGCCATGCGATACAATCGGCTTGGTTTAGGGGCCTGGCCCGTAAGTTGCCTGCTCAGGCCCGCTTCCCCAGACAGCCGTGGCAACCGATCTGATTGAAATCGATGCCGAGGGGCCAAGTGCGGACGCCATCGCCCGCGCCGCCCGGCTGATCCGGCGAGGGGGGATCGTCGCCATCCCCAGCGACGCCCTCTACACGCTGGTGGCAGATCCCCTCAACCTACACGCCGTCGGGCGCGTGTTTCAGGCGAAAGGCCGCGAGTCGGACCGCTCGCTGCCGCTGCTTGTGAGCGACGTCGTGATGGCGGAGGATCTGGCGCGCGAGATGAACACGCGGTTTCTGCTGCTGGCGCGCCACTTCTGGCCCGGGCCCCTTACCATCATCGCGCCTGCCTCGGAAAAAGTGCCGCTCAAAGTGACAGGCAATACCGGCCGCCTGGCGATGCGGCAGTCGAAAGCCGTGGTGCCGCGAATGCTGCTCGAAAAGCTCGAGCAGCCCCTGATCTCCACCAGCGCGAACCTGTCGGGCCAGCCGACCTTGCGCAGCGGGATCGAGGTTTTTGCCACCATGGATGGCGCCATCGACCTGGTGCTCGACGGAGGTACCTGCTCGGGTCCGGGCTCGACGACCGTGGATGTGACCGAGCCTTACTGGCGGGTGATCAAGGAAGGCGCCGTCAGCGAGCGCGAGATCGCCGAGTGCCTGGCGGCGCAATGAGCCGCTGGCGGGGCAGCGGGCACGCACCGCCCGCGTCCGAACCCGCTCGTCTGAGGTGCGGGTGCTGCGGACAGGCGCTGAATAAAGATACGCCGCCACCCGGCGCCACCCGGCGCCCATCTATGCATGGCCTCACGCCTCCTGCTATGATCTGGTCTGGAGCGTTCCTGCAAAGCAGGTGACCCGGCCTCTAATAATTGATCCAACAGACATCGTCATTGGGGTCCGGCTCGATTTTCGCATCGGTGAGCAAGCTCCGGCGGCGACCCCGCTGTGGAGAAGCCTGATGATGCGCGGCGGGTCCCGTCCTTGGAAACAAGGGTCAATGACGGGGGCAGGCACGGCCAAGCGGTGCGCTCCCTGCTTTTCTCTTGACGGACGCGCGGAAGCGTGGCAGCACCCTCCGTACCGCGCGGGGAAGCCCGCCTGCGTGCTTCCGCCGCGATCGTCTGGACCAGAGTCAAACAAGACGGCCACGCCGGCGGATCCGGCCGGTGGCGGCTACCGTCGCTGCTGTGCGACGCGGCCGCCGGAGCTAGGACTCACTTGCGCATCCTCTTCATCGGGGACATTTTCGCGTCGCCGGGCCGGAAAATCGTCGCCGACAAGCTGCACTACATCGTTTCGACCGAACAGATCGATCTCGTCGTCGCCAATGCCGAGAACGCGGCCGGCGGATTCGGCGTCACGCCGCTGATCACCGAAGAGTTGTTGAAGCTCGGTGTCGACGTGCTGACCACCGGCAATCACATCTGGGACAAGCGGGAGATCTACGATTATCTGGCCGGCCAGCCGCGCCTTCTGCGCCCCGCCAACTATCCTTCCGAGCTGCCGGGGACGGGGGTGGCCGTGCTCAAGGCCCGCGATGGCGCTGAATGTGCCGTCATCAACCTCCAGGGCCGTGCCCACATGCCCGCTACGGACTGCCCGTTTCGCAAAGCGGACCAGATTCTCGCCGAGTTGCCGCCGGGCGTGCGCGTGCGCCTCGTCGATTTTCATGCCGAGCTCACTAGCGAAAAAATGGCCATGGGTTGGTACTTGAACGGCCGCGTCACGGCGGTGGTCGGCACCCATACCCACATCCCCACCGCCGACACGCGCCTCCTGCCGGGCGGCACCGCCTATCAGACGGACGTGGGTATGACGGGTCCTTATGCGTCGGTGATCGGCGTCGACAAGGACGTCATCCTGAGACGATTCCTGACTTCTTTGCCGGTTCGGATGGAATACGCCCACGGCGGGGTCGAGTTGCACGCCGTGATTATCGACGCCGACGAAGCGACGGGCAAGGCTTGCGGTATCAAACGCTACTCCGCTACAGAGCTGTAAGCTGGCCGCCATTGTGCGGCGCCGCGGCCTGCCGGGAAGGTAGCCGCCGGCCCGCCCCTCGAAACGTTCTCTCGGCGGAAGGCGTCTTGGGGGTTTGCTGCGCGGCCATGGTTTGGGCCCGCCTCGAGAGCTCATCAGGCGCCCGATGGAGGACGAAGGCCCGGCTTCGAGTAGCCTCTGTGAGCCCCGCGGAAGTCCGCCCGGTCTGGCGCCGGCGGATTTGTTACAGTTAAGAAGAATCGAGGAGACTTCAACGTATGAACCCTGCAAATCCTGCCCCGGCCAGCAGCGGAGGCGCGAAGATCGCGATTCTGTTTGGCGCGGTCGTAGCCCTGCTCGCGGCCAACATCTATCTCTTCATCAAGCTCGACAGTGTGCAGAACGATCTGGCGGAGTTCAGGAACAAGACGGATGCGGAACTGATCAGTGTGAAGGAAAGCAGTTCCGTGTCGCTGCAGACGGCCCGGCGCAACCTGAGCTCGCTGCGCGACGAGCTGGAAGCGGCTCGCCGGCAGGCCGCTATGGCGGTCGGCCAAGCCAAGTCCGAAGCCAATAAACACGCCGAACAACTGGCCAACCGGTTGGCGACCGAACAGACGAAGTACGAGCGTGCGCAGCAGCAGTTCCAGCAGGAGTTGACGCAGGTCAGCGAAGCCGCGACCACCGCGCATACCAAGCTCGGCGAGATGAACACCGAAGTAAGCGCCGTCAAAACGGAAGTCGCCGCGAATAAGTCCGAGCTGGAGAAGACGATCGCCGAGTTGAAGTCGGTCCGTGGAGACATGGGTGTCCAAAGCGGCCTCATCGCCACCAACTCAACAGAGCTCGATGCGCTCAGGTCGCTCGGCGAGCGCAATTATTTCGAGTTCAGCATCACGAAGGCCAAGCGGCCGAGCCGTGTAGGCGATGTCTCGATCTTGTTGAAAAAGGCCGATCCCAAGAAGAACAGGTTTACGATCGAGCTGGTGGCTGACGACAAGAAGGTGGAAAAGAAGGACCGCAACGTCAACGAGCCCCTCCAGTTCTACATGGCGAAGGCGAGGCAGCCCTACGAGATGGTCGTGAATGAAGTGAAGAAAGACCAGATTGTGGGCTACCTGGCCGCTCCCAAAGTCCAGAGTGCGCGCAAATGAGGGTGCGGTCCCCTGTGGACCTTCTATTTGACAACCGCTCCCCTCACGGTCACGTGTGAGAACGACTATGTCCCAGGCGCGCGCATTCGCCGGCGGTACATGGGACGGCACACCAGCGTAAATCTTTCCGGCAGGGGGCGCCGTTTCGTCCGCTGCTTTACCTAATCGCTAGTGCGCTAACGGCTTAGCCCCACCATTCAGTCGGACCGGTAATTGCAACCTGTCGAAGTGAGGTCTGCCATGCCGGTGCTTGAACAACTCACATACGATACGGAAAATGAAGCCCCTAGCCCGAATCGAGAGGCAGGCTTTGGGCCTGTGAATAGCTTTCAGGCCGCGCCGGCCGGAAACGGTGCGGAGCCATCCTGGCGTCTGCCTGATCTCTTCTGGGCCGCGGTCATTCTGGGCGGTATCAGCCTCGCGCTCGCGATCTGGATGTTGATGTCACCCGCCCTGAACTTGAGGGCGTTGCCGAACCGGGCGGTGGCGGGCGGCGGCGAGCCACTGGCATTTTCGGTGGCGGACAAGCCCTCGCCCTTTTCTGTCCGGACCGATCAGGGCCGCGCGAGCCGGTCGCCAGCTCCGAAATTGCAGCCCGTGCGCGAGGCTCGTGTGTATGCGCCGGATATGCCGCCCGCCGCCGGCGGCCGCGACGCCGGGGCTGACGTGCTGCCCCGTTCCACCCCGGACGCACCCCGGGATCAGATCGTGAGCGGTCCCAGAGTAAACGAGTTCCTCGATCGGGAGTATGAATTGCCGCGCACGACTGCCGGGTCACGGGCTCGCGAACGTGAATGGAGGCATGTCGAGACCCTTCCTGTCCCCCGTCAAACGCCCGTCGAACCCGCCTATTCCACGCCGCGGTGACTTCGGGCTCACGCTCGCGGGGCGGCTTTCCTTGGCCCTGCCCCCGCGGCGGCCGCGCCGGTCTTCAGTCGGAGTTCCTGAGAGGCTGCCGTGACTGTGAGGCTTGGCCGGGCTTTCCGGTCACGGTCACACGAGTGCCCGTGTCCAGGCGGTTGAGCTGGGTAGTGGCCACGAGTTCGCCGGCTTCGACGCCTTCGAGAATCTCAATCTCCTCGTCGAAGCGATCGCCGATCTTCACCTCGCGAGCGTCGATGATGCCATCCCGCACTACGTAGGTCTTGTTCGATCCAAGGACGTAGTTGACGGCGCGCACCGGAACCAGCTTGATGTTCTCCACCTTCGTGGTGGGTACGCGCGCCTTGGCATAGGACCCCGGCTTGAGCTCCGCGGAGGGATTGTCGATCAAGGCCTCAACCACGAAAGTTCGCTTCGCCTGATCGACGGTCGGCGAAACACGCCAGATCCTCCCGTGGAACCGGCGCGCGGCGAATGCCTCCACCGACACGTCGGCGATCTGGCCGGTCTTGACCCACGGCGCCATGCGCTCGGGAATTTCGAGCCGCAGGCGGATGGGGTCGATCTTCACAAGCGTCAGCAACGGCGTGTTGGGCCGCACGTACTGCCCGGGCGTGACCTGGCGTTCTTTAACGCGCGCACTAAAGGGCGCTACCACCGTCGTGTCTCGCAGTTTCTTGCGCTGCAGATCCAGCGAAGCCTTGACGCGCTCGACCTGCTGGATCAGGTTACGGATCTGATTGACCGCCTGATCGTAGGCGGCCTGAGCCGCCTGGTAGCGTGCCTCCGCTTCATCGAGCTCGGCCCTGGCCCCGATCTTTTGCTCGAACAGGTGCCTTGCTCGCTGGTAGCGTTGTTGCGCCTCGAACAGGTCAGCCTGGGCCCGGCGGACCTCGGAGGTGTCGCGTACGTCCTTGACCCGCTGCGTCTCGTCGCTGAGGCCAAGCCGCTCCAGCGCCATGCGTAGCTGAGCCTCGTTTTCGGCCACCACGTAGCGCTGTTCTTCGTCGGAAATTTTAACCAGCACCTGTCCGGCAGCCACCTGGTCGCCCAGGTCGGCCTTGACTTCGGCGACCCGGCCCTCCACTTCGGCGCTGATCACGGTCTCGTCGAAGGGATACATGGTCCCCACCGCCTCCACCGTGCGCTGCACTTGCCGGACCAGGACCGCCGCGACTCGTACGGGTATCGCGGTCGGCTCCTGCTTGGCCTGGATCGGTGTCTGGCGTGAGCAGCCCGCCCCACCGAGCGCGCCAAGGACTACCAGCAACGAAATCGACTGGATGCCGGCGGGTTTCACAACACCATCAAAGCAGTACATTGCAGGGCTTTCAGTAGCTTACCGCATCCAGGTGAGGACCTCACCGGCAGGCGCATTCACGCCGGCTCAGGATCGCAACCACCATGTTCTGGCTCGCCGGCGCGCGCCATCCTGGGGGAAACCCGCAAATCCGCCTGAAGCAAAGGCGCGAAAGTACCGATTTCCGTTACAAGAGGGTCTCATGGAGGCTCTGGTGTGCCAAGCCGGTTGCCACAAATGTGGGGAAAGTATCCCCTCCTGGAGTCACATGGTAGTTCTGTGGCACTAGTACAGGAAAACCCTAAGAATTCGGCGGAATCCTGACGTTCCAGTATAAGATGGGGCCTGCGAACGCGCGAACACTTAGGTGGACACTTTCACGGCGGCACATCTCCGGCCAGCGCGTCTGGGGCGCGGCCGCGACCGTTGCGGCGGGCCTTCAGACCCGGGCGGCCGGAGTGTTGCCCAGGTGCAGGCTCGCTCGGGCAGGCGGCGGATTGACACGACATGTACGTACGGCGGCATGACCAATAACGCGAGAATCTACGCCGCGGTGCTGTTCGTGCTCGGCACGGCCGTGCTCTTCGCCACCCTCGCGGACTGGCGTCCGCACGACCTTCCGAAGTTCGGGTGCTTTTTTGCGCTGGCTGTGCTGGCCTCCGTCTTTAAGGTCAGCATGCCCGCGATGCCGGGCAAGATCTCCTTTAATTTCCTGTTTGTCTTGTTCGGGCTGGTGGAGTTGACGCTCGCCGAAACTCTCTTGATCGGCTGCACGGCGGTCCTGATTGAGACTGCCTGGCGGACGCGGCAGCGGTCCGGCGTGCTCGCCGTGCTGCTGGCTACGTCGAACATGGCGCTCGCCATCACCTTCGCCGACTACGTGTACGGTTCGCCGCAGCTTGTGGCGCTGGGCGCAAACGCATTCTGGCGCCTGGCGCTGGCGGTGACGCTCTTCTTCGCCGTGAACACGTTCCCGGTCGCCGCGGTCATGTCGCTGTCGCAACACAAATCGCTGCTCCGCCTCTGGCGCGAGCACTACTTCTGGACCTATCCTTACTACCTGCTGGGTGCTGCGGCGGCGTGGGGCTATGGGCTGGCCTCGAGCGCCATCGGCTGGCAATCCTCGCTGCTGATCCTGCCGGTGCTGTATCTGCTCTATCGGACGTACAACCTCTATGTCAGCAGGCTCGCGGATGCCACCCAGCACGCCGAGGATTTGGCCTCCCTGCATCTGCGCACGATTGAGGCGCTGGCGCTGGCCATCGAAGCCAAAGACAATGTGACGCACGACCATCTCAAGCGGGTGCAGGTATATGCCGTGGAGCTCGGCCGCGAGCTCGGCATGCCCGCTCCCGAGCTCGAGGCCCTGCGCGCCGCCTCTGTACTGCACGACATCGGTAAACTGGCAGTCCCCGAGTACATCATCTCGAAGCCCGGCCGCCTGACTCCGGAAGAGTTCGAAAAGATGAAGATCCATCCCGTCGTCGGCGCCGAGATCCTGGATCGCGTCGAGTTTCCGTTCCCGGTTGTGCCCATGGTCCGCGCCCATCATGAAAAGTGGAACGGGGCAGGATATCCGCTCGGCCTGAAAGGGGAAGAGATTCCACTCGGGGCGCGCATACTTGCCGCTGTCGACGCGCTCGACGCGCTCGCTTCCGACCGGCAGTACCGCCGCGCGCTGCCGCTCGAGGAGGCGATGGCCAAGGTTGCTTCGGAGTCCGGGACGAGCTTCGATCCTCGCGTCGTGCGAGCGCTGAGCCGCCGCTATATCGAGCTCGAGAAGACGGCGAAATCGCAGGCCGGCAGTAAGCACAAACTCTCCACCGGCATGCGCGTCGAAAAAGGACTGGCTCCGGCGGCCGGGTTCGAGGTGACGCGCCCGCTCGAGCTGCCGCCCGAGGAAGGCGCACCGGAAGACTTTCTGCAATCGATCGCCGCCGCCCGCCAGGACGTGCAGCAGCTCTTCGAGGGCTTCAATTCGCAGAGAGGCAGGATCGGCCTCACCGAGGGGCTGGCCATGCTCGCCGTCCGGCTCAAGCGGATCATCCCGTTCGACGCCATCGCCGTCTACTTCGTCCGTGACGACACGCTGCTGCCTGAATATGTGACCGGCGACAACTACAAGCTCTTTTCGTCGTTGCGCATTCCCATGGGCCAGGGACTCTCTGGCTGGGTGGTCGAGAACCGCCGGCCGATCATCAACGGAAATCCCTCGGTCGAGTCCGGCTACCTCAACGATTCAACCGTGTTCAGCACGCTCCGCTCCGCTCTGTCGGTGCCGCTCGAGGGCTGCTCGGGCGTGATCGGCGCGTTGAGCATGTACCGTGAGCCGCGTGATGCCTTCAATCAGGAGAACCTGCGCGTGCTGCTGTCGATTGCTCCCAAGCTGGCCATGTCCATCGAAACCGCGACCATTTTCGACGCCAGCGAGGGCGAGCACGTGGACGCCGCCACGGGTCTTCCGGACGCGCGTGCGCTTCTGATTCAACTGGAAACCGAGCTCGCGCGCTCCAAGCGGCTCGGCACGCCGCTTGCCGTCCTGGTCTGCAATGTGGAGGGCTTCCGGCATCTCAACGAGCGCCTGGGCAAGCTCGAGGGCGCCAGCGTTCTGCGCTCGATTGCCAGCGCCATCAAAGACACCTGTTATGAGTACGACTACATGGCGCGTATGGGCGGCAATGAATTTGTCCTCATCCTCCCGGGCCTGACTGCGCAAGCCGCCGACGCCAAAGCGGAAAAGCTCATGCACATCGCCTCGAAGAGCGCGGGCGGCGCGTTGCGGCTGATTGTCGGCGCCGCCTACCACCCTGAGGATGGGGCCACCGCCGAGGAGCTGCTGGCGAAGGCCGACCGCCGCATGTTCCGCGTCAAGCAGGCGCTGCCCATTCCCTTCAAGCGCGTGGCCGCGGATTCACTCGCGTAGCGGCGCGTCCGGCAGAGGTTCGGCGAGCTACGATTGCGCCGCTGCCGGCTCGCTGGCTCTGCGGCTCAAGTCCTCTGCCAGGATGATCGCTTCCGCCAGTTCGCGCATCGGCCGGCGCAGCCGCCGGCTTTCGTCGCGCAGGCGAATGTAGGCATCCTCTTCGGCTATGTTGAGCTTCCGCTGCAGAATCCCCTTTGCCCGTTCCACGAGCTTGCGCGCTTCCAACTGGCGCTTCATTTCCTCGGTCTCCTCGAGCAGGCGCGCATTCTGCGCCGCTAGCAGGGATCTGGCTATGGCGTTCCCCATCTGCTCGCCGATGAACTTCACCAGGCCTACTTCCTCCGCGCTGTGAGCATGCTGTTCGCGGTGATGCACGTTGATCACGCCGATCACCTCGCCTCCGCTGACGAGCGGCACCGAAAGGAAGGCCTCGTAGCTGTCCTCGACCAGCGCCTGGAAACGCTTGAACCGGCTGTCGGAGGCCGCGTTCGCCGGCAGCGCCACGATGGAATTGTGCTCGGCGACCCACCCCGTGATCCCCTCTCCCAAGTGCATGCGCAGGGTACCCAACTGGCCGGCGTGGGGCAACTGCGAGGCTTTGAGAACAATCTCGCCAGAGTGCCGGTCGAGAAGGTAAAGCAGGCAGGCATCGCAGCGCGTGACCCGTACGGCTAAGGCGATGACCTGGCCAAGCATCTCCTCAACGGACAGCTCGGAACTGACAATGCCGCTGATGTGCTGAAATAGATTCCGGTCCGAATCGTCTGTCAGCCGCTGTAGCGCCATGATCCGAGCTTAGCCGCAGTTGCCGCGTCCTTCAATCCAGACTTTCTATCGCACCGATAGGGAATTTTATCGAGCGGGTTCCGTTGCTGCTGCTCGCAAGCCAACCGGTCGAGTTCACGCTCCGATCTGATGAAGCCGCCCGACGGGGTCACCGCCGTCGCTGAACTCCGCGCCATATTCGACGGGCGGGCGGACCGGATCCGGACTGCTGGCGCGCGCCGCCCGGCGGGCTGATCAGGTGTCCGATTTTGGGAATGGGTTCGTTCCACAGATTCCGGCTGCGGTTGGCAATTGATTGAATCGATGGCTGTTGCGGGCTCCGGGAGCGGCTCGGGCGTGTCCTCGGCGGGGGTGCTGGAGTCCGGGCCGGGCGCGAGCTGATCGAGCCGGCGGAGAGTACGAAACAAAGCCAAATCGACGCGGGCATCGTAGGCGGAGGCCTTCATGAGGACGCCCTGGTCATAGCAGTCGGCGCGGAACAGGAGAGCCTGGCGGGTGGGTGTAGAGGCGTCGCTGAACCGTTTCTGAAGGTCGGAATCGAGCTTACGCTCGGCGACGTAGA
>JACOTZ010000456.1 GCA_016178155.1 Acidobacteriota bacterium
CCCCCCCGTTGTCTGTCCAGACTGAAGTATCCGAACATATCCGAGCAGTAGCAACGAGTGCAGTTTTCGATAGAGCAACGCCAGTATTCAAACGGATTGCAGTCTGCCTTGTCACCGCCGTACTGGCCCGCGAGATGCGATCCGTACGGAATCAGCTTCGCGCTGAGATGAATGTCGCAGTATCCATATCGAGTTTCGGACTTGTTCACGACCGGGCTACCACCTCGACCTGCTCAATATGCGCGGTCGGCTCCGGAACGTCCTCGCCGTGCAACCGCATGCCTTCGATGTGGAACTCAATCGCCTCGCGGATCAGTTCTCTGGTTTCTTCAAGCGTAGCTCCCGCTGCCACACAACCGGGAAGATCAGGAACATGCGCGCTGTAGCCAGTGGCGGTTGGTTCGAAGAACACGGTGTACTTGTTCATTTCAGCCCTGCCTGTTTCAGTATAGAGGCCTGCGTCTTCGGGTCCAAATCCAGCGACGGGTGCCCTGCGATGGTAACGGGTCCCGGCTTCATTGGATGGTGATACTGGCGATGGCTGCCGCGAGTACGCGCCAGGTTCCAACCGTCCGATTCCACGAGTTTGACGGCGTCCCGTACCTTCATTTCAGGATTTCAGGTTCGATTTTGTGACACTTTTTGTGACAGTCGCAGGCTGAATGGAGGCCACCTGGGACGAAACCGAGTGTGTTCGGAAGTTGTTGTCTGGATTAGCCTGGGCCCAGCTAAAATGGCGGCCTGTATTCCCTGCAGAGGTGACTTTTTCAGTCTAGCACGGCGATAAAGTCCCGACTTTGCGGAACGGCACGAGGGAGTGGCGGCGCGCGTGCATTGGGGTTGCGGGCTCCTGGTCCGGCACGATTGCCGCCGCGCGGATTCCGCGATACAGTGACGAACGATGAGACTCATCGGAATCGCCTGCGCATTGCTGTGCAGCGGCGCCGCCGCGCCCGCCGCTCCGCCCAAGCACGTCCTTGCTTTTTACTACGGCTGGTACGGAAATCCGGAGGTCAGTGGCCGATGGGTGCACTGGAAAGACGTGGATGCGGCGAAGCGCACGATTGGTGGTTCGACCAATTTCCCGGCTCTGGGCGCGTACGACACCCATGATCCCAAGGTCATCTCGGGGCACTGCCGCGCCGCGCGCGCGGCCGGGATCACCGGGTTCATCGCGACCTGGTGGGGAGGGAAGCGCTTCGAGGACGAAGGTCTGAAGCTGCTGCTGGACAGCGCGCAGCGCGAAGGCCTGAAGGTCACGATCTACTACGAAACCGTTCCGCCGCGGGGCGCTCCCGATCCCGCCCGCGCGGTCGCCGATTTCGAGTATCTGCACGAGAATTTCGCCTCGCATCCGGCCTGGCTCAAGGTGGAGGGACGCCCGGTGTTTTTCGTGTACGGGCGCGCGGTCAACGAGATCAAAGTGGACGGCTGGAAGCCCGTCATCGCCGAGGTAAATCAGCGCCGGCCGTCCTTGCTCATCGGCGACCGCATCTCGCCCGAGGCCGCAGCGGTGTTTGATGGCATCCACACCTACAACATCACGGGCCGCACCAAAGGCATGACGGTGCAAGAGATCCGAGAGTGGGCGGCGAGGACGTTCCCGGAGCAGGTCAAGACAGCCGGCGGGAAGATCTCCTGTATCACCGTCATTCCGGGATATGACGACCGCAAGCTCGATCGTCCAGCGCCCCGGCCCACGACCGAGCGGCATAATGGCGAGACCTACCGGGTGCTTTGGGAGCAGGCGATCGCGGCAAAGCCCGACTGGGTCCTGATCACGAGCTTCAACGAGTGGCACGAAGGCAGCGAGATCGAGGCTTCAATCGAGAATGGAGATCGCGAGCTGAAGACCACGGCGAAATATGCGCGCCGATTCCGGCGGCGTTAGCGCGCCGCGTTCTCACGCGGGCGGCTCGGAAGCGTAGCCGCGGCGGTTGCGAGCGTCATGACCGGCCCGCCGAAGCTAGGCCTTGTGCTTGTCGCTGACCTTCCAGTTCTTCTCGTCGAAGTAGAGCACCCGGCCCTGGCGGTAGGACTGAACCGCCATGCTGATGAGGACCTGGGCGCGGGCGCCGGTCTCGACATCGAGCGTGGGTTTCGCACGGGTGCGGATGCAGGTGAGGAAGTTGTTCACATGCGTCTGCATCATGTTCCCCTCCTCCACCGGAATCTGGATGTCGTCCGCGCCCCATTTGGCCTTGTACTCCGCGCTGATGACCCGCTTCTCCGGCTTGACCGTAATGTAGGGCGCATAGCGTTCGAACTGGCCGTGCTCGACCATGATCAGCGAAGCCTGGTGGCCGCGGATCAACCCTGGGACGTGCTGGCTGTTCGCCATCGATGAGCTGAGCACGATGGTGTGGCCCTTCGGGTACTCCCCGAGGAGATGGAAGGTGTCGGGCACTTCGCGCTCGTCCTTGAACACGGCGATGTTGCCGATGGCGGTGACCTTGGACGGAAATTGTGCCTCGCCCCAGCAGATGTTCATCGGTGCGACGACGTGGTAGAAGAGATCGGTGGCGATGCCGCCCGAGTAGTCCCAGTATTTGCGGAAGCGGAAGAAGCGGTCGGCGTTCCAGGCGCGCTTGGGCGCGGACCCGAGCCACATCTTCCAATCGACGTAATCCTCTCCCTTGCCCTCCGGCCCGGCGTTGGCGTCGATCGGCCAGTTCCACTCGCCCTCCTTCGAGTTGCGGTGGTAGGAGCCCTGGCTCATGATCAGGTCGCCGAGCATGCCGTCGGCGATTACCTTTTTCGCCTTGTGCCACTGCTCGCCGGAAGTCGTCTGGGAACCGACCTGGAGGATACGCTTGGTTTCGCGCACGGTTTCGACCAGCCGCCGCGCCTCCTCGATGGTGTGGCACATGGGCTTTTCCAGGTACACGTCCTTGCCATGGTCCAAGGCGTCGAGCGCGATCTTGGCGTGCCAGTGATCGGGCGTGGCGACAATGACGGCATCGACGTCACTACGGTTCACAATCTCGCGGTAGTCGAGCGTGCCGTCGCACTTGTGCAGCTCGGCGGCGCGCTGTTTGCGCTTTTCATACACGTCGCAGACAGCGACGATCTGGCAGGAGTTGCCCGCCTCGCCGGCCTTGGCGAACTCGCGGGAGACGTAGAAGCCGCGCCCGCCGACGCCGATGACGCCGATCTGGATGCGATCGTTCGCGCCGATGACGCGGTTGGACATCTTGCTCGGCCGAGCGCCGAATGCGGAGGTAGCAGCGCCGAGGCCGGCGCCCACCGAAGTTGCGGTTTTCAGAAAATGCCTGCGGTTCACGGAGTCTGACATTGGGATTCCTTCTTTCAGCCTGGGCGCTTGCGCCGGGCCAGGCCAGCCCAGCCGGAGTCGTCACGACCAGTGTACTGCATCGGAGCCTTGCGGATGCTCGGGCGCGTGCGCCAGCAAAGTGGATTTCCCGGCTCAGACTGCCGTGCTTCTTGCCCGCTCGGCCCGGAGGTCGTTGCTGTCTCTCCTTTGAAACACCTGCCACCAAATGTAGAGACAAAGAAAGTGGGTCGAGATCGCCACCATGCTCCCCAGCAGGCTCGTTGCCTTGGACGAATACGGAAGCGAGAGATGGCGGAGCGACTGGCCGATTGCATCTCCTGTAATCTGCAGTCCAAGAGCTCCCGTAATCGCAAGCAGGCGAGGATCGCGACGTTCGGCGGCGATGAGCACGAACCACAACACCAGGTTCACGATGGCCGCGGAGAAGCTGATATTGCGGACGACGGGAATGAACCACTTGGCCAGGTCCTCGCTGTAGTTGACGTAGAAAGAGCCGCCAAAGAAGAGTACAGCGACGAGGACCAAGGTCCGAATCAGCGCCCCTCGGCGTGGCCCAAGGGGCATGGCCTTGGCCACCAGGGACACGACGACGAGATAGAGCGCGGACTGCCGCAGCAACTCCCCGATCCAGAAGTAGTGGATGAGCGTAGTCGGATCGGGGGAAACGAAGATCTCAAGCAGCGTCGTGGCGAACAGGCACAGGACGTAGAGCAAGATGGTGAAGTACTCGCGTAAAGGGCCGTTGACGAGGGCCGTTAGAACGAGGCCCTGCAGCCCCAAGCCGATGATATACAAAGACCATTGGAGGTATCGCATCAGGGTGCACTACGCCTGAAGATGGTGCTGTCATTATAATCGGCGGGATTAGGAAAAGGGTAAGGGCTGTTCCGCGCGCCAGACCGCCGGTTCGCAGTCTGCGTCGCCGGGAGGGGCCGCGAGCGGATTCTTGGGCTGAAAGCATGGGGGGCTTCGAGGCCGGGCACGCGGACCGCGAACTTGAGCCGCTGCCGCTGGGGCGTGCTCCTGTCGGATCACAAGGCTGTCCAGAGCACCCGGGCGCAGCGCGTCGCACCGAGGAAGGCTCGTGCGCAATACAGGCGGTTGTGAACGAAGATTGGGCGTCAGACGGGGGCTGCCCCGGCGCCAAGTGAGGCGAACCGGGACTCAGCGGCTACCCCCCCGGGGGCAAGCCTCTGTCATGTCGAGGCAGAAACTCGCGCCACAGTCGCCGCGCAATCGGGGGGTTGCGAGTTTCTCCCCAGGATCCTAGCGCTGAGCCTGGATCTGTGCGGCGGAATCGCCCGACGACAGCGTCAGATACGTCGGTTCGACCTTGGAGGAACCTCCGAGGATCGTGGCCACGACGAACAGAACGGCAGCAGCGGCGAACAGCTTGGGATTGGTCAGATACTTTGCCATCGCTCAGTTCCCCTTAGAGGTGCTTCGGAGGGATTTCCCACGGATCTGGCGGAATGGTCGGGCTGACCTGGGCCTTGGGTGGGATTTCCCACGGATCCGGCGGAATCGTAGGGCTGACCTGAGTGGTGGTGACACCTGGGACTGTCAGGCTCGACACCGGCGTCGCCCCGGCCGTTGCGTTGAAAAAGGACGCCACGGCAAACAGCAGCGCGGCTGCGGCAAGGACCTTCGGGCTGTTCAAAAGTTTCAACATCTGGTTCATCTCCCGGTTGTGGATTTGGTGACACTACCCCTAACCACCTAGCGGCTGTTAGGTATTTCAATCTAGTTTACTGCGGGCAGTACCAGGACTGCCATAGGAATTTCACTTGAAAATCACCTAAGGAAATCACTTAGCCAAATCGAGGATGAGACTAGGTCCCCTTTAGCCTGGTATCGCGCTTCCGTATAGTACTTTCTGGCTAAAATACGCAAAAACAGTAGTATGTCTTACAGATGAGTTGAAATTGCGACGACGAGCGACGTAGGAGCCACTGTTACACCCCAAGAATGGACGTACAGGCCCGAAGGATGCAGCTAACGCCCGGGCTCGCTTGCCGCAACGCAAATGAGGGCAAGTTCTACGAGGGTATCAAGCTTTGACAGTTGCGTTGGGGGGCAAGGCGGGCTTGGTGAGGACGGCACGTGTGCGCGCGGGATGCGAGATCGGGCGGGATTGGGCGGGTTCAGTCGAACGATGTCGTGCGGGCGGCAAGCGGATCTTCGGAATACCGCGAGCGGGCACCGCGGGCATGGCGGCCAGGCCACTCCAGGCGCATGTCATCGCAGACGGCGTCGAGCATTTCGGCATCCGCCATCTTGGTGGCGTCGGCGAAAGCAGTGAGGAGCAGGTTGTCGCAAACGGCGTTGATCACGCGAGGAATGCCCTGTGTGCGCCGGTGGATCTCCAGGATCAGTTCGGGCGGGAAGACAGTCTGGAGGGGCATGCCGGCTTTCTCCAGCCGGCTTGTAATGTATGCGGCCGTGTCGGATTCGCTGAAGGGAATGAGGTTCGTGCGGAGCACGATGCGCTGTTTCAGATTGCGCAGGTTGGGCGAATCGAGCTTGCGGTCGAGCTCCGGCTGTCCCGCCAGGATGATCTGCAGCAGCTTTCCGCGCCTGTTCTCGAGATTGCCGAGCAGGCGGATCTCCTCGAGCACCTCCCACTCAAGGTTGTGCGCCTCGTCGACGATCAGCACCGCCGTGCTGCCCTTCTCGGCCTGCGACAGCAGCATCTGGCTGAGCGCCATCAGCACCTCGGTCTTCGAAGTCCGCTCGCAGCGCAGATCGAAGTCGTAGGCGAGCAACTCGAGGAACTCGCCGCTGGTGATCCGGGAATTGAAGATGAACGCAAACTCGACGGCTTGTTCATAGAGGTAGTCGCGGAGGCACTCGAGCAGCGTGGTCTTGCCCGTGCCGACCTCGCCGGTGAGTACGATGAAGCCCTTGCGGCCCTGGACCCCGTAGAGGAGGTTTGAGAGCGCCTCGTCATGCTGCCGGCTGTGGTACAGGAACGCGGGATCGGGGCTCAGGCTGAAAGGGTCGTCGCTGAATCCAAAGAAGGCACGGTACAGGCTGGCGGATTGTTTCACTCTGTTTAATCCTATCGTCCTAATCGGCCAATTACCAAGAAGACTCCGTGGCGGCTCGCGAGGTGCCGGCGGGAACCCTCATGGGGCAGTGGGTCTCATCCGGTTTCGAGTCGCACCCAGCCGG
>JACOTZ010000457.1 GCA_016178155.1 Acidobacteriota bacterium
ATGGCTGCCAGGACATGCGCCTCAACGAGGTTGATGAAAGACAGATACTGCTTCTTGGGATCGTCCAGGTGGATCAGCGGGCGAGAGCGCTTCGATGCTCCCGCGACTGGGTACAGTCTGCCAACCACCCAACTGCGCAACTTTCCTTCCGGCATGCGCAAGTAGTGGGCCGCCTCAGCCACCGAGTAGGCTGGTAACAGGCGCGGGTCGCCCGCCTGGGTAGCGGGTCTCCATCGTCTTGAACGCCATTCCTCCTCTCAAACATTATCAGGCTACCGTGTTGCGCACACAAGGCTGAAGTTGCCTCAACAGAAAGGTGCGGCCGGGAGCTCCTACGCGAGGAGAACTGTCGCTGGCTTCGTTTCGGCCAGGATTGGGGGATGTCAGGGGCGCCCGGTAATGTCAGGGGCGCCCGGCATTGGTGACGCCGGGGCCTCCCGTTTGCTGGCGGCCCTCCACGAGTTTCTCCTGGATTCGCGGCATCACGACGAACGTTGTACTTCGCACGTCACTTCGAGATCGCCGTGGCCCGCGATCTTCGAGGCTTCGATCGCACTGCGCGCCAACAGGTTACACCTGTTAAAAATACAGTTTCAGCGCGAACTGCATTTCGCGGTCGGAGGCGCCGGCGCCGGAGATGCCAAAGCCGCCGCTGCCGAGGCCGCTGCCGGGCAGGCCGAAGTTGGGTGTGTTAGTGGCGTTGAAGGCCTCCCAGCGAAACTGCAGGCGGTAGCGCTCGAAGAAGCGGAAGTTCTTGGTGACCGCGCTGTCGATGTTGACGAAGCCCGGGCCGAGCATGATGGTGCGCGCGGCATTTCCATGCGTGAACCGCGCCGGTGGAGCGAAGGCGTCGGGATTGAACCACTGGATGCCCCGCTGCCCGACAGCCGGCGTGCCTCTCTGGTCTCCCGGGAGCTCGATTCTACCCACGATGTCGGGCCGCAGATTCGTTCCATCGGCGTCGTCGCCGAGAATGTCGCGCGGTCCGTTCACCACGGTCGTGCCGAAGGGCGATCCTGACTGGAGCGTCACAATGCCGGAGATCTGCCAGCCGCCCAAAACCCAATCGAGCGGACCGCGCACGTTCATCCATTTCTTGCCGCTGCCGAAGGGCAGCTCGACGATGGGGGAGATGACGGCGCGGTGGGGAATATGGTTCGTGGACAGCGAACGCTCGTTGCGCAGATCGTAAATGTTCTGAATCTGGTCATTATCGCCGAAGGTCGCATCATCGCCGCCGGTGAACACCATGTTGTCGATCCACTTGGACCAGGTATAGGACAGCAGCCATCCGATTCCGTTTGCGAAACGCCTTTCGGTCTTGAAGGTGAAGGCATGATAATTCGACAGGCCCCAATTGGGAGAAATGATCTGGATCTGCGCCCGGTCGGAATCAAACTGGGTGTAGGGCCGGCGGAGTCGTATGGGGATCTCTGTACGCGATAGGAGCTCCGGGGGCACGTGGTTCAGGTTGATGTTCGGGAAGGTCACTTTTCGTCCAAGATTGCCGACGTAGCCGAGCTCGAACAGGACATCCTTGCACTGCCGCTGGACGGAGAGGTTGAAGTTCTCGTTGTACTGGGTGCGGCGGTTGGGATCAAGCCATTGGATCTGCGACACCGGAAACCTGGTGCCGCGGGCGCCGAAGGCGAGCGTCAGGTCCGCTTCGGAGGGCGAAACCAGCGCGTTCGGAGGCAGCCCCTGCTGGAGCGTAAACGGCACGGGATCGCGGAACGTGCCAACGGCATCGAAGCCGAGACCGGCAATCTGGAAAACGTTCCGATCGTAGGGGTTGCCGTAGAATATGCCAAAACCGCCGCGAACCACGGTGCTATTGGAACCGAACACGCGCCAGTTAAAGCTGAATCGGGGCGAGAAATTATTCAGGTCCCAGTTGATCAGCCGACGGCCGTAGCCGCTCCGCCCGGGGAAGGTGATGACCCCGCGCGCACCGGCCGGGATATCGCCCGTCCCGGCCAGCGGATGCACGACTGAGGGGTCGAAGTTGTTCATGCGGTTCGCAACTTCGTAGAACGGGCTTTCCACTTCGTAGCGCAAACCGAAGTTCAGGGTGAGACTTCCCGATGCTTTCCACGAATCTTCGAAATAGCCAGCGGTATAGTCGCTGCGGCGCCCATTGCCCTGGCTGAACTCGGTGTTCACCTGGTTGAGGCGGCCGAGCAGGAAATCGGCGAGGGTCATGCCGGTATTGGCGATGGTTCCGCCCTGCGCGTTGCGGCCGTTCGTGAAGCGCGTGTTGAAGATAAACTGCCCCGAGGCGAACTGGCGGCTCTGTTCGTTGGCGTGGAAGCGCATGTGGGTGGCGCCGAGCTTCAGCGCGTGCGCGCCCCGGATGAGGTTGAAGTCGGCGTGCGCCTCGTAGCCCGTGATTCCGGCGCGACGGTTGTGGTTGCCGGGGGTGCCGAAGTTCGTGGTCGGCACCAGCCCGTTCGACATGTTGAACCTGGGGAAGACGTCCGGCGCAACGCCTTTGACGCCGAGCTTCTCGGGCCAGTTCTCGCCCAGCCCGATGCCGGCGCGCAGGATGTAAACACGATTCACCCCGAGGCGGAAGATGCCGAAGGTGGTGGGCGAGAAAACGTGCGTCGCGTTGAACGCGAAATTCTGCCGGCGGTTCTTGATATCAATGGCATCGGTATCGGCGTCGCCGAAGCCGGGTGTCGTGCCCGTCGGGTTCTCGTCCGGCTGGACGAGGATATAGCGCCCGAACACCTTGGTGCGATCCCCGAAGGAATGATCGATGCGGATGGTGTGGTGCACGCGATTGAGCGAATCGGCGGCGTTCTCCTGCCAATTGCCGCCCTGAACGATGGGATTGTCGGGCGGACGGTTGGGCAAAGGGACGAAGGAAATGACCTTTAGCGCAACGGGGTCCAGCCGGTTCGTAGGAATGATGTTGCCTGGAAACGGCTGGCGCTGATCGGTCGCGGGATCGTACACGACGAGCGGCTGCGGGACGGGTCCGGCGGGCGTGTTCTGGCGCCGGGTGACGCTGGAGAGGTCGCCCTGTCGCCACGCGGCGAGCGGAACCGTGCGGGTGCGGACGATTCCGCGGCGCTCGATGAAGGCATCGGCGTTATAGAAGAAAAAGGTGCGATTGCGCAGGATGGGGCCGCCGAGCGAGCCGCCGAACTGATTGCGGCGCAGCGGCGCCTTGACGTCGGCATTCCAGCCGCGGGAATCGATCACGTCGTTGCGGAGAAATTCGTAAATGACGCCGTGAAACGCGTTGGTTCCGCTCCGCGTGGTGGCATTGACGATGCCCGCATTGGAACGGCCGTACTGAGCCGAGTAGCTGTTTGCCTCGACACGGAATTCCTGCATGATATCGACCGGCGGATTGATTTCAATATTCTGGGCGGCGATGCCGCCGCGGGAATTCATGGTTCCGTCGAGCATGGCCAGCGCCGAGCCGGTGCGGCCGCCCGCGATCGAAACCTCGCCGCCGCGCCAGAAGGCGCCGGGGGTGAGATTGACCAGATTGAACACGTTGCGGCCGTTCAGGGGCAGCTCGAGAATCTCTTTGTTATCGATGACGTGGCCGACGGCTCCGCTGACGGTTTCAACCATCACGGCCGAACTTTGCACCGACACGCTTTCAGTGACGGCTCCGATCTCGAGGACGAGATCGCGGGTGATGTTCTGGCTGATATCGATCTTGATCCCGGTGATCTGGAGCCGCTTGAAACCGGTGTGCTCGACGTTCAGGTCGTAGGTGCCGGGGAGGATCTGGGGAAAAGCGAACGACCCATCGGCGGCAGTGGTGATCGCGAGCGACTGGCCCGTGTCGGCGTTCACCACGGCGACGGCAACGCCGGGAATGACGGCGCTGCTCGAGTCGGTAACGCGGCCTGAGAGGGAACCGTATTGCGCTTGCGCGAAGAGGCCACCTCCGAACGCAAGAGCGCAAGCCAGGAAGCGAGTGAGCCCCATCGCAACACCTCCGATCGGCCTATCGAGCGGCGCCGACCGCTGAAGCAGATTTGTTTCGAGTATACTTCCGTCCGCGCCCGGCGGCAATGGCAATTTGGGCTAAGAAGGCAGAAGAAAGGGGCCTCCGGGCAGCGCCCAATACCACGGCGGGGGCGCTCAGGCGACAAGGATCAGCCGACGAGACCTTCGTGGCGAGAAAGGGCGGCGATGATGTCCTCCCTGCTGCTGCCGGCGTGACTGAGCGCGGACTCCATGGCAATGGCGTAGACGACCGCGCCGATGGCGAAGTCGACGGCCAGCACAAAGTAGAAGGCGTATTCGCTATCAAAGGCGTGGCGGGCCAGGAAGGCAAGCGCGACGGGCGCGGCGACCAGGGGATAGATGGCGAGCAGCATGGCCTGAACGCGGCCGGCCGAGCTGCGGCGCCAGGACTCGTCGGGGTTCACCGGCCGCGGATGGTAGGTAGTGAGCATGTTGCCGATCCCCAGAAGAAAGATGGTCATCACCATGGTGACGGAGAAGGCCTCGACGATGAGCGGCGCGCGCAGCGGCATGCGCAGAATCACACAAATCGTGGCGATGATCAGGATCTCGAAGGTGACGAAGATGACGGCCGTGATGTTCTTGGCGAGCAGCACGGCGGACAAGCGCACAGGCATGGCGAAATAAACCTGCACGGCGGCGCGATCGAATCCGAAAGCGTTCCAGACGCAAACTTCTCCGAGCAGCATGAGCGAATAGGCGCTGACCACAGTCAGGAAATGCCGCGCCATCCAGGAATCTGCGTCTTCGGCCCGGAAGGCGAAGGGGACCCAGATCAGGAGGCTGAAGAGCGAGCCCATGATGAAGACGAGGCGGAAGCGCGGGGCGCGCGAGAGCAGCCGCACTTCCTTTTCGACCAGCGCTCCGAGGGGATCGCGCAGGAGGCGCGAAGGCAGGCGCAGCAGCGCCTCGGTGACGCCCTGGCCGCGTTCGGAGACGCGCGGCTTGGTTTCCTGGACGTCGGTGCGCAGAGTTTTCTCGAACTGGGAGCGGCCGAAGGCCCAAGCGAGTCCGAGCCAGCCCGCCAGCGCGAGAGAGGAGGCGAGCCAGTCGGAGCCGAGCAGGAGGCGGGCCGTGGTCACCCAGGGCCAGTAGAAATCGTTAGCGCGCGAGACACCGGCGCGCAGCCAGTCGGGCGGGCTCCAGTACATGAGCGCCTGCGGGGCCGCGGCGAGAAGCACGATGACGACAACCACGATTTCGCGCACCCGCTTGCGCGCCATCAGGCGGCCGAGCAGCTCGCGGAGACCCGTGGAGAGGAACAGGTTGAGGAGCAGAAAGGGGATGAAGAAGAGCACCCCAAACCCGGGCGTCCGGGGATTGACCAGAAGGCCGATGGCTGCGCCGGCAATCAGGATCAGCATTTCGACGGCATTGGTCAGGCGCAGCATCACCTCGAGGCGGAACAGCGCCGAGTGCGGCACCGGATACACGATGAGCCTCTTGAGCTCGAGCGACAGGCCGGCGCTAGCCAGGAGAATGGGCACGAGCTGCCAATAGAGCATCACCAGCAGGAGGGCAGCGGGCAGGATGCGGCGCAGGAGCGCGTGATCGCTCGGGTCGGAACACAGCAGGTACACGCCGAAGGCGGCAAACACCCAGAGGCCATACCAGGCGAGACTGATGATCCAGGTGACGGGAGTGCGGCCGCGCGCCCAGGGCGAGTAGTTCACAACGACGCGCCACTGGGCCCAGAGAATCGCGAGCGCCTGTGCGCGAACGGAGGTGGCCGGCATGCTGTTCCATTATCCAGGCTTTCGGCGTTCAGCCGCCAATTGCGGGCAGGCCGCGGTCCGGAGATGCAGAAAGCTCGAGCTTTCCGGCCGCGCGACGCGCAGGGCGTGGTGTCCCGTCTTGTATACAACGGAAACGGCTCAGAATGGCTATAGCCATTCGAGGTTTTCGGAGACCCGATCGGCGCCGATGACGCGGACGAAGACATCTTCGAGGGTTTCCGTGCCTTCGCGGAACTCGCTGATGCGGCCTTCGAGGATCAGCCTCCCCTGGTGGATGATGGCGACGCGCTCACACAGGCGCTCGACGACTTCGAGCACGTGCGAGGTAAGGAAAACGGTGGCGCCCTGCCGCACCTGGTCGATCAGGATTTCCTTCATGAGGCGGGCGCCGACAGCGTCCACGCCTTCGAACGGCTCATCGAGGAGGAACAGTTCGGGGCGATGGATGAGAGCGGCGGCCATGGCGACGCGCTTGCGCATGCCCTTCGAATATTCCCCAATCAGCTTTTTCTGGCTGCTGTCGAGCTCGAAGAGAGCGATCAGCTCGCGGGCGCGATCGTGAGCGACGGGGCGGGGCAAAAGGTACATGCGGCCGACGAATTCCACGAATTCGGGGCCGGTGAGATGGTCGAAAAGCAGTGACTCGTCGGGGACGAGGCCGATCTTGCGCTTGATCTCGACGGCGCGGCCGGGCATGGCCAACCCGAGGATCTCGATCTCGCCCGACGTGGGGGGCGCGAGGCCCATGAGCATGCGGATGGTGGTGGTCTTGCCCGCGCCGTTCGGGCCGAGGAACCCGAAGAAGGAGCCGCGGGGCACGATAAGATTCAGTCCGTCGACGGCGGCTTTCGTGCCGTAGACCTTGCGCAGCTCGCGCGTGCCGATGGCGGGCGGCGGCTCGGGCGGCAGGGCGGCCGCCGGCGGCTCGGGATTCGAGGTCAAGGGTTCCGCCCTGTGAAGGCAGCTCCTTGCGGGCGGCCGGGCTGCGCCACGTCTTGCACAGGAAGGTTGCCGCCGATGGCCATTGCGGCTGCGCGTCCAGCAGGCTGATCCATGGTCATGGAAATCGGTATCGTGGGCAGGGTCGAGGGGGAAAAGGCGAAGAGGTTCATCGCCTGATCGCGCCGGTGGAGGTTCTCGACAACGAGTCGCACTGCGCCAAATTATACGACGCGCAGGAGTTTCACCGGCGACGGGGCGCCTGGGCGCGGCCGCGGAGCAGTGTCTAATGGAAGCAACGCGATGGAAGAAACCGGTCTGCTCCACTACGGGTATTTACTGCTGGCGGCGGGCACGATCGTCGAGGGAGACGCCACCCTGTTCACCGCGGCGGCCCTGGCGCAGCGGGGTTACTTCCGGCTGCGAACCGTGGTTCTTGTGAGCATGGCCGCGAGCCTGGCGTTCAATGCGGTCGTGTATGCCCTGGCGCGCAGGCGCGGCCGCGAAGCCTTCGAGCTTCGCGCGCAGAGACATGCCCGTTATGCGCGGGTGAAGCGATGGATGGAGCGGCGAGGCGGGCTGCTGGTGCTGGGGTCCCGGTTCATCTGGGGGTTGCGCACGGCAATTCCCGCAGCTTGCGGAGCGTCCGGAATGGGGCCGCTGCGGTTCTTCCTGATGGATGTGGCCGGCGCGGCGCTGTGGTCGAGTTTCGTGGGAGCTGCCGGCTACGGGGGCACCCACGTAGTGAACGCGCTCATCGCGGACCTGCGGAACCGCGACCAGGAGGTGCTCGCGATTCTGACGATTCTGGTCGGGGCGGCGCTGATGTGGAAGCGGCGGGAGATCGAGGCGTGGTGGAAGGCGCTCCGGCACCCGGAGCAGATCACGCCCGAGGCGGTTGCGGAATTTTCGCACGAGTACCA
>JACOTZ010000458.1 GCA_016178155.1 Acidobacteriota bacterium
CCCGCGAGCGCCGCAACGGCTCTATTGCGAGCTTTCTCAATGCCTCCCTCGGCTACGACCCGGCTCTCGCGCTTCGACATCCGGTTCGACTGGTGAAGGACTCGGACGCCGCCCTCCCGCAAGCCGCCCGGGAAAAGCTGGCTTCACCCTATCGAGGCGACACCGGCGAGTTCACTTACGATGCGGGCGCGGGCCGGTTCCTGGTGCACGCGTCCCAGGCAGCGGGCGTGTACGGCTTTGTGCGCGAGAAGGTCACCGCCGGTGCGCTCGACATCGAGCTCGCGCCCAACGCCCGCGGCTTCGTCGCGCTGCTGGTGACTTCGCTCGATGGGGAGCCGCTCGAGAAATCATCGCGGATGCTCGTCTCCAACCCCGGCTATACACTGCGCACACAGCCGGGCGCTGAACCGCCGCGCCCGCAGCAGCTCGTCAAGTACGGTTCTACCGCTGATTGGTGGACGCTCGAACCCGAACCCGCCTATGCCGGCAAGCCCTCCGGCAACCTGAACGGCGGTCTTCGCCCGGTCTGGATGGAGCGCGTTGAGGCCTTTCTTACGCTGCGCAGCGAAGCCGCAGGCCTCACCGTTTACCCGCTCGACGGCAGTGGCCAGCGGCTCGAGCCGTTGCCCGCGGACTCGGTCCAGGCAGTCGAAGGCGGCTACCGCATCCACCTGGAGGCCGATGGCCAACCCTGGTCCCCGTGGTACGAGATCGTCACTGATAAATAAGCCCCGGCACGCCGGGTACGGTGTCTCACACACCAAAAAAGAGGCGGACCCGCCGGCCCGCCTCTTATGCATTTCTCTCGGGGAACTCGCAGTCCCTTTTCCGCACCCGGCGCTTAGCCGCTTACCGCGCCAGCGAGAAATTCACCACTACGTCAGTGACTATCTCCACGGGGTCGCCGTTCAGCAACGTGGGCATGTACTCCCACTGCTGGACTGCTTCCATGGCGGCGCGGGCCAGTTCGGGATCGGAGGACGACAGCACCTGCAGATTCACGACCTTCCCTTCCTTGCTGACCACGGCGCGCATGATCACACTGCCCTCGATGCCCTGCTCCTTGGCGGCCGGCGGATAAGCCGGACGCGCCATCTTGCGCAGTTTGGCGGCCTGCACATTGCCGCTGACCCTGATCTTCGGGTCGGCCGCGGCCGCGACGGCACGAGGAGTGCCCTCGGCACTGACATTGATCGTCTCCTGCAGCCGCCCCAGCTCGAGATAGTGGTCCAGCTTCAGGCCCTTTGACGCCGAAAGCTGGATGCCGCCCACCTTCAGCAGCCGGAAACCCGGCTTCCGTACTTCAATCGTGTAGGTGCCGCCAGGCAGGCCCGGCAGCGCGTAATTGCCGACCGAGTCGCTGATCGCCCGGTATTCGGAGCCGCTCTCCTTGTGAACTGCAATGACGTCCGCACCGGGAACGACGCCGACCACGTCGCGGACGGTTCCGGCGAGACCGCTTGCCAGCACGCCGCCGCTCTGCATGGCCGCGAGCGGCATGAGCAGGCTCGCTACCGCCAGAATGGTGATTGCCATGGCAGCGCGCGTCAGCGGCTGCCGGTTACGGGAGTTGTCCAGGATCGCCATAAGTCTTCCTTCCAGTTGAGATGGTCTGGCCATCGCCAGCGCGCCGGCGAGATGCCCCGAGCTGCGGGCGCCGCGCGCAATCTCCAGCAGATGCGACGCGTAGCCCGCGGGCTCGGCAGTTGCGCGAACCACCAGGTCGTCGGCGGCCAGCTCGCTTTCCGCGTGTACCCGCCGGACGGCCAGCCATACCAGCGGGTGAAACCAATACAGTGCGCCGGCGATGCGCGCCAGCGCCAGGCTGAGCACGTCGGCGCGCGCAATGTGCGCCAGCTCGTGCAGCAGTACGATGCGCAAACGGTCCGCCGTCCATTCGGCTGCCCCCGCGGGCAGCAGCACACCGGGACGGAATATGCCGAAGGCCGCCGGCACCGAAATATCCCTGCTGATCAGCACCGGGACCGCGCGGCGGAGACCGGCCTCGGCGGCACACACCTCGGCCACCGGATGATCCAGCCGCCGCGCGCGCCCCGCAATCCAGCGCACGCGCGCCCAGGCCGCCAGCCAGCGCAGCAGCAGCGCGCCGGCCACCATCGCCCACATCCACGGCAGCGCCGCGGCCAGGTCGGGCATCGGCTTCGAGCCGTCCACCACGATGTAGGTGCGCGCCGTCCGCGCCACCACGTCCGCCGGTGCCTGGGCGACATACCTCGTCACCTCGAGCCGCGACGCCACCGTGCTCAGCAGGGGCAGCAGCACGCTCCCTATCAGAGCCGAGATCCAGACGAGGTGCCGCCACGCCGCCGAGCGCCGGCGCAGCAGTGCGCTCGCAAGCAGCGCCGCGCCCAGCAGAACAGCGCTGTTGATGACGGTTGCCGAAACAGACTGAGTCCAGTTCATGACCGTTTGCCTCCCTGCTTCCGCGCCCGGTCAATCATTCGCTGCAGGCGCTGGAGCTCTTCATCGCTCATCCGACTCGCGGAATCATCAAGCAGCGCCGCAACCGCCTGCTCGGCCGAGCCGCCGAAAAACGTATTCAATACGTGCTTCAGCGCCGATTTCTTGGCCGCCTCGCGCGGAACCTTCGGCACGTATACGTAGCGCGGCCCATCCTCCTCGTGCCGCACATAGTTCTTCTCCTCGAGAATCCGCAGTAGCGCCCGCACCGCCGAATAGCTCGGCGACTCGGGCAGCCCCTCCCGCACCTCGGCCGCCGTAGCCTTGCCGTCGCGGTAAAGAATATCCATGATCTGCCGCTCGCGCCGGCTCAGCCCGTTCTGGAGCTTCTCGTTCATCGCGCATCCTTTCCCAAGTACTTCTGAAACCGCCGTCCCCTCGGCGGTTCCCGCTTCTGCTATTTTTTTAGCATCCATCTGCTAAAAAATTAGCATGACAGCCACGCCGTGTCAAGAGAGAAGTGAAAAAGCCCTTGGCATCTCGCGGTTACGGTGATAGGGAGGCGCGCGGTGCGAACACGGCGGGCGCCTGCCGGGCAGCTTCAGCCCCGGCTACTCCGGCCCGCGCGACAGTGCCGCCATGTCAAAGGCCCGCGCTCCCCACCGGGAGTTGCGCGAGCCAACCTTCACGCCGGTAATCTGGCTCGTATTTTCGAATAGAGGTACTAAGGGGCGGCCCAACAATAAGATGAGCAAATGTTCCGGCCCCGTGCAACCCGTTCCCTCACAGTAGCGGCTCAGTACACGGTTCCGAGCCGCGACCGTGAGCGAGCGGATGGATCTCAATCAACAGGTTATTCTTTCGCGGCCCCTAAGCTAGTCAACCGCAACGATGATCAGGATCAATGCCGCAAGACCGACCAGAATCAGAATCAGGTCCCGGTCCGTGAGCCTGCCGGCCGCCAAATCCGCCTCGACCTTTTGCGAGCGGGCTGCGAGCCGTGCCAGGTCCTCGTCGCTTAGTGTTGCTACCGCGGTCTTGACCTGTTTCAGATCGAGGTGAGCCGCCCGCAGCGCCGCCTCCGCCCTTGGCGATGAGAGCAAGCCGGCGACCGCATCGCGGTTGCGCTGGCGCGCCTGACTTGTGCGAACGATGTCGGCCTGTAGCTCGGCAAGGGCCACGACGTGCGGCTGGCCGGAGAAGCTCGGCGGAGCTGCCAGGGTCATCACTAACGTGCCAACGGTCAAAACCCGGGCAGCTCGCCGCAACCCACATCGAGTCGTCGACGCTGTCTCTCTGAAGCGCGAATCCAACATCAAACCTCCGATTCCGCCTGCGAATCCCGCAGGAGCATTGCCGGAAATTGTAGCATGCCTGATTAGCGCCTCGGCCCCGGCAGCTCGCCCCAGACGATCTGGTAGACTTCGAGCTCGTTATCGAAACTTCGGCCGGCGCGGATGAAAACGCGCGTGTTGGGCGCCAGGTGCGACAGCTCGGCGGGGAAGCCGTTCTCCACAAAGCGCGTGTCGCCGCGCAACAGCAGACGCTTCTCGCCGGCTCCGTTGCGCGCCCGCAGGACGATCATCTCGGGATTGAAACGAAGGATCACGCCCGCGAACGTCAGGTTCCCTCGGGGAGCGAAGCTCTCGGTCACCAGCCTGGTCCCGCGCGGGTAGAGGCGGTACCCCGGATTCGCGGCCGTTGGCCGGAACTCGACGAAGCGGACCGTGCGCGCGTAGCACAGCCCCGCCCCGAGCTTGCGGTCGGCGATCACCTCCAGCGGATCACCCGCCCGCAGCGCGGCCATCGTGACACGCTGGCCCTCGCGCTCGATGTAGGTGTGCGCGTCGTAGTGACAGGCGTAGGTCCGGTCCGGCTGTGCCTGCAGCGTGAACGTGGCAGGCTGAACGCTGGTTCGTACCTCCAGCAGCTTGCCCCGCACGATTCCGACCGGCGCCTCCTCCTCCGTTGCCCCGAAAGCGGCGATCACAATGGACAGGACTACAACGGCGCGCATTCGACTGACTCCAGTATAATGGCACGGCACTCCGCCCGAGCCGAGCTTCCTATTCCGAGCCGCGACCATGGAGCGGTTATCTGCCGCGTGAATCTGCGACAGGTTGGGAAAGCTTGTGATTGGAACCCGCGTCCAGCCGGGGGATCCGCCGCAGCCGCCCCTGTTGAAGCCGGCCTTCCAAAATACGCATACTATTCCTGCGTGTGCATGTGCGCAGAATGCCGTGAACACGGGGTCTGTATCAGACACAGACGCGCCATCGCCATGAAGACCCCGCTTCGCTCCCCGGTCATTCTGTCGGCGATCAACTTCCGGACGGCACGCGTTTCGACACATCCGATCACGATATCTGCTGGGGTCCAGGCTAGTCCGCCCGCAAAGGTGATGAGGTATCGCGTGCCACTTCAAGGCCCAAAAGAGGTTGAGACCCGAGACGAGGACTACCCGCGCAGCCGGCGCAGCAGCTCCACTCCCTTGCGGATGTCCCCCTTGCGCTGCTCGTGGTCTTCGATCTCGCGCTCGATGTTCAGCGCCCCCGTATAGCCGATCTGCTTCAGCTTGTTGAGGAACGCATCCATCCCCACGGCGCCTTCCCCGAGCGGCCGCTCGCTGCCGAGCGCGCCCGGCACGCCCTTCGGCGGCCACTCTCCGTCCTTGCAATGCACGGAGATGATGTGCGGAGCGAGCACGTCGAGCGCCTGGATCGGATCGCCGCTGCCGTACATGATCAGGTTGGCCGGGTCGAAGTTGATCCCGAGGTTCTTCCGGTCCACATCCTTGAAAAACCGCAGCAGCACGTCAGCGGGCTCCTGCCCGGTCTCGAGGGCGAACGTCTGGCCGTGCTTCGCCGCATGATCGCAGACGCGCCGGACCATGTCGCGCACCGCAAGGTAATCGGGATGCGTGGCGTCCTCGGGCACAAACCCGATGTGACAGGCAATGCTCGCCACCCCGATGGCCGCCGCGAAATCGCTCAGCTCGTACGTCCGCTGCTCTCGTTCCTTGCGGGTCTCCGGCGGGATGAACCCGACCGTGCGCTGCACCGTCGGGATATCGGCGTAGCTCTCGCCCGTGTAAGCTGCAAACACCGTGACTAGAGTGAACTGCTCGCTTTCGAGCGCGGCCCTCCACTTCGCGCCCGCGCCGCTCAGGTCGTAATCACCCGCCACTCCGAGCTGGCCGCAGCGGACCCCGAGGGATTTCACCTCCCGAATCGTGGCCGCGGCATCCGGCTTCGCCCAGAACATCACTCCAATTTCGAGATTCTCTAAACCTGGCATGGAACCTTCTCTCCATTCTGCTTTCGCGCTTCCACCATCTGCAGCGCTAGCTTGACGGCCGTCGCCGATTCCGACGGCGGGCATAGCTCCGGCGATTTCCCCTTCCGGCAACACTCCGCGAAATAGGCGAGCTCCGCCTCGAAACCGTCCACCTCAGGCATCTCGAGCGGGTGGGATTCCCCCTCGGCGGTGTACACGGTTGCGTTCTCGCGTTGGAAATTGTAGTCGAACGTCGCTCCATCGGAGATCACCGTGTACTCCATGTTGAACGGGAATGCCTTCTGGTGGTGCCAGCCTCCTGTGATCACCACCGAGGGCACGTCCCGGTAGTGGAGCGTGGCGAGAATGAAATCCACGCCCTCCGCCATGGCTTCGTAGCCGGTGGCCGAGACCGCCTCCGGAATACCGAACAGCTTCACGCAGAAGTCCACGTCGTGAATCAGCAGATCGAACACACCCCCGCCGCTCTTTTCCGCCTCGTTCAGCCACTTGCTCCAGAACGGTGCCGCGCACCTGCGGCGGAACAGGGCCGAACGCACTCGCCCGAACTTGCCGCTGGCCAGCGCCCCCGCCAGCGCAGAGTAGGCCGGGAAGAATCGAAGCACCTGCGCGGCCATCAGGATTCTGCCCGACTGCTCGGCCTCCACCAACATCCGGTCGGCGCTCGCGCCGTCCAGCGCCATCGGTTTCTCCACCAGCACGTGCTTGCCCGCTCGCAGCGCCTCCACCGTCGTCGGCGCGTGCAGATCGGTCGGCAGGCAGATGTCGACTGCATCTACATCCCGATCGCGCAGCAGTTCCGCGATCTCGCGGTACTTGCGGACGTTTGAGAAATCGAACTTCTCTCCCGGCCCGCCGAGATTGCCCTGAATGCCGCTGAGGTCGCCCGTCAGCTTTTGCTCGTCTTTGCTGTAGACTGCTGCCAGGGTAGCGCCGGGCACGCTCCTCCATGCCTTGAGGTGCGTACTGCCCATGAACCCCAGGCCCAAGACCGCAATTCGCATTGCCTTCCTCCGCTTCCTCTCCCTCTCAGAAACTCGCGGTCGCCCCCAGGCGCCGCGGCCGCGCTCAAACTTCCGGATCGAACAACCGCCGTCCGCCCGCTCAGCCGCCCGCTTTGCCCCCGGCCCTGTGCCGGGCCGGTCAGCTTCGCTGTCCGTTTCAGAAGCTCGGGACACGCTCCGATGCGCGCCTGAGGCGCGGCCAAGCTCCAGGTTTCCGGCTGCCCGGCCTTAGCCGTGGCGCAGGCAACCGCGGCCCTTCCCGCCCCCTGGCCGCCTACTTTCTGCCTTCTCGTTCCGCCAGCTTCTTTTTGAGGTACTCTTCGTACTCTTTGCGTAGCGCGGGATCGTGCGGGCTGCTGTAGAGATCCGTCGATTTGTATTTTCCCGTTTGAAATTTGCTCTTCGTCCACTCGTCGTGGATGTGCGTGACCTCGGCTCTGCGGACAATCTCTTCCGCCAGGTGCGGCGGAATAAAGTAAACGCCGGTTCGGTCGCCGAACACGATATCGCCCGGCATCACGGTCGTGTTACCGACGCGGATCGGGATATTGACGCCCGTCAGCATCGCGCCGCCCAAAGCCGCCGGGTGCGCGCCCCGGAAATACGCGGCCATGTCGATCGGGTAAATGCCCTCCAGATCCCGAATCGCGCCGTCGATCACCATGCCTCCGTTGCGCGTGGCCGCCTGGATCGCGGTCGCAAGATTGTCCCCCACGAATGTGCCCGCTTCGATTTTCCCGAACAGATCGACCACGACCACATCGCCGGGCCGCAGCATGTCGATCACCCATTGGTTCTGGCCGCCCCGGTAGCCTTTAGCCTTGCCGTCGGCCGCGATCACCTCGTTCAGATCCCCGCGCGCCGGCATGAACTGCGCCGTCACCGCGCGCCCCACCAGCTTCTTGCCCGGGTGCAGAATGCGCCAGTTGCCTTCGTACTGGTTGGGAAAGCCTTTCCGCGAGAGCACCCCCCAGACCTCCTCGACCGAAAGGCCGCGCATCTTCTCGAGCAGCGCGTCCGGCGCCTTCGGCCGGCCGTCCTCGAAGCGCTCGAACGGGTTCTGGGAAGTGTACTTGATCATCTGCTCCTTGCTGAAGGTGAAGATCTGGGCTTGCGCGCCGATGGCGCCACACAGCAAAAGCAGGAATCGCATGACCGGAAATGTACCACACGCAGTCGCGCCCGGCGACGCGGGCCTGCGGTGCGCGGGTCGGGCGCTGACTGCGGCATCTGCCGGAGCCGCATCCCCCAACCAGACCGCCCCGGCCCGTCCCCGCAAGCCATGCCCGCCCGCCTGAAAACAGGATGTATGTGCGCGCGCGCCCGCGCCTGCGTTATCCTGCCGGTGAAATGAGCAACCGGACTGTGGTAATCGGCGGAGGCGGGCAACTCGGCGTGGAGCTGGTCCGGGTCTTTCGCGCCCGCGGCTATGACGTGACGGCGCTCAAGCGGGCCGACCTCGATATCACCGACGCGGCGCGCGTGGAGCGCACGATCGCAGATCTCAACCCCGCCATCATCCTCAATGCGGCCGCCTACAACCAGGTGGACGTCGCCGAGCGCGAGCCGCAGGCCGCGTTTCTCTGCAACGGGCTGGCGGTCCGCAACCTCGCGCTCCCCGCGCGCCAGTTGGACGCGACCTTCGTGCACTTCTCGACCGATTACGTGTTTGATGGCAGCAAAGGCTCGCCGTATGTCGAAGACGACCCGCCTCATCCGCTGGGCGCCTATGCGGTCTCCAAGCTCGCGGGCGAGCTGTACGCGCGTGCGTATCTCGAGCGCTGCCTGATCATCCGCACTTCCGGTGTGTATGGGCTCGGCGGCATGGCCACCGCGCGCGGGAATTTCGTCGAGCTGATGCTGCGCCTCGCCGGATCCGGCAAGCCGATCCGCGTCGTCGAGGACCACGTCGCTTCTCCCACCTACGCGCCGGAACTGGCCTCCCGTACGGCCGGCCTCGTCGAGCGCGGCCTCTCCGGCACGTTCCACATTGGGGGTGGAACCCCGATCTCGTGGTTTGACTTCGCCCGCCTGATCTTCGAGGCCGCCGGCCTCAGTCCCGAGTTGCGCGCCACCAATGAGCGCGAATACCGTTCCCAGGCTCGCCGGCCCAGGTACTCCGCCCTCTCGAACCAAAAAATGGAAGCGGATGGGCTCGCTCCCATGCCGCCGATCCGCGATGCCTTACGCGCCTATGTGGGGGGCCGTGCAGCCGCCGCGCCGGCGCCTGGCCCGCGCGGCTAATTTGCTGTCCCGCCTTATATTTGGCGGCCGCCGCGGCTCGGAATGAGCACTTCCGAGCCGCGCGCGTGAAGCAAGCCGAGATGTCCCTGCGGGACATCGAAAGCAATAAAAACACGGGGCCGAGGCCCAGTGCTTTCGACGGAGCAGTCTGCGGGACGCACGCTACCTCCGCTCGTTCGCGGTCGCGTAGTAACCCTTCCGGGCCTGGACTTTGTAGCCCTTCGCCTTCGTCTTGATCTCGAGCTCGCGGAAACCGCCGTTCTTGTTCGGGTTTGTGGGCGTGTAGCCGAGCGCGTACTGCGACCGCATCTCCTCCTGGATCTGGCGGAAAATCTCGCTCAGCGGCTGCTTCTTGCCCACTTTGAACAACCGGCCGCCCGTCTCCTCCGACATCTTCTTCAAATCCGAATCGCTCGGCGCGAACATGTAGCCGTAGGCGTGCGGATCCACGTAGTAGATGCTGTAGATGATCGCGTCAGCCCGGTGCGCGGCGCGGATCGCGTCCTCCCGGTCGTAGCGGCTGCCCTGGTCGACTCCGTCCGTGATCAGCACCATCGCTTTACGCCCCACTTCGTCGCGAAACTTCTCGGTTGCGGCCAGGTACACCGCGTCAAACAGCAGCGTCCCTTTGGGCTTCGACGCCGTCGGCACCGGCCCAGGATGCAGCCCGCGCACCGGCACGCTCAACCGCAGTTTAGCCAGTCCTTCTTTGAGAAGTCCCGCCGAGTTGCTGAAGTCCTGCAGAAGCTCCACTTCAGATCCAAAGCTGACCAGGAAGGCCATGTCCTTCGGCCGTAGAACCTGGCCGAAGAATGCCAGTGCGGCGTGCTTCTCCTCCTCGATCAGGTTCTCCTGGCTGCCACTCACGTCCACCAGCAGCCCGAGCGTCAGCGGCAGGTCCGTCTCGCGCGCGAAGTATTTAATGACCTGTTCCTTGCCGTCCTCGAATACCCGGAAGTCTTCCTTTTTCAGGCCGGCCGTTAACGCGCCTTTCTTGTCGCGGACTGAGAACAGCACGTTCACAACGTCCACGTCTACCTTGAGCGTCGGCAGATCTTCCTGTGCGACGAGCAGCGCCAGCGTGGCCACCGGCACCGAGACGAGCCACGGCCGCAGGCATCTCATACTATGAATGATGCGGTCCTAACTTCCTCCGTTCCGTGAATTTGGACCCGCGGCAAAACAACGGATGCGAACAGCGATACGCCACCTGAAGCGGGCCGACCCGGTTTTGGCCGCGATCATCGGCCGCGTCGGCCCTTTCGGCATGAAATATACCGAGCCCAGCTTCCACGGGCTCGTACGTTCCATCGTCTTCCAACAGCTCAGCGGAGCCGCCGCAACCCCCATTTTCAATCGCCTGCTCGCTGCCGCGGGCCCCGCGCCCCTCGCGCCCGCCGCCATCCTGCGCCTCCACCCCGATGAGATGCGCGCGCTCGGCCTCTCGCGCCAGAAAGCCGCTTACATCCGCGATCTGGCCGAGCTCACCGTCTCCCGCGAGGTCCGGTTCGAGATTCTGCCTTCGCTCTCCGACGACGAAGTCATCGGCCACCTGACCCGGGTCAAGGGCATCGGCGTCTGGACCGCGCACATGTTCCTGATTTTCGCGCTGCGGCGTCCCGATGTTCTGCCCACCGGCGATCTCGGGATCCGGAATGCCGTCGGTCGTGCCTACCGCCTGAACGGGCCGGCCCAGCCGACTGACGTCGAGCGAGTCGGCCAGGTCTGGCGTCCGTATTGCTCTGTCGCGAGCTGGTATCTTTGGCGCAGCCTGGAGCTCGACTCGTGACCTGCCCTGTGGCGGCGATTAAATTCCCCTGGTCCACTGCGCCGTCGGCCGGTCCGAATGCGGGATTCGCCTCCGCGTCCTCCGGCTCTCTGATCGTTCCGCCGGGAGCGAGGGAAGGACGCTAGCCCATGGCGGGACGCCTCGAAGGTAGGGTCGCGCTCGTCACTGGCGCCGCCAAACGGATCGGCCGCGGAATCGCCCTGCGGCTCGCCTCCGAAGGCGCCCGCGTCGCCGTGCATTACAACGAGTCGGAGCGGGAGGCCCGCCGCACGGCCGCGGAGTGCGGCAACGCGCCGCTGTTCCGCGCCGACCTCGAGCGCGTCTCCGAGATCGAGCGCCTGTTCCGCGAGATCGAAAGCCACTTCGGCCGTCTCGATTGCCTGATCAACAATGCCGCGCGCTTCACCCGCTTCGATCCGCTCGAGATCGGCGAGGAGGACTGGGACTACATCCACAACGTCAACCTTAAGGCCGTCTTCTTCTGTTGCCAGCAGGGCGCGCGCCTGATGCTGCGGCACGGCGGCGGGCGCATCGTGAACATCAGCTCGCTCGGCGGCATCCGCCCCTGGTCCGAGCACGTCCACTACTGCGCCTCGAAAGCAGGCGTCATCATGTTGACCCGCGCCCTCGCCAAGGCCCTGGCCCCGGAGATCGCGGTCAACTCGGTCGCTCCCGGCGTCATTGCCTTCGGCGACCTCGACCCGCGGGCCGAAGCGCTCGTCCAGGCTACACCCGCCGGCCGACCCGGAACCGCCGGCGAGATCGCCGATGCAGTCCTCTATTTCCTCACCGCGAGCAACTTCGTCACCGGCCAGCTCCTCGCCATCGACGGCGGCCTCAGTCAGCGGTGACCCTGAGAAACTCTCCCCTACCCCCAGACTAGCGGCGGCTAGTCCATTTGAGAGCAGCTGCGGCTCGCTTATGAACGCGACCCTACGGCAAGAGAGCATGATGGGAGCCAGATCAAAACGCGGCCCTGTGCCCGCCCGGTTGAGGCCGTGACTTGACAGGTGTACTCGGGGAAAGCTCGTTGAGAGAGAAGAGTAGTATTTTAGTGGGCGCTTTTTCAAGCGGCTGCTCCGCGTCTCCGTTAACCTTTGCGGTGTTTCGAATGCTTTTGGTCTCACCGCGATAGAAGTTCACAATGTCGATGATCGGCTGGACGTTCTGCCGCCTGCTGATAATCCTGCAGCTATGTTCACTTGCGCCTTGCACTGGGTAGTGGTCATGGCAACGTGCACGGGGATTCAGTGAGGCGTGCGCCGCTCTAAATTCCGCATGAGAGTTTCGACATCCGCCAACATTCGATCGAGATCCAATCGTGATAAAAGCCTCCCGCCGCGATCTTCTGGGTGTTGTGAATGTCGGCGAGCGGATTGGCATCCAAGAGCACGAGATCCGCGATCTTCCCCTTTTCTATGGTTCCGAGATCCTTCTCCATGCCGAAGAACATCGCCGGGTTACGCGTGGCGGTCTGTAGCGCCTCCATCGGTGTCAATCCCGCTTCCACGAATAGCGCAAGCTCGTCATGCAGGTTGAATCCGAGATAGCGGTAGTCGTCCGTTCCCGGCAGAATACGTACTCCTTGCTTGTGCATGGCGCCGACGAGTTTGATCAGGTTGCGGCCATACTGTTGAAAGCGGCGGATGTCTGCAGGCGCAGTGTCTCGAAGCATGGAGTCCCAGATCGCCTTCATCGAGGGGGCCAAATACTTCGCACGGCTGTCGCCAGCGTAACTGCCGTGGAACATCAACCATATCTGTAGCGTGGGACAATGCCAGGTGCCATCCCTTCGAAAGCGTTCGAACAGTTCGGTTGCCTTGCGCTCATCGTATATTCGGTGATCGTCAGCGGAGAAATCGATCTTGCCGTTCGCCTTTACTCGGAACGTGACTTCCAGCGGCTCGCTGCCGACGACGGCTCGATAGCGGTAAAGCGGTTCTCCTTCGCTTTGACTGAGTTCAAGAAGATCAAAAGCCTTCACTTCACCACCGCATGCGAGCTCTCCCAGTTCGCTGCTGCCGATGATCCACATGATCAAGGCGCGCGACTGTCGTGTAAGCACGAATGATTCGTCGGGGGCTAGCGGGACGCCCGTCGAGGGCGATGGATCTGGCGCTGCCATGCGGGTTGCACCGGTGGCTTTCCGCGTCACGGCTCGCGGGGCGCCTTCGCCCCGCAACAACAGCGACCACGATGGCTACGTGCATTGAGACGGTGTACTCGTATTTGGTCCGGCGAGGCTGGTTGTCTGTCGGCGACACATCGCGCAACAATACTTTCCAGATGGACCTGCGACGATCGTCCCTGTAGGCATCAGCTTGGCTCTGATTACAGCGTCCGCTGAAGAAACCATCCTCCTTGCTGCCAACCTGGGCGGCGACTCTGACTCAGTGTGGCATCGATTGGAGGCGCAATCGCAGGCGCCTTGTGCCCCTCGTCCGTTAAGGAAGAGTGGTTTCGGGTGGTGCGGTCTGTTAATCCTGCGCAGTGCGACGAAATACTCAGGCTGGCAGACGCTCTCGCACAGAGGTGGCCACGCCCTAGACAAACCTCGCACGGCCCCCGGTACGCTCAGCTCACTCCGCCGCTGGCTTCCGCAACAAAAATGGCAAAACTTCCCCTGCAACGCGCGTACCGTCTTCAAAGTATTGCTATAATGTGGGTTCCGTTTATGGTGGAGGGCACCGCGGCGGCTGCGAAAAAGATCATCCTGCTGAGCCCCAGAGGATTCTGTGCCGGGGTTGTGCGCGCAATCGATGTCGTCAAAATCGCGCTCGACATGTACGGAGCGCCCATCTACGTCCGCAAAGAGATCGTCCACAACCGCCACGTAGTCGAGGAGCTGCGAGCGGCCGGCGCCGTCTTCGTCGAGGAACTGGCTGAAGTGCCGCCGGGCGCGCGCGTCATCTTCAGCGCCCATGGCGTATCGCCCGCGGTCCGGACCGAAGCCAGGGAGCGCAGCCTCACCGTGATCGATGCGACCTGCCCGCTGGTGACAAAAGTCCACCTGGAAGCCGGTAAGTTCGCCCGTAAGGGCTATACGATTGTCCTCATCGGTCATAAGGACCACGATGAGGTGATCGGCACGCTCGGCGAAGCCCCGGAAGTCACCGTCCTGGTGGAAACCGTCGAGGACGTGGATCGGCTGGCCGTGCCCGATCCCGATAAGGTCTGCTACATCACCCAGACCACGCTCAGCCTGGATGAAACCCGCGACGTGGTCGAGCGCCTCCGCCAGAAATACCCAGCCATCCAGGGACCACCGGCGCAGGACATCTGCTACGCGACCGAGAACCGGCAGCTCGGGGTCAAGGCCGTCGCGCCCCTGTGCGATTTGCTGCTCGTGGTCGGGTCGCAAAACAGCTCCAACTCGATGCGCCTGGTCGAGGTCTGCGAGCAGGCCGCGATCCCTGCCTACCTCGTCGACGACCAGCACCAGGTCAGGCCGGAGTGGCTCGTCCACGTTCACACGGTCGCCATCACCGCGGGGGCGTCCGCGCCTGAGAATCTGGTGCAGGACCTCGTCCGCTCGCTCGGCCGCTTCGGCTTCCACGAAGTCGAGGAAATGCAGCTCAAGGACGAGGACGTGCGCTTCTCGCTGCCCGCCGACCTTTCCGCGGCCTCGAGGCACCTCACGCAGATCGCTCCGCTATGACGCCGGGACTGCAACTGGCCAATCCTCTCGTGGCTGCGGCCGCGACCGCGATCCGGCGCTCGGTCGACGCTCTCATCGCGATGCAGCATGAGCAGGGCTACTGGTGGGGCGAGCTCACCGCCGACACCACCCTCGAGTCTGATTACATCCTGCTGCAGCTTTGGCTGCATCCCCCCCGCAATGGGATCTGGAACCCGCCGCACCGGGATTTGATCGAGCGCGCCGTACGTTCCATCCTCGACCGCCAGTTGCCCGGCGGCGGCTTCAACATCTACCCGCATGGCCCGGCGGAGATCAGCGCCACGGTCAAGGCGTATTTCGCCCTCAAGCTGGCCGGCCTGCCCTATGACGGCCCCGAGCTGTCCGGCGCCCGCGCCCGCATCCTCGAGCTCGGCGGCATCCACGCCGCCAACAGCTACGTCAAGGTCAACCTCAGCCTGTTCGGCCTTTACCCGCGCGAGCTCTGTCCCTCGATCCCCCCCGAGATGATGCTCCTGCCCGGGAACTTCATCTACCAGATGTCTTCCTGGACCCGGGCGATTGTCGTCCCGCTCGCCATCGTCCACGCAGCCAACCCGCGCCGGCCCGTACCCTCCGGCTTCACGCTCGAGGAGTTGTTCGTCCCCAAGGATCCGCCCAGGCGCTCCGCGCCTGTTCTGAGCTGGCGCAACCTCTTTCTGCAGGTCGATCGCATGCTCAAGCTGTGGGAAAAGTACGGCTCCAGGCGGCTGCGGGATAAAGCCGTTCGCCGGGCCGGCCAGTGGTTTCTCGAGCGCACTCGCTATTCCGACGGGCTCGGCGCCATTTATCCGCCGATGATGTACTCCATCATGGCGCTTGACGTCCTCGGCTATCCGCCGGGGCATCCCGATCGCGCCGAAGCCGAGCGCCAGTTTGAAGGCTTGATGGTCGACGACGGCCGGCGCTTCTTCTTCCAGCCCTGCTTCTCGCCCGTGTGGGACACCGCCATCGTGGCCTTCGCTCTCGGCGAGGCCGGTATCGCCCCGCGCGACAGCTTGCGCCGCGCCGCCGACTGGCTGCTCTCGAAGGAAGTGCGCCGCCGCGGCGATTGGTCGGTCAAACGGCCCGAGACGCCGCCCTCGGGCTGGTATTTCGAGTTCGCCAACGAGTTCTACCCCGACATCGATGACAGCGCCATGGTTCTGCTGGCGCTCAGCCACGCCCGCGCGTCGCATGAGCTTGCCCATAACGCCTGCGTGCAGCGCGCCCTTCATTGGCTGCTCGAAATGCAGTCGAAGGACGGCGGCTGGGCGGCCTTTGACGTGGACAACGATTGGCGCCCGCTGAGCCATGTGCCGTTCGCCGATCACAATGCGATGCTCGACCCCACCTGCCCGGACATCACGGGGCGCGTGCTCGAGGGCCTGATCGCCTCCGGTATCAGCCGCAATCATCCCGCCATCCGGCGCGGCGTCGATTACCTGGTCCGCAACCAGGAGCAGGACGGGAGCTGGTACGGCCGCTGGGGCGTCGATTACGTGTACGGCACCTTCCTCGCTCTCCGCGGCCTGCGCGCCGCCGGCGTGAGCTCGCGCGAGGCCTTCGTGCTGCGCGCGGGAGAATGGCTGCGCTCCATCCAGAACGCCGACGGCGGCTGGGGTGAGAGCTGCGCGAGCTACGACAATAACAGCTTCACCGCCGCGCCCAGCACTCCCTCGCAGACCGCCTGGGCCGTGCTCGGACTGCTCGCGAGCGGCGATGACAGGAGCATCAGCCTGCAAAAAGGGATCGAGTACCTGCTCGAAACGCAACGCCGGGACGGCACCTGGGAGGAAGACCTGGCCACCGGCACCGGCTTCCCGCGAGTCTTCTATCTGACTTACCACCTGTACCGCAACTCCTTCCCGCTGCTGGCGCTCGCCGTGTATGCCAGGACCAAAGGTGAAGCGGGACAGGCCTCGCGGCCGGGCGTTTGGATGCACCCGGAGAAACTCGCATGAGATTCCCGCTTTCCCTGACCCTGGGCATGGCCGGCTATATCGCGCGCAACAAGATGCGCCCTCCCAAGCAGTGGCAGGTCAACGCCGCCTCATCCGCGGAAGACGCGTCGAACCCGTTCCGGATTATCCACACCAGCGTGCCGCGCGAGCGCCGGCGCCAGCATCCCATGATCGGCAAACGGTTCCCGCTTGTGCTCATGCTCGAGCCGCTGCACACCTGCAATCTCACCTGCACCGGCTGCGGCCGCATCCGCGAGTACGAATCCACCATCACCGAGCGGCTCACGCTCGCGCAGTGCCTGCGTGCCTCCGACGAGTGCGCCGCCCCGATCGTCTCCATCTGCGGCGGCGAGCCGCTGCTCTACCCGGAGATCGGACCGCTCGCCGCCGCCCTGCTCGAGCGCGGCCGGCACATCTATCTCTGCACCAACGGGATGTTCATCAGGAAGCGGCTGCACCTGTTCCGGCCGCACGAGAGCTTCTTCTTGAACGTCCATCTCGACGGCATGGAAAAGACCCACGACCTTGCCGTCGAAAAGCAAGGCGTCTTCCGGGACGCGATCGAAGGCATCAAGGCCGCCAAGGCGGCGGGGTTCAAGGTCTGCACCAACACTACCGTCTATAAAGAGACCGACATGCGGGAGATCGAGGAGTTGTTCGCCTACCTCGAGCCATTCGGCGTCGACGGCCATATGATCTCCCCAGCCTACGGCTACTCGGCGGTCAACGTGCGCGAGATCTTCCTTACTCGCGATGACGTCCGCGACAAGTTCGCCGGCATCGACCGACTGAGCAAGCGCTTCCGGCTGAACAGCACGCCGGCCTATCTCGAGTTTCTGAAAGGCGACCGGGAGCTGCCCTGCACGGCCTGGGGAAATCCGACGTATAACGTCAAGGGCTGGAAGGGCCCGTGTTATCTCATCACCGACGCGCACTATGAGACATTCGAGGAGCTCATGACGCGCACCCCGTGGGAAAGCTACGGGGCCGGAAACGATCCACGCTGTGAACACTGCATGGTGCACTGCGGTTATGAGCCTTCAGCCGCGCTGGGCATCAACTCGAAGCTCACCGACAGCTTCAAGCTGGTGAGCTGGGCGTTCCGTTGACGGGGCCGTGAAGCCGGCACTGGTCACGGGCGCAACTGGTTTCTTGGGCTGGCACGTCGCTCGCGCATTGATCGGGCGCGGCCATAAAGTGCGGGCGCTGGTGCGCGGCGGCAAGCGCGTACCGGAGCTCGATGTGGAAACGGTAGCGGGGGACCTGCGAAATTTCGACTCGCTCGGCCGCGCGGTCCGCGACTGCGGAGTCGTGTTCCATGTCGCGGCCGATTACCGGCTCTGGGCGAAAAACCCCGCCGAGCTGTACGAATCGAACGTGGAAGGCACACGCAACCTGCTGCGCGCCGCCGCCGCGGCCGGCGTCGAGCGCGTCGTCTACACCAGCACGGTGGGATGCATCGGCGTGCCGGCGGGCGGCCAGGGCGACGAACAACAGCCGGTCGGGCTCGAGCAGATGACAGGCGCCTACAAACGCTCGAAGTTCCTGGCCGAGCAGGTCGCACTCGCGTTCGCGCGGGACGGTCTGCCCGTCGTCATCGTCAACCCTACGGCGCCCGTCGGCGATCACGACTTCAGGCCGACCCCGACCGGCAGGATCGTTCTCGACTACCTGCGCGGCGGCATGCCCGCCTACGTCGACACGGGGCTGAACCTGGTGGATGCGCGCGATACCGCGGAAGGCCACCTGCTCGCCTGGGAGCGCGGCCGGCCCGGAGAACGCTACATCCTCGGTTGTGAAAACTTGACCTTGGAGCAGATTTTTGAAAGGCTGGAACGGATCAGCGGCTGTAAGTCGCCCAACCTGCGCATCCCGTTCGCCCTGGCGTACGCCGCCGGCGTTGTCAGCACCGCCTGGGCGCACGTGAGCGGCAGAGAGCCGCGGGCTCCGCTCGACGGCGTGCGCATGGCGCGCAAGAAAATGTGGGTGTCCTCCGCCAAGGCGAATCGCGACCTCGGGTTCTCACCCGGTCCGGTGGATGCGGCGCTGTCCCGGGCCGTGGAGTGGTTCCGGGGACATGGGTACGTCCAGTGAAGACTGTGCTCATCGTGGCTGCCGAGCCGTTCGAGTTGTCCGCCATTGCGAAGCGCTGCGAGAAGCTGGCCGCGACGCATTGGGGTCTGCGCGCGTCCGCCCTGGGGGAGTTGAACGGCGCCCGCACGGTCCTGGTTGCTCACGGTCCCGGAGCCGAGCTTGCGCGCCAGGCGGCCCGGACCGCCGCCGCGCGGGAGCGGGTGGACGCTGTGCTCAGCACGGGCGTCTGCGGCGCCCTCGATCCATCGCTCGCCGTGGGTGAGGTCTTCGTCGCCTCGCGCGTGCGTGCGGGCTCGGACGAGTATGCGTCCTGCGCTCCGCGAACCTCGCGGGCGTTTCAGACCGGCGCGCTCGTTTCCGATGACCGGGTGATCGTGACCGCGCGCGAGAAACAGGAGCTCGGCCGCGGCGGCGCCCGCGCGGTCGAGATGGAATCCGGAGCGTTAGCAGCCCTGGCGCGGCAGTGGACCGTTCCGTTCTACTGCGTGCGCGCCGTTTCGGACCGGTCGGACGAAGACCTTGTGCTCGATTTCAATGCCCTGCGCGATTCGAGCGGACGATTCAGCACCGGCCGCATTCTGCTGCAGGCTCTGCGACGGCCGTTTCGGGTGATCCCGGGACTGCTTCGCCTGGCCGTAAACCGCCGGCTCGGGGTAAACGCATTGGGAGACTTCATTGCAGACTGCCGTTTCTAGAGAGCCTCGACTGGCCGGCCTCGAAGTGCCGCGAACCATGCGGGCCGCCGTCTATACCGGCAACCGCACGGTCGAGGTGCGGGAGGTGCCAGTGCCCGAGCCCGGCCCGGGCGAGATCCTGGTCCGCGTCGGAGCCTGCGGCATCTGCCACACCGACCTCAAGAAGATCGAGCACGACCTGCTCCCGCCTCCCCGCATCTACGGCCACGAGACCGCCGGCACGGTGGCGCGCACCGGCGAGAGTGTCAACCGCTTCGCCCCCGGGGACCGCGTGGTGGCTTTCCACCATATCCCCTGCCTCGCCTGCTTCTACTGCGAGCGCGGTCTGTACGCGCAATGCCCGGTGTACAAGAAGGTCGGCATCACGGCCGGCTTCGAGCCCGCGGGCGGGGGCTTCGCCCAGTACGTGCGGGTGATGGACTGGATCGTGCGGCGCGGTGTGGAGAAGATCCCCGAGGGCGTCTCTTTCGAGCGCGCCTCGTTCGTCGAGCCGGTGAACACCTGTCTTAAGGCGGTGGTGCAGGCCGGCCCGCAGCCCGAGGATGTGGTCGTCGTGCTCGGGCAGGGCCCGATCGGGCTGATGTTCACCATGCTGATTGCGCGCACCGGCGCGCGTGTGGTCACGACGGACGCTCTGCCGAACCGGATCGCGCTCAGCCGCCGGCTGGGCGCCGCGCACGCCCTCAACGCTCGCGACGGCCGCCTGCTCTCGCTGGTCGGAGATTTGACCGGCGGCCGCGGGGCTGACCTGGTCTTCGTCGCCGCATCCATTCCCGGGCTGGTCGACCAAGGCGTGCGTTGCTCCCGCCCTGGTGCGAAGATAGTATTGTTCTCCCAAACATCGGAGAAGGAGCGCATGGAGGTTTCGGGCGCCGCGATCTGTGTGGGCGAGCGGACTCTATGGGGGTCTTACAGCGCTTCCGTGGACTTGCAGCAGGAATCGGCGGATCTGGTCTTCAGCGGCGCGCTCGCTGTCGAGGAGCTGATATCGCATCGCGTGCCGCTGGACGGGATTCGGTCGGGCTTTAACTTGGCTTTACATCCTGACGAAGGATCGTTAAAAATAATCGTTCAGCCCCAGAGGTAACGAATAGTGAAGACTCACATGATGGCTGCCGTCCTCTACGGCAAAGAGCACCTGGAGGTGGAGCCTGTTGCGTTGCCGGACATCGCCGATACCGACGTGCTGGTGCGTGTCCGCGCGGCACTGACCTGTGGCACCGATGTCAAGGTATTCCGGCGTGGATACCACGCCCGCATGATCGTTCCTCCCGCGCTGTTCGGGCATGAGCTGGCGGGCGACGTTGTGGCAGTCGGCGAAAAGGTGAGAGGATTCGCGATCGGCCAGCGTATCGTCGCGGCCAATTCGGCGCCGTGTCTGGAGTGTTTCTATTGCCGTCGCGGCCAGGAAAACCTTTGCCAGGACCTGCTGTTCAACAACGGCGCCTACGCCGAATTCATCCGCATACCGGCTCGCATCGTCGAGCGGAACATGTACGAGATCCCGGAGCACGTCACCTATCAGGACGCCGCGCTGATCGAGCCGCTCGCCTGCGTCCTGCGCGGGCTGGAAGAAACCGGCGTCCGTCCCGGCGACGACGTGGCGGTCATCGGGCTGGGGCCGATCGGCCTGATGTTCGTTCGTCTCGCCCGGCTTGCCGGCGCGCGCGTCATCGCCCTCGGCCGGCGCAAGACGCAGCTCGACCGGGCCGCACGCATGGGCGCCGCCGAGCTGCTCAACACCAGCAGCGATGCGGACATGGTGGCGGCCGTGCGCGATCTCACCGGCGGCCGCGGCGTCGACTCCGCCATCGAGGCCGTGGGCCTTCCCGACACCTGGCAGCTCGCCGTGCGCATGGTGCGCCGCGGCGGCGTAGTCAACTTCTTCGGCGGCTGTCCGAACGGCAGCCAGATCGCCATGGATACCTCGCTGCTGCATTACTCGGAGATCACCTGCAAGGCGAGCTTCCACCACACGCCGTACCACATTCGTCAAGCGCTCGATACGGTCAGCCGCGGGGACATCACCGCCGGCGACTTCGTCAATCGCGAGGAACCGCTCGCGAACCTGCTCGAAGTCATGCGCCACCTGATGAGCCATAATGGCCACTTGAAGACCGCCATCATCCCGTAGCGCGCAAGCACAGCACCGCGATGTCTCCATCCCGCCCGAGCCCGCATTTCCAGTCACGGCTGCCGCGAGGCGCCGCGCCAGGGCCACGGATGAAGGCTTCCGGGGAGGGCACACCGGATGCGGCGCTTGCGCGGGCCGCAAAGCGCGGGTGAGAGATGCGGGCCGGCCGCCCGAGCGAGCCGCCTCCGCTGACGGCCATGCACTACCTCGTCCCCAAAGACTTCCTCGGGTCTCCAGAAGCGCGCAATCATCGCTACACGCCCGCCGAGGCTGAGTCCTACACGCGCTGGCTCGCCACGCGGCACTATGAGAACTTCCACGTCGTCAGTTTCCTCCTCCCGAAGCGCCTTCACCAGGACTTCTACAATGTCTACGGCTTTTGCCGCTGGGCCGACGATCTCGGCGACGAGATCGGCGACACGCGTGAGAGCCTGCGCTTGCTCTGCTGGTGGCGCGCCGAGCTGAAGCGCATGTACGCCGGCGAAGCGTCGCATCCCGTGTTCGTGGCGCTGCGCGACACGGCCGGCCGTCACGCGCTGCCGGTGGAGCCGTTCGAGGACCTGATCCGCGCCTTCGAGCAGGACCAGACGGTGACGCGCTACGCCACCTATGAGGAGCTGTTCGGCTACTGCCGCTATTCGGCGAACCCGGTGGGCCGTCTGGTGCTTCATCTCTGCGGCTACTCGGATCCGGAGCGCCAGCGCCTCTCCGACGCGACCTGCACCGCGCTCCAGCTCGCCAACTTCTGGCAGGACGTGGCGGTCGACCTGGAGAAGGACCGGGTCTACATTCCGGTCGAGTCCATCCGCCGGCACGGCTACAGCATCGAGGATCTCTTCGCCCGGCGGGAGACGCCGCCGTTCCGCGAGGTGATGAAGGAGGCGGTCGCGGTCGCGCGCGGTCTCTTCCTCGAAGGCTTGCCGCTGGCCCGCCGGGTTGGCCGCCGGCTCTCACTCGACATCGACCTGTTCAGCCGCGGCGGCATGCTGGTGCTCGACAAGATCGAGCGGCAGGACTACGGCGTGCTCGCCCGCCGCCCGGCGGTTTCGAAGCTCGACCGCGCCGGCCTGCTGCTGGGCAGCCTGGCGCGCGCCGTGCTCGCCCGCGCCGCATGACGCCGCTCGCGCAGTCCTACGAATACTGCCGGCGGGTCGCCCGCGCCCGCGCGCGGAACTTCTACTACTCGTTCCTGCTGCTGCCGAAGCCCCGGCGGGACGCCATGTGCGCGATCTACGCCTTCATGCGCACCTGTGACGACCTGAGCGACGATCCGGCGCTCGCCGGCCGCGAGCCGCTGGCGGAATGGCGGAGCGAGCTCGAGCGCGCGCTGGCCGGCGAACCCGGCACCCATCCCTGCTGGCCGGCCTTCGCCGACACGGTGCGCCGCTACAGCATTCCGCATGAGTACTTTCGCGACATGCTCGACGGCGTGAGCGGCGACCTGGACGCGCGCGAGTTCGCGACGTTCGCCGACCTGCGCCAGTATTGTTACCGCGTGGCCTCGGTGGTCGGGCTGGTCACGGTCCACATCTTCGGCTTCGACTCGCCGCGCGCGCTGGAGCTGGCGGAGACCTGCGGCGTCGCCTTCCAGCTCACGAACATCCTGCGGGACGTGAAAGAGGACGCGGGGCGCGGGCGCCTCTATCTGCCGCGAGAAGACCTGGAACGCTTCGGCCTGACGCGCGAAACCCTGTGCTCCGCGCTGCCGCAATTCCGCGCCCTCATGCAATTCGAAGTGGCGCGCACGCGCAAGCTCTACGAGCAGTCCCGGCCGCTCATCGGCATGGTAAGCCCCGCGACGCGCCCCGCTCTCTGGGCGCTGATCGAGATCTACCGGCGTCTCCTCGACCGCATCGAGCGCAGCAACTACGACGTGCTGACCCGGCGCGTTCGGCTGCCCGCGTGGGAGAAGGCATGGATCGTGGTGCGCGCCTCGCTGAGCGCCGGGGGAATGCGGTAGTGTGTTTCCCGTGAGGCATGGGGCTCTCCGCGGCCGCTGTCAGCCGTCCAGATGCTCCAGAAAGTGCGTGTCCAACCGCCCGGAGTGGAAGCGCGGGTGCGCCATGATCTTCTGGTGCAGCGGGATGGTGGTGTGAATGCCCTCGATCACGAACATATCGAGGGCGCGGCGCATGCGCTCGATGGCCTCGGCGCGGGTGCGGCCGTGCACGATCAGCTTCGCCGCCAGCGAATCGTAATAGGGCGGGATGACCCCGTGCGTGTACACTGCCGTGTCCACGCGCACGCCGGGACCGCCCGGCAAATTCAGCCCGCTGATCTGGCCGGGTGAAGGCACGAACGTCTCCGGATGCTCGGCATTGATGCGGCACTCGATGGCGTGGCCGCGGATGGCGACGGGCTCGGGAATGATGTCATTCAGTTTCTCGCCGGCCGCGATCCGGATCTGCGCTTTGACCAGGTCGACGCCGGTAACGAGCTCGGTGACCGGGTGCTCGACCTGGATGCGTGCATTCACCTCGATGAAGTAGAGCCTGCCGGTCTCGTCCATGAGGAACTCGACGGTGCCGGCATTGGTGTAGCCGACGGCCTTCATCGCCTTGCGCAGGCAGGCGCTCAGATCGCGCCGGAGCTCGGAGCCGACGGCGGGCGAGGGCGCTTCCTCGACGAGCTTCTGATGACGCCGCTGGATCGAGCACTCGCGCTCGCCGAGGATCTCGACGTTGCCGTGATCATCGCCGAGCACCTGGAACTCGATGTGGCGCGGCGCGGCGATGAACTTCTCGAGGTACACGTCGCCGCAGGAGAAAGCCAATTCGGCCTCCTGGCGGGCCTGCGCCAGGTTCGGCTCGAGCTCCTGGCGCGAGCGCACGATGCGCATGCCGCGCCCGCCTCCGCCCGCCGCGGCCTTGAGGATGACGGGGTAGCCGATATCATCCGCCAGCGCGGCGGCCTGATCGGCGTCCTTCACCACATCGTCGGAGCCCGGCAGCACAGGAATGCCGGCGGCCTTCATCTCCGCGCGCGCGAGCTGTTTCAGGCCCATGCGCCGGATGACATCCGGCCGCGGACCGATGAAGGCAATGCCGGAGGCTTCGCACACCTCGGCGAAATCGGCGTTCTCGCTCAAGAAGCCATAGCCGGGATGAAGGGCGCTGGCGTTGGTGATCTCGGCCGCGCTGATGACTGCCGGCATGTCGAGATAGCTGCGGGCGCTCTTGGCCGGGCCGATGCAGACGGCCTCGTCGGCGAAGCGCACGTGCAGGCTGTGGCGGTCCGCCTCCGAATAGACGGCGACGGTGCGGACGCCGAGTTCCTTGCAGGCGCAGATGATGCGCACGGCGATCTCGCCGCGGTTTGCGATAAGGATCTTCTGAAACATCACGCGGCTAGGAGGCGCGGATGGCGAACAACGCTTCGCCGTACTCGACGGGCCGGCCGTTCTCGACGAGCTTGCGCAGGACGACGCCCGAGACTTCCGACTCGATCTCGTTCATGAGCTTCATGGATTCGATGATGCAGAGCACCTGTCCAGGGCTGACCTGGTCGCCGACCTTGACGAAGGCAGGCGAGCCGGGCGCGGGCGATTCGTAATAAGTGCCGACGATCGGAGACTTGACGTAGAGGACATTCGCCTCCGCTTCCACCTCGGCCTGCTTGGCCGCCGCCGCGGCCTGGGTGGGCTGCGAATTGAGCGGAGGAGCCTGCGCCTGCAGAGGCGGGACCACGAAATCGAGCGCGGCCGGCGCCACCGCCAGGCGGATGCGGACGCGATTCTCTCCGCGCTGCACCTCGAGCTCGGCGACCCCGCTCTCCTGGGCCAGGCGGATCAGTTCCCTGATTTCTTCAGCATTCATTCGTATGCGACTCAGTGCGCCTGCGCGCCGGCTCCGGTGCTGCGCGTGGAGCCGCGGGAACGGGCGTCAGATCACCAGCAGCTCTTTCGGCGTGGGCGTCAGGACTTCACAACCGGTCTCGGTGACCAGGACCGTATCTTCGATGCGCACACCGCCGAAGCTCTCGTCGTAGGCTCCGGGCTCGATGGTGATGACCATGCCGGCTTCGAGCCGTGTCTTCTCTTTCCTGCCGACCCGCGGCGCCTCGTGGATTTCCAGCCCCAGGCCGTGCCCGGTGGAGTGGATAAACAGCTTGTCCAATCCATGATCGCGCAGCGCGCGGCGCGCGGCACGATCGACGGCGGCCGCCGTAACGCCCGGGCGCACCGCATCGATGGCGGCAAGTTGCGCGTCCAGCACAGCCCGGTGGAGTTTCCGGGCCTTCGTTTGCGGGCGGCCGATGTGCAGCATGCGGGTCATGTCGCTCATGTACCCGTCCTGCACACAACCCACATCTACTAATACTAGCCGATTGGGCTCGAGCGGCCGGTCGCGCGGCTGCGCGTGCGGCAGAGCCGAATGCGCGCCCGAGGCCACGATGCTGTCGAAGGCCGCCTTCTCGGCTCCGAGCTTCCGCATCTGGTATTCGAGCTCGGCGGCGAGCTCATTCTCGCTGGTGGAGGAGCGGATGCGGCTCACGGCGCGCCGGAACGCCTCCGAATTGGTCTGGACGGCAGTTCGGATGCGCGCGACCTCGCTCGCGGACTTGACCATGCGCTGCCGGTCGATCCAGGCAGGCGCGGGCCGCAGCGCCACGCTTGCGGGAAGCGCGCCGTCGAGCTCGGCGTAGGCGGCGTAAGTCATGCGGGCCGCTTCGAAGCCGATGCGGCGCCAGCGCTTCCGCGCCATGAGCTTGGCCGCCGCCGAGTACAGGGATCCGCGCGCGACCTCGACCCGGCAGCCGGCCTGGCGGCGGGCCTGTACGGTGTACCGGGGATCGGTGAACAGGACCGCATCGTCCTCCCACTGGAGCAGGAGCGCGTTGCTTCCGGTAAAGCCGGCGAGGTAGCGCACGTTGGGCAGCGCCGATACCAGCAACGCGTCGAAGCGCGCTTCAGGCAGGGCGCGCGCGATGCGACCGCGGCGCTCGGCGTGCTCGGTCAGGCGAGGCCGCATTTCTGAACCGTGGCCGGCCGGGGTTGGCTGGTGTGGTGTCGCGCGGCCGCTGCCTTCGTGTGGCGGCTCGGGAGGAATGGTTGCGCGGAGCGGTTGACTGCCGCTCCCTCACGGTCGCGGCTCGGAATGAGCGGGTCGCGGCTCGTAATGAGCGGGTCGCGGCTCGGAATGAGCGGGTCGCGGCTCGGAATGAGCGGTCGCGGCATATCAGGGCTCGAGCAGCAATTTGCCGGTGGTTTTGCGGCCGGCGAGGTCGATGTGGGCGCGCGGGGCATCGGCGAGCTTGTAGGTTTTGTCGACGTGCAGTGTCAGCTTGCCGCTCCGCAGCCAGCCGAGGACGTCGCCGGCGCGCCACATCAGCTCCTCGCGGGTGGCGCAGTGGTGGGCGAGGGTAGGCCGGGTGAGGAACAGCGAGCCTTTCTGATTGAGGATCAGCGGATCGATGGGCCCGACGGCGCCGCTCGCCTGGCCGAAGGAAACCATCATGCCGCGCGGGCGCAGGCAGTTCAAGCTCTTGTGAAAGGTAGAGGCCCCGACCGAATCGTAGACGACGTCCACGCCTTTGCCTTCGGTCAGCCGCTTCACCTCGGTCTCGAAGTCCTGCTGCGTGTAGAGGATGACTTCGGCGGCGCCCGCCTCGCGCGCGGTTTGCGCCTTCTGCCCGGTGGAGGCGGTGCCGATCACCCGCGCCCCCAGCATCCTGGCCATTTGCGTAATCATGAGACCCGCGCCGCCCGCCGCCGCGTGCACGAGCGCGGTGTTACCCGGCTTGAGCGGGAAGGTCGAATGGGTCAGGTAATGCGCGGTCATGCCCTGGAGCATGGAAGCGGCCGCGATCTTCAAATCCATACCGCCGGGAACGGAGACGAGCTGCCATGCGGGCACCACCGCATATTCGGCGTAGGAGCCGCGCGCCATCGCGTAAGCCACGCGATCGCCGGGCTTGATGCCGCTCACTTCGCTGCCGACCTCCTCGACGATGCCGGCGGCTTCCATCCCAGGCGTGAAGGGCGGGTCGGCCTTATACAGGCCGGTGCGGAAGTAGATATCGATAAAGTTGACGCCGGAAGCCGCGATCTTCACCAGCGCCTCTTTGGGCCCGGGCCGCGGACGTTCGACGTCGGTATATTGGAGCTTCTCCGGTCCTCCGACTTCGCTCACAACGATTGCTTTCATGCATGTTCTCCTTCTCAGAAATGCGCGAGCGACTGCGACTTCGGGTGCGGCGGCTCGACCGCTAGTGTAAGGCATGTCTACGCGCGCGCCCGGCGCCGCAAATGGACGGCGGCCGCGAATGCGAGCAAGTACAGCAGCGCCAACGGGAAAAACAGCAGGCGCGCCAGCGTGGGCGCCGCGCCCGCGCCGGAGAGGCCGGTCCGGAAAGCAGCGAAGTGCCGCATGGTCCGCCACTGGCTATAATCCACCCAGAAGTAGTCGCAATTCTCGTTCAGGACAAACAGCTTTGCCCGGATGCGAGCGGCCAGGACCCATTTCCACTTGGTCATGATGGGCTCGCCCGAGCAGATGATCCCGATCACGTCGTATCCACGGGCTCCGAGCTCACGATAGAGGCGCTTGCGCCCGGGCCGGCCGGCGTATTCGGTGACGCGGTAGAGGCGGCCCTGCCCGGGCCGGAAGCTCGCGGGCGCGCCGCTGTAGCAGGTGACGAGGTCGAGCGTCATCCGGTCCCGGTAGAGGTCATAGAGTCCCGGCAGGAGCGACTCGATGATGTCGCGCGACCCGCTCTCGATCAGGAGGACACGGTTGAACGGCGGAATGCGCCGGCGGAAGAAGTAGCGCATGACCCAAAGAGCCAGGATACACGGTGCCGCTCGCGCCCGTCGCCGGCGCGGTGGCTGGGGCGTCGCGGCAGAGCCCAGGTGCGTGAAGGTCGCGGGGGAGATCCGCAGCCCCGGGTACGGGTCCGGGCGGCGAGGTTTGGCAGGATTGAGTTGCCGGCGCTTCGGCCTGACCGGTTTTGCGAGGCAGAGTGGAATGGTCGCAGGGTGGCCGATTTTGGGAATGGGTTCGTTCCGCGGATTCCGGTACAAGCGGGCAAGTTGTTGAATCGGCGGGTTCGAGGGGCGGCCCGGGAGTGTCTTCGGCGGGTGCGCTGGAGTCGGGGCCGGGCGCGAGCTGATCGAGCCGGCGGAGAGTGCGAAACAAAGCCAAATCGACACGGGCATCGTAGGCGGAGGCCTTCATGAGGACGCCCTGGTCATAGCAGTCGGCGCGGAACAGGAGAGCCTGGCGGGTGGGGGTGGAGGCGTCGCTGAACCGTTTCTGAAGGTCG
>JACOTZ010000069.1 GCA_016178155.1 Acidobacteriota bacterium
GACCACCGACCCTCGCGGCGCCGGTTGCGCATCGGAATTCAGCGTGCCGTCATCGTTCACCGCCAGCGCCCGCCCCTGTGTTCCCGTGAGCACACCCGGCGAGGAGCGCGCGGTCCGGAGCGCGGCTTGCCCCACCGTCACCCCTCCGCGAAGCACCAGCAGGTCCACGGTCTCCTTGCCGGCGACACCGTAGGGCACTTGGGCGTTGACCTGCCGGTCCTGAACGTAGAACAGCGGCGCAGCGCGGCCGCCGAAGAAAACTTCCGTGCCGGCCACCATCGTCTCGAGGGCTCCGTCTTTCAGCGCTCCCATCACACCCTCGGGCGGCCCCAGCCCGCCGCCGAAAATGGAAACGATCTGCCCCGGCGCCACGGCCTGCCCGGCGAAGCTCGCGCCGTGCAAGACTCGCACCTGAGGCGGCAATTCGACCTCCGAGGCGGCCCCCGGCGATAGGGTCCTCACGCGGTTGTTCCCGGTGTCCGCGATCAGTAAGCTCCCGTCGGGTAGCGGCAGCACGGCCGAGGGCTGCTGTAACCGCGCCAGCAACGCGGAGGCGCCATCGCCCTCAAAGCCCGGCGTTCCGTCGCCCGCCAGCGGCCACTTCACGCCCTCCCGGTCGAGCATGTCCAGGCGTTGGCCCGCGCTCTCCGCAATCAGCAGCTCGCCGTCAGGAGACGCGGCGATGCCGGTTGGGCCGCGGAGTCCGGCGGCGATCTGCACGATCGTCCCGCTGCGCTCGCGGCGGTACACGGCGCCGGCGGCGGCGTCACTGAAGTAGAGATCGCCGCCGGCATCGACGTGGAGCCCGCGGACTTCTGTGAGCCGCAAGACAGCCCCAGCGGAATTTCCGCTGTTGTAGGCGTCACGATCGCCTTGCACGATGACTGTGAACCGGCCGTCCCAGCCCAGCACGCCGATGCGGCTGTTGCCGGTGTCCGCGACGTACACGTTGCCCGCGCTGTCCATCGCGACGGCGCCGGGTCGTGACAGGCCGACAACCGATACCGTGGTGCAGCCCGATCCGTTCACGCGCCGGATTGCATCGTTGCCGGCATCGGCGACGTACAGGTTGCCGCTCGCGTCCAGCGCGATGCCGGCCGGCGAGTCGAAACGGCACCGGGTCGCGAGCGAATCATCGGATGAGCCGCGCTCGCCCGAACCCGCCATGGTGGTGATCCGGCCGCTTGCGTCCACCTTGCGAATGCGGTGCGCGCCCGCTTCAGCGATGTAGACGTTTCCGGCGCTGTCCCTCGCCAGCGCCGACGGGCGATTGAGCCGGGCGCTCGAGGCGTGACTTCCGTCGCCCCAGGAGAGCGCCGCCGCGCCGCCCGCGATGGTGGCCGCCGCCCCCGACGGGCTGAAGCGCTTCAGCGTCCCGCCGGTCGAGACGAACAGGTTGCCCGCACTGTCTACTGCCACGTCCCGAGCGCCACCGCCGAGCACGCGCAGACTCCCGGCAGGCGAAATCCGGTATACGAACCCGGCGCCCACGTCGGCGAGGTACAGATTGTTCTCCCGGTCGACGGCCAGACCGGCGGGTGTGGTGAACGGCAGGGGCCTGTGCCCGTCGCCGAGCGTGCTGATACGTCCCTGATACACGCGCCGGATGCAGCGGTTCCCGCTGTCGGCGATGTACAGGATGTCCGCCCCGTCCACCGCGACGCCGGCGGGGTACGAAATCGAGGCACTGCTGCCGAGCAGCCCGTCGCCGCTGAACCCGCTGCGCCCGGTCCCCGCCACCGTCACGAGCGTGCCCTCGGGCGAGATGCGATAGACGCGATGGGCCGCAAAATCGGAGACATACAGCGTGCCGTCGCGATCGACTGCCAGGTTGCGCGGTTGCGATAAAGCCACGGCCGTCGCCGGGCTACCGTCTCCGTCGCCCCCGGGAGAAATCTTTCCACCGCCGGCGACCGTCCTGATGCGCCCGCCGGGAGCAACCATCCGCACGCGGCCGTTGCCCAGGTCGGCAATGTAGAGGTTGCCCCGGCCATCAATCGCGACTCCGTAAGGGCTGTTCAGGCGGGCCAGCAGCGCATCGCCTCCATCCCCGGCGAAGCCCGCGACCCCGTCGCCCGCGACCGTCCGGATGGCGCCGCCTGGGGCGATGCACCGCACCCGGTGATCGTTTGCATCCGCCACGTAAACATTGCCTTGGAGGTCGACAGCCACGCCCTCCGGCTGGCTCAGCAGCGCTGCCGACGCGGGCCCGCCGTCACCTGAGAAACTGCCGCCCGCGAAGGTCGAAATCGTATAGGCGGGGGGAGTGTTGCGCTGCCCGCGGTCTGCTGTTGGGGGCAGGTCCGCGCCTGCTGCGACGCCCGGGCCTATCACCAGGAGGAAGCGGAATAAGCATGATCCCAAAGGACTCACCTGAAGAAAAGGTGTTGTCCGAGCAGCGAAATTCTCACCTATTTGCGATACGCCAAGTGTGAAGCAGGCAGCTAGAGCGTGGCTGGGGGTTCTGGCGATCGCCGCCGGACTCGCGGCCGAGCCTGCCTTCCGACTGAAGAATCCGGTTATGTCCGGGAATATCCAAGCGAACCCAAAGCGCTGGATTCCGGGCAAGCTGCACCTGCTCGTAGAGCTTCCCGAGGCCGGGGCCGCCACCGACACTGAAAAGCTGCTCGAGGACCGGGGAGCGGCCGTTCTCAGCAAGTTCGGCGGCGCCGGAATGGTGATCGCGGCGCTGGACGATACGGACCTGAGCGATCTCGAGTTGCATTCGGCTTCGGTTTTCGACCCAGCCTCGAAGATCAGTCCCCTGCTCGATCCCGAGGGCGTGGCGGAGTTCTATCTCATCGAATTCCACGCGGATGTAAGCCCCGGCGACGCCGAGGCGATCGTGCTTAGCGAAGGCCTCTGGCTGCGCCGGCATCCCGACCTGCTCGCGCGTCACGTCCTGGCCGCCGGCGGCATGGACCAGATTCGCAGGCTGGTGCAGTGGGAAGAGGTGGCGTACGTGTTCCCGGCCGCCGACGAGCTCATCAGCGGCCTCGCGGTGACAGGTTGCGCCGGAGCTTTGAGCGAGAACGGCCAGATCGGCCAATATGTGGCCACGATCGGACACGGCTGGGACGGGCCGGGGCGCGGCGCAGCCCGCTTGACGTACAGCTTCGGACGGCTGGCGGACCGGCTCCCGGCAGCCAGCGTGCAGGCGGTTATCGAACAGGCGCTCGCGGAGTGGGCCGCGCATGCCGCACTGCGCTTCACTGCCTCGGCGGCCACGGGCGGAGCGCGCGACCTGAATTTCCTGTTCGCGGCGCGCGCCCACGGCGACGCGTACGCGTTCGACGGGCCGGGCCGGGTGCTCGCCCATACGTTCTTCCCCAGCCCGCCCAACCCCGAGCCGCTGGCCGGCGACCTGCACTTCGACGGGGATGAAAACTGGCAGATCGGCGCCGGCGTGGACCTGTACTCAGTGGTCCTCCACGAGCTGGGTCACGCGCTCGGCCTAGGGCATGCGGACCGCCCCGGAGCGGTGATGTATCCGTATTACCGCCGGGCCGCCCAGTTGTCGGCCGATGACATCGCCGCGCTGCGCACGCTCTACGCGGTCCAGCAGGAGCAATCGCCCACTCCTGAGCCGCTGCTGCTGACGGTGGAAGGCGCTCCCCGGAGCGCCGCGGACGCGGTCGATCTTCGAGGCACAACCGCCGGCGGCTGGGGAGAGGTGCGCGTCGCCTGGGATGGACCGAACGGCCAATCCGGGTTGGCCGTGGGATCGCGTTCCTGGCTGATCCGGGGCATCCGCCTGACGCCGGGGCCGAACCCGGTTACGATCACGGCAAGCGACGGCGCGGGTGCGCAGGTCTCCAGGACTCTCGTGGTGGTGCGGGACACGCCGCAGTTGGCGCCAGCGCCGCAACCTCAGGCGCCTGCCGCGCCGCCGGCATCCTCCCCGTCGCCTCCTCCCGCTCAACCGCGCCCGCCCGGCACACCGGTCTCCGGGGATACGACGGCGCCGTCGCTGGTCATCCACTCACCGGCCTCGACAGGCAGTGCAACCTCTGGCGCCAGCATCCGGCTCGCCGGCAGCGCGCGCGATGCTTCGGGCGTGGCCGAGGTAACCTGGAGCGCCGCCGCGGGACGCAACGGTGTCGCCTCGGGCACGGCCTCGTGGAGCGCCGAGGTCCCGCTGCTCGTGGGCATCAACAACATCACGATCCGCGCACGCGACCGCGCGGGCAATGTTGCCTGGCGCTCGGTTAGCGTCACCCGGTACTGACCACGACGAAACGGATGTGCGGATCGTGGAGATTGCGTTAAGGCGCGAATTCCGCTGCGGAATCGCAGCGTTCTTGCGCCTGCAACCGGCACGCTGATTCTGTCCTCGTGCCGCTGGGGAGCCATCGATTATACTGTCACCACAGAGGGCCCAGTGCCCGATCCGTTCCGTCTGTCGCAGCCCGCCGCGGGGTGTCCGCATGGCCGACGTATCCAGCGAGATTCCATCAACACAATTGCTCGGGACAGAGGAACTGCGCAGAATCGATGCCTACTGGCGCGCGGCCAACTATCTTTCCGTCGGGCAGATTTTCCTCCTTGACAACCCCCTGCTGAGAGAACCGCTCCGGCCCGAGCACGTAAAGGCGCGGCTCCTTGGGCACTGGGGCACCAGCCCGGGCCTCAGCTTCATCTACGTTCATCTGAACCGTCTCATCCAGCGGCACGGATTGACCATGATCTACGTCACGGGACCCGGACACGGGGCTCCCGCGATCATTGCCAACACATACCTGGAGGGTACGTACACGGATTTTTATCCGCGCGTGCCGCGCAACGCCGAGGGAATCAGGGAACTGTTCCGGCAGTTCTCCTTCCCAGGGGGCATTCCGAGCCACACGGCCGCGGAGACCCCTGGCTCCATCAACGAAGGGGGAGAACTCGGCTATTCTCTGCTCCATGCCTACGGCGCCGCCTTCGACAACCCCGAACTGCTGGTCTGTTGCGTGGTGGGCGACGGCGAAGCGGAAACGGGACCGCTGGCGGCAAGCTGGCACTCGAACAAGTTCCTCAATCCCGAACGAGACGGGGCCGTCCTGCCGGTTCTGCACCTGAACGGGTACAAGATTGCGAATCCGACCGTGCTCGGGCGGATGAAGAAGGAAGAACTGGCGGACCTGTTCGCCGGCTATGGCCACAAGCCCTATTTCGTCGAGGGTGATGAGCCGGAAGCGATGCACCAAGTGATGGCGGCCATGCTGGAAGCGGTGCTGGCGGAGATCCGAAGCATCCAGCAGGAAGCGCGCGGCTGCGGATTCTCGCGGCGGCCCCGCTGGCCGATGATTGTCCTGCGTACTCCCAAGGGTTGGACTGGTCCCAAGCATATCGATGGGCGTCCCGTGGAAGGCTCGTTCCGCTCGCACCAGGTGCCGTTCACGGATGTCAGGTCCAACCCCCAGCACCTGAAATTGCTCGAGGAATGGCTGCGCAGCTATCATCCCGAAGAACTGTTCGATGAGCAGGGCGCATTGCGGCCGGATCTGGCGGAACTCGCGCCGCAAGGGCCGGCGCGCATGGGAGCGAACCCGCATGCCAACGGAGGCTTGCTCCTGAGGGAGCTTGTCATACCGGACTTCAGGGCCTACGCGGTAGATGTGCCGAAACCGGGAGCGGTCGCGGCCCAGGCCACGCTCGAGGCAGGCCGTTTCTTGCGCGACATCGTCAGACTCAACCCGAATAACTTCCGCATCGTTGCGCCGGACGAAACCGCATCCAACCGGCTGCAGGCGGTATTCGAGGTCACGGACCGCGTATTCACCGAGCCCGTGCTTCCGGGCGACGAGCATATCGGGCCTGACGGCCGCGTCATGGAAGTGCTCAGCGAGCACATGTGCCAAGGGTGGCTCGAAGGCTACCTGCTCACGGGGCGGCACGGCTTTTTCAACTGCTACGAGGCGTTCATTCACATCGTGGACTCGATGTTCAACCAGCACGCCAAATGGCTCAAGGTCACGCGCGAAGTCGACTGGCGGCGACCCATCGCCTCCCTGAACTACCTGTTAACCTCCCACGTCTGGCGCCAGGACCATAACGGATTCAGTCACCAGGATCCCGGCTTTATCGACCACGTTGTGAATAAGAAGGCGGAGATCGTGCGGGTGTACCTGCCGGCCGATGCCAACACGCTGCTTTCGGTGGTGGACCACTGCCTGCGCAGCCGCAATTACGTGAATGTGATTGTTGCCGGCAAGCAGTCCCAAATCCAGTGGCTCGATATGGACGCGGCGATCCGGCACGCAACGGCCGGCATCGGCATCTGGACCTGGGCCAGTAACGATGCGGGCGCGGAGCCCGATGTGGTGATGGCATGCGCGGGTGACGTCCCGACGCTGGAGACGCTCGCGGCGGCGGACTTGCTGCGCCAGCACGTCCCCGATCTGAAGGTGCGCGTGGTCAATGTTGTGGATCTCATGGTTCTGCAGCCGCGCAGTGAGCACCCTCACGGCCTGTCCGATCGGGAATTCGATTCCATCTTCACGACCGACCGGCCCGTTGTCTTTGCGTTCCATGGGTATCCCTGGCTGATCCACCGCCTCACGTACCGCCGTACGAACCACGCGAACCTGCACGTACGCGGGTACAAGGAAGAGGGCACTACGACGACACCGTTCGACATGACCGTGCTGAATGAACTGGATCGATTTCACCTGGCAGGTGACGCGATCGACCGCGTGCCGCGCATCCGGAACATCGCCGCTCATTTCAAGCAGTTGCTCCGCGACAAGCTGATCGAGCACAGGGAGTATATCGTTCAGCACGGCGAAGACATGCCGGAGATCCGCGCCTGGAAGTGGCCCTACTGAGCGAGCGGTCCATGAACATCCTGGTGCTCAACGGAGGCTCCGGCAGCCTCAAATGTTCGCTCTACAGGCTCGACGGCGAGGCGCCGCCCGATCCTTTTCCGCCGCTCTGGCACGGGGAGGCTGATTGGACGCACTATGAGGGCAGGGCCGAGCTCCGGATCGCCAGCACAGCTGGCGCAGCAGTCCAGGAGCAAATCGAGATCGGCGACCCGATCGACGTGTTCGCCCCGTTGCTTGAGTCACTCTGGAGCGGTCCCGCCCGGATGCTCGTCGGCCGCGAGGAGATCGAGGTCGCGGGCCATCGCGTGGTCCACGGCGGCGCGGAATTCCGCGAGGCGACGCGGGTAACGCCGCGAGTGCGTGCCGCGCTGGCGGAGATGGCCGGGTTGGCTCCCGTCCATAACCGCTTCCAGGTGGAGATCATTGAGGCGGTAGAGCGCATCCTCGGTCTTTCCGCGTTACAGGTGGCGGTATTCGATACGGCGTTCCATTCCGCGCTGGAGCCCGCGGCTTACGTCTATCCGGGACCATACGAATGGCTTTCGTCAGGAATTCGCCGCTATGGTTTTCACGGCATCAGCTATCAGTACACGTCGCGGCGCGCCGCCCAACTGCTCGGCCGGGATCCGAATTCTCTGCGGCTCATCATCTGTCATCTGGGTAGAGGATGCTCGCTGGCGGCCATTCGGTATGGGCGCGCTGTCGATACCACCATGGGCTTTACTCCGATGGAAGGGCTGATGATGGGGAGCCGCTCGGGTTCGGTCGATCCCGGCGTCCTCTTGCACTTGATCAAGCATGACGGCTACACAGCCGATCACCTCGATGACGTCCTGAATCGCCAGTCGGGGCTCAAGGGCGTATCGGGCCTGTCGAGCGATATGCGGCAAATCGTGGAGGCAAAGGATAGAGGTCATGCCAGGGCGCAGCTTGCGTTCGACATCTTCGTGCACCGGGTGCGGACGCACATCGGGGCGATGCTCGCCGTTCTGGGCGGCATGGACGCACTTGTCTTCACGGCGGGCATCGGCGAGAACTCGCCCGCGGTTCGCGCCGCCGTGTCCAGTGCTTTCGAGTTCCTCGGACTGAAACTGGATGCGGATAAAAACGCGCACGCTGCTGCGGATACCGATATCGCGGCGGCGGACGCGACGGTTCGGGTCCTAATGATCCGCACGCAGGAGAACTGGGAAATCGCCCGCGAATGCTTCCGGCTGGCAAGCGCCGATCCGGCACCCACATCCGATTGACTCCGCGAACTTGACCCGGGACGATAAAGGCGGCAGCAGCGCGCACCCGGTCGCGACGGAGATCACGCTGCCAGGTTCTGCCAGCCGCGCCAGAACGAGCGGCGAGTAGTGATGTTGCTGGGTTGGGTGCCGGGCTCCAGTGGCCGAGATCGCGGAACGCGTCCGAGGGTCGGCTTCAACCACGGCGCCGGGTGGTCAGCCGCCGGACAACGAACCGAGGAACGCGACCATTTGCCGCAGCGCCTGCCCGCGATGGCTCGCCTGCTGCTTCGCGTCCGGCGGCGCCTGCCCGAACGTGCAGCGGAAGGGCGGGTAGTAAAACAGAGGATCGTAGCCGAAGCCGTTCGATCCGCGCGGCTCCTCCAGCAGCTCGCCCTTCACTTCTCCGCGGAACGTCCTTACGAGCTCGCCGGCGCGTGCCAGCGCGATCACGCACACGAATGCCGCCCGGCGGTTCGCGACGCCACGCATGCGCTCGAGCAGCAGCCGGTTGTTGTCTTCATCGGTAGCGTTCGGGCCCGCGTAACGGGCTGAGTACACACCGGGGGCGCCGCCCAGCGCCTCCACCGCCAGACCGGAGTCGTCGGCGAACAGATACGCGGGCGTGAAGCCGCTGTAGTAAACGGCCTTGTGGACCGCGTTCTCTTCAAAGCCGGGTCCAGTCTCTTCGAGCGGCGCGATCCCGGCCAGCCCCGGCAACGGCTCGATGTGTACCCGCGTGGACCCGGCCTTGCGGAATTCGCGCAATTTGCCCGGATTCGTCGTGGCGCAGTAAACGATCACTCTCCGAGCACGCTCTTCTGGATGGCGATGAGTTCGGAAACGCCGCCGCGACCCAACCGGATGAGCGCTTCGAGCTGCTCGTCGGAGAAGGCCGCACGTTCGCCGGTGGCCTGCAGCTCAACAAACTGGCCGGCGCCTGTAAGAACCACGTTCATATCGACCTCGGCCTGGGAGTCCTCGTCGTAAGAAAGATCAAGCACCGGTGTGCCGCCGACGATTCCGACGCTTGTAGCCGCCACATGGTCTTTGATGGGCAACTTCTTCAGGGTTCCGAATTGCACCAGCTTTCGGAGCGCCAGCACGAGCGCCACATAGGCGCCGGTGATCGCTGCCGTGCGCGTGCCGCCATCGGCCTGGATCACGTCGCAGTCCACGATGACGGTGCGCTCTCCCAGCGCATCAAGACTGGTCACCGTTCGCAGCGACCGGCCCACCAACCGCTGGATTTCGAGTGTGCGTCCAGAGGCACGACCTTTCGTCACCTCGCGCGGCGTGCGGGTGACGGTGGAGCGCGGGAGCATCGCGTATTCGGCGGTCACCCAACCCTTGCCGCTGCTGCGCAGAAAGCCCGGAACGGTCTCTTCGATTGTGGCCGCGCACAGCACGCGCGTATTGCCAACCTCGATCAGCGCTGATCCTTCGGCGGTCAGCAGGTAGTCTTTGAGAATGCGCACGGGCCGCATCTGTTGCGGCTCGCGCTGATCGCTGCGTACATAGGGCATCCGAGGCCGATCCTCACATAATTTGCCTGCCGGCTGCGCGCGACCGCGCGGCCGTCCTCAGGTCGGCGGGCGAGACCGCCGTCACCCGGATTTCACGATGAAATAAAACAGCAGGGCGAACAAGACGAATCCGGTGACGAGAAGAATCAGGCAGGGGATGGCGCTGACCGGGCCGGTGGACTGCTTCCTGGCGCCGCGCGCCGCCTTGAACCTTCCCATTCAACCCGATCGTAGCATCCGGGGCGGGGATCGGCCCCCGCTCCCGGCCCGCCACAGTCACATACGATCGGCACAGCGTGCGTTCATTCCCGCGTCAGTCAGGAATCCCGGATTTCATCCGGTGACCTGCACGGCTCGGGGCTCCTCGAATGCACGCTGCGGCTATGCTGGGGGCAGCGACACCCGCGCATGCGACAAACCGCTCGGATTGCGCACGGAGGATGCGGTCTTTCTGCGCCACACACCACCACGCTTCGCGATAGCGGCGTGCTGAGCGGGGACCGCCGGTCTATCTCGGCTCTGTTACGCGGCTCTTGGCTCCCCTTCTTGCGCGCAGGTGCTTGGCTGCTTCCGAGAAGAACTCAGCCAGTGCGGCGAGGGAGGAATCCTCGAGGTCGCGGAGCGTGATCGCGGCGACGTGACGGCCGCGCTGTGACAGGGCCATTTGGGTGGCGAGAAACTGGGCGCGGTGGTAGTCCGCTGTGTAATCCACGGCCGCCAGTTTCTCCGCTTTCTCCGACAACAGCACGGTCGAGAAGCAGCGGCCATGCCCGATGATCATCTCGTGATACGAGTGGTTCAGCGCCGGACCCTCATAGATATCGACCGGCATTTTCAGTCCCGCGCGGAAAAAAATCTCGCCGGCGCGATCAAGGCACTTGCGCACGGCCCGGCCCTTGGGCGAGTAGCGCGTGTCCCCGAAAAACGTCAGCTCGCCGTATTCAACTTCCCGGGAGCCGGCGAGCGAGCGCACGAGGTTGGCATAGATCGAAGCAGCGTCCGGCCCATCGATGGTCACGCCGGCGGGCAGCCGGTCGTAGTACAGGGTCACACCGCCCCGCCAGCGGGACTTGCGCGGAGACTCGTGCATCCGGCGCCAGTCGGCCGTGTGCTCGCTGCCACCGGCCTTTTTCCCTTCCGCGTGCAACCGGTTGGTGATCGCCTTGTAGACCTCCACGCCAGGCTGCGTCACGAAATTCATCTTCTGCAGCCATGCGATCCCGAATACCACGTAGTGCATGAACTGCATGTAGCGCGACAACTCAGGAGCCTTCAGGGTCAGCACCGCCGTCGGATAAGCCGCGCGTTTCAGGGCCGCCAGCTTGGCCGCGGCGCGATCGCGCTCGCTCTTGATCTGAACCACCAGAAAGGCCCGGTCCTGATGGGGATCCTTGGGCGAGCGGTAGTTGGCCAGCTTCGGCCGCTCGTCGATCACGATCTTGAGGCCGAAGTCCTCCCGCTTGCCGAGGCTCTCTTCAAAGTCCTGCTTGGTCCACACGCCGGCACCGGCCCAGATCTTCGGCAGCAGCAGCGTGATCCGCTTGCGTCCGTTCACCGCCTGAGTGTTCAAGAATGCGGCGAGCCGCAGGGCGGCGTCAATTTCTCCGGAAGGGAGAAAGGTGGCCTCGATCCACTTCGCCAGGTCGAGCGAAGCCAATCCGAGCGGGTACAGGCTGCCTCGTGTCAAAGGCGCGCTATGGCGTCCGGCGGTGGAATTTTCGTTGTCGGGCTGCAGCTCGATTTTCGTATAGCCCTGCTTTTTCCCGAAGCGATCGAGAATCGAATCGGGCAAGGTCATGTACAGGAAGTTGGGGCGGCTGTCGATCTTATGGCGTGCATAGAGCGCCGCCAGCTTCTCCAGATTGATGACAGGCTCGCAGGAGGTCATGCCCATGGCCATGCCCACCACCAGCGTCCGCCGCAGAGCGTCAGCCAGCGACAAGCCGGAGCGCCGCGAGATGTCGTCCAGAATGCCCTTCAACTTGGCGGGATCAGTGGAGTCGAGTACATAGAGACGCGGCCCGCGCCGCAGCAGACCGACGGCGTTGTACATCGATTTGTCCTCCGCCGAGCCGCCCATACCCGCCCAGATGACGTACCGCAGCGGCGCGCGGTGCGCCTGCCGGATCCCCCTGCGGATCTCCGCCAGCTCCTGCAGGATCATGCCGGGCCATTCGGGATGGTCCGCCGCCTGCCAGCTCAGGCTGAAGACGCCGTAGCTGTTTTTCGTCACCCGGCCGGCGGCGTCCAGTTCCATGCCGATGCCGATCAGGGGATTCTTCTCGGGATCGAGCGATGCCAGGCCCTTCCGTCTCGCCCGGGCGTCGAGAACCTTGACTTTCTCCACGATGTTGTCTCTGGCGAGCTGTTCGAACGCGCCAAGCGAACTCGGGCAATCGTGCAGGAGGGAAAGAAGCACCTACTCGTTTTATCATAGGGACCGGCAGATGACTCGTCGCCTGATTTTCTGCGTGTTTTATTCGGCATCGATCGCCTGCAGGCGCTCGGAGCCGCCCGTCTCTGAGATCCTGCCGCCCACGGTGCAGGACCGGTGGAAGCTCGCCGGGACCAGCACGATACCGGCCGAGCAGACCCCCGGCGTCGTCCGCTCGCTCGGTGTAGCGCGCGCCTTCCGTGCCGTCTATCGCGCCGAAAAACAGATTACGGTCGATTTGTACGAAATGCGCGGGGAAACCTCGGCTTTCGAGCTTATCCAGAAATGGCGGCAGAGCGAGGCCCCCGCGTTTCACAAGGGGCGCTATTTCGTCACTGCATCCGGCGATGCCCCCGAGTCTCTGCGCGCCTTCTTGGCGGCACTCGAGCGCGCCATGAAGCCGTAGCCCGCGGCCTAAGCTGACTCGGATGTCTGCTCCAGCTCCAGAGCGGCGATCAAGGCACGATTCAGCTCGTCTATCTTGCTCGCGCTCAGCCGTCCGATGTAGCGAGTGAGCATCGATTTCGGCAAACTGACGAGTTCATCGCAATGGACGCTCGAATCCTGCTTGAGACCCTCTGCAACTCCGATGCGGACCTGGGTGCTGAGCCC
>JACOTZ010000433.1 GCA_016178155.1 Acidobacteriota bacterium
CGGGCCTCCCGCGGGGCCGGGACTGAGGTATCCTGGGGTCACTTGCTCGTCGTTCAGAACGTCTCCAAGGTCTACCATCTCTACAGGCGACCTTCCGACCGGCTGCTCGAGGCCCTCCGGCGCAAATCGATGCATACCGACTTCTGGGCGCTGCGCAACGTAAGCTTTTCACTGGCGCCCGGCGACATCCTTGGCATCGTGGGACCGAACGGGTCGGGTAAGAGCACGCTGCTGCAAATCGTGTGTGGCATCCTGCGGCCGACGAAGGGGCGGGTTTCCGCGGAAGGCCGGATCGCCGCCCTGCTCGAGCTCGGCGCCGGTTTCAACCCCGAGTTCTCGGGCCGAGAGAACGTCTACCTGAGCGGGGAGATCACGGGTCTCACGCGCAGGCAGATGGAACGCGCGTTTCCCGCCATCGAGAAGTTCGCGGAGATCGGCGCCTACATCGACCGTCCGGTGAAGGAGTATTCGAGCGGCATGTACGTGCGCCTGGCGTTCTCCACCGCCATCCACATTGACCCCGAGATCCTCGTGGTCGACGAGGCGCTTGCCGTCGGCGATGCCATTTTCGCCAACCGCTGCATCAAGAGACTGGAGGAGATGAAGAAGCAGGGAGTGACGATCCTTCTGGTCTCGCACGACCTGGGGCTGGTGAAGCGCCTCTGCCACCGTGCCATGCTCATGATGAACGGCGAGGCGATCGTCGCGGGCGCCCCGGGCGAGGTGGTCAACCGCTACGTCGGCCTGGTGCACGAGCGCGAGCTGTCGCTCGAGCGCCTCCGCCAGACGGGCGCGCAGTTCCGCCATGGCGACCGCTCGAGCCGCATTCTCGGCATCGAGCTGCTCGATGCCGGCGGCCGTCCGGCCGCGTGCCTGCACAGCGGCGAAGCAGCCTGCGTGCGAGTCCGGGCGGCCTTCGAGTCCGACGTCGACAGCCCGATCGTCGGCATCCTGATTCGCAACCGGCTCGGCATGGACGTGTTTGGAACCAATACCCGGCTGGAAGGCGTCGATTTAGGCAGGCTGCATGCCGGCGAGGAGCTGGAGATCGACTTCCGCTTCCCCTGCCTCTTCACGCGTCACGACTACACCCTGACCGTGGCGACGCAGCATGCCGACGGCAGCAGCCAGGACTGGCTCGACGACGCGCTGGAGTTCTCGGTCATCGACCACCGGGAGAAGGCCGGAGTCGTGAACCTGGAGACGAAGATCACATGGCAGAAGACGTCCCCGTTGCTGAACAAGGCATAGCCACGCGCGACGACCGGCGGTTCTTCGGCCACCCGCGAGGACTTGCGACGCTCTTCCTGACCGAGCTTTGGGAGCGCTTCAGCTATTACGGCCTGCGGGCGCTGCTGATCCTCTTCATGACTGCGTCCGCGACCCAGGGCGGCCTCGGCTTCGACACCGCCAAAGCCGGCGCTGTCTACGGCCTCTACACGTCGATGGTGTACCTGATCGGTCTTCCCGGCGGATGGATCGCCGACCGGATCATCGGCCAGCGCCGCGCGGTTCTCTATGGCGGTATGTTCATCGCGGCGGGCAACTACACGCTTGCCGTGCCGGGCTTGACTGCGTTCTATCTGGGATTGTCCCTGGTTGTTATCGGCACGGGGCTGTTGAAGCCGAACGTCAGCGCCATCGTAGGCCAGCTCTACGCGCCCGAAGACAAGCGGCGCGACTCGGGCTTCTCCATCTTTTACATGGGCATCAACCTGGGAGCTTTCCTCGCGCCGCTCGCCTGCGGCTGGGTGGGCCAGCGTGTGAACTGGCATTACGGCTTCGGCCTTGCCGGCCTCGGGATGACCGCCGGTCTTGTGCAGTACGTGCTCGGCTGGAAGCACCTCGGTGGGGCCGGCGCACACCCGGTGGCGCCGCCCACGCCCGAGGCAGGCGAGCGCCAGAAGCGGAACTTCACGCTCGCGCTGGTCATGGCCGGCGCGCTGGCTGCGCTGGGGGCCGTGCTCGTCTCCGCGGGAGCCGTGCGCGCGAGCGCGCAGCAGGTTTCCGAGGCGTTCGGTTTCGTCCTGCTGCTGATCGTGCTCGCGTTCTTCGCCTGGCTGTACTCGTCTGCCCAGTGGACGCCGGTCGAGCGCAGGCGGCTGGCGGTTATCGGTGTGCTGTTCATCGCCGCTACGCTCTTCTGGTCGGCCTTCGAGCAGGCCGGATCGAGCCTGAACCTGTTCGCGCAGCGCAGCACGCGCAAGGAAATCCTCGGCTTTACCTTTCCGGCGAGCTGGCTGCAGTCGATGAACGCGTTGTTCATCATCACGCTGGCGCCCGTGTTCGCCTGGCTCTGGATGCGGCTCGGCCCGCGCGAGCCGTCCAGCCCGGGCAAGTTCGTGTGGGGCTTGATTGGCGCCGGCGCCGGATTCGTCATTCTCATCCCGGCCGCCGCAATCGCTGAGACCGGCGAGCAGGTCAGCGTGGCATGGCTGACCGGGACGTATCTTTTACACACGATCGGCGAGCTGTGCCTCAGTCCGGTCGGCCTGAGCGCCATGACCAAGCTCGCGCCGGCGCGCATCGGGGGGCTCATGATGGGCGTCTGGTTCATGTCGATCTCAGCCGGGAACTACATCGGCGGGCGCATGGCGAGCTTGTATGAAGCGCTGCCACTGCCCATGCTGTTCGGCATCGTGACCGCTATCTGTTTCCTGGCGGCCGTTGTGCTGGCGATGTTCGTCCGCCCGACCGTGCGGCTCATGGGTGGTCTGCGATGACACGTATTGAAGACATCCAGGAAGCGCTCCGGCGCGAGGGACTTGACGGCTGGCTGTTTTTCGATCACCACCACCGCGACCCGCTCGCCTACAGGATCCTCGGTCTGGAAACGGCGGCGACGGCGACGCGGCGCTGGTACTACTTCATCCCTGTGGCGGGCGAGCCGCACGGGCTCGTGCATCGCATTGAGCCCGGTATGCTCGATGCGCTGCCTGGTGCGAAAATCGCGTACGCGCGCTGGACGGAGCAGACCGGCGGCATCCGCGGGCTCCTCGCCGGCGCCCGCCGCATCGCCATGCAGTACTCGCCGAACTGCGCGGTGCCGTATGTATCGATGGTCGACGGCGGCACGCTCGAGCTGGTGCGAAGCACGGGTGTCGAGGTGGTCAGCTCGGAGAACCTGGTGCAGCTTTTCGAGGCGAGGTGGAACAAGGAGCAGGTGCGGATGCATCTCGAAGCCGGCCGCCGCGTCGACCGTATTCGCGCCAGCGCCTTCCGCTTCATCGCCGAGCGGCTGCACGACCGCGGCGACCTGGACGAGTGGATCGTGCACCGGTTCATCCGCGACGAGTTCGGCCGCAACGGCCTGGCCGCGGACCACGGCCCGATCGTCGCCGTGAACGCCAACGCCTCCAACCCGCACTATGAGCCGAGCGAGCGCGTGGCGGCGAGCATCCGGGAGGGCGACTTCGTGCTCATTGACATGTGGGCCAAGCTCGACGCCCACGACGCCGTTTACTACGACATCACCTGGACCGGCTATTGCGGCAGCGAACCGCCCGGGGAGATGCGGCGCGTTTTCGAGATCGTGCGGGAAGCGCGGGACCGCGCGGTGGCCCGCGTGCGGGACGCCATCGCCGGAGGCGGGGAGCTGCGCGGCTTCGAAGTGGATGACACCGCCCGCGGCCACATCGCGGCCGCCGGTCTCGGCGACTACTTCGTTCACCGCACCGGCCACTCGATCGGCACCGAGGTCCACGGGGCGGGCGCCAACATGGACAACTACGAAACCCATGACGAGCGCCGTATCGTTCCCTGGACCTGTTTTTCGATCGAGCCTGGGGTCTACCTGCCTGAATTCGGCGTGCGCTCGGAGGTGAACGTGCTCGTCAGCCAGGGTGAGGCGCGGGTGACCGGCGAGGCGCAGGATGCGTTGATCACGATCAAGAAAAACAGTGTAGTAGCATCTCCTTAATACCCATGCGCATGATCAGGTTCAGCTTCCTCCTGGCGGCCGCGGCTGTGGCCGCGACCCTCGGCTTCGCGGCCGATTGGTCGATGTACGGCGGAAACCCGCAACGGACGGGTTGGGTAAAGAGCGAGGAAACCTTTACAAAAGAGAATGTTAAGGGTCTAAAGCTCGAGTGGAAGATGAAGCTCGAGGACAATGTCCCCAAGCAGCTCAACTATCTGACAGTGCCGGTAATCGCCATCAACAATCCCACGGAAAAGGGCTTCCAGGACATCATGGTGGTGGCGGGCGCTTCCGACATGGTCTGGGGGCTGCACGCCGACTCCGGCAAGATCCGCTGGAAGCGCCAGTTGGAGGCGCAGTCGCAGCCGCGGACCGGCCGCGCCGGCTGGCTCTGCCCGAACGCGCTGAACGCGACGCCCGTGATTGACCGCCGCTCGAAGAGCGTGTACGTGATCACGGGTGACGGGCGGCTGCACACCTTGAACTACTTCGATGGCAAGGACCGCCTGCCGCCGATCCAATTCACTCCGGCCTACGCCAAGCCCTGGAGCCTGATGCTGGTGGACGGATGGCTCTACACCCCTACCTCCCAAGGCTGCGGCGGCGCCAAGAACGCCGTGTTCGCGATGAACGTCGAGGATCCGAAACGGCCGGTCGCGACCTTCCAGGCGACTACGACCGGCGGGGCGGGAATATGGGGCCGCGCGGGCGCCGCGCTTACTTCTGACGGCAAGCTCATCGTCGAGACCGGCGACGGCCCCTACGATCCCGACGCGGGCAAGTGGGCGGACACGTTTCTCGGTCTCGAGCTGAAGACGTTCAAGCTGCTCGACTACTATACGCCTGCCAACCGCGCCTGGATCACGAAGAAGGACCTGGACATGGGCTGCATGAGCCCGGTCGTGTTCAAGTACAAGAACTGGGAACTGGTGGCGGGGGCGGGCAAGGAGGGAGTCATCTACCTGCTTGACGCGAAGAAGCTCGGCGGTGAGGACGGCCGCACGCCGCTGTACCGCAGCCCGCTCTATACGAACCAGGATGTGGACTACCAGAGCCACGGCTTCTGGGGCGCCATGACCGCGTTTCATGACGCCAAGGGCGACGCTTGGCTGCTGGCGCCCGCCTGGGGCCCGCAGGCCACCAACTCGCCGAAGTTTCCGGTTACTTATGACGAGACGCCGCAGGGCAGCATCATGGCCTTCAAGCTCGACGTGAAGGACGGCAAGCCCGTGCTCGTGCCGGCATGGCGCTCGCGCAACATCGGGCGGCCCGAGCCGCCGGTCTACACCAACGGCGTCGTCTTCTCGCTGGCGAGCGGAGAGAACACCGATCAGGTGGACGCGAGCGGCCGCATGTACACATCCGAGGAGCGCGCCGCCAAGCCGATCGGCAACGCAGTGCTGTACGCGCTCGACGCCGCGACCGGTAAAGAGCTGTTCTCGAGCGGCAAGACGATGCCTGGCTTCACGCATTTCAGCGGGTTGGCCGTGTCGGAAGGACGGGTGTTCATCGTCACCTACGATTCGACCATCTACGCCTTCGGGCTGGGGCAGCAGTAGGGGTGCGGCCGGTTATGCTAAGGTTTCACAAAGGGGGATCATGAAACCAATCCGCTACATTTTGGCCGGCGTTCTGGTGGCCGCCGGAGCGCTCGCGCAGTCGGGCACAACGCTCAAGGTCGGCGACGAAGCGCCTGATTTTCAACTGCCCTCCACTCAGGGCAGCCGGGTGAAGCTGTCGGATTTCCGCGGGAAAAAGACGGTTGTTCTGGCTTTCTTCCCGGCCGCGTTCACCGGTGGTTGAACGAAGGAGATGACGGCGTACCAGGCTGGTATCGCCAAATTCGAGGGTGAAGAAGCTCAGGTCTTCGGCATCAGCACCGACAACACGCCCACGCTGAAGCACTGGGCGGAAGAGCATCTGAAGCTCTCCTTTCCCCTGTTGAGTGATTTTCAGAGAAAGGTTGCCGAGGCCTATGGCGTGCTGTCGCCGAATGGTGTGGCGAGCCGCACCACGTTCGTGATCGATACGAACGGCAAGATCCAGCACATCGAGGCCGGCGCGCCCGCCATTGATCCGAACGGCGCCGTGACGGCTTGCAGCCGCGTTCGCAAGAAGTAATCCCGCAGGGGCCGCCGCGCGGCCCCTCGCCGGCCGCACCTCCCGCCAGCGTTCGAGCATCTGCGATTCGCCCTTGGGGTGGCGAGCAGGTGGAGGGCGCGTCCCTGCCACCACGGTGAAGGAGCAGATTTCACTCACATCCCGCGGCGGCGAAGCTCGAAAAAGAGCACTGGCGTGACGAGGAGCGACAAGGCCATCGACACGGTCACGCCGCCAATCACCGCGATCGCGAGCGGCTGAAGCAACTGGGCGCCTGAACCCACCCCGATTGCCAGCGGGGCCATTCCGGATATGGTGGCGAGCGCGGTCATCAAAATCGGCCGCAGCCGGCGCCTGCCGGCATGGAAGATCGCATCGCGCAGCTCGTATCCCTTTTCCGAGAAGTACTGTTCTGAATCGAGCATCAGAATACCGTTTTTGTGGACGATGCCGACCACCATGATGGCTCCCATGAACGACGAGATGTTGAGCGTCGATCCCGTGATCCACAGCGCCGCGAGCGCGCCTGAACCACAGAGGATGGTCGCGGCCAGAATCGCGATGGGGTGCGAGAACGAGCGGAATTCGAACACGAGAATCACGAAGATCAGCAGGATGGAAAGCAGCAAGACCTGCGTCAGACCGAGAAACGACTCGCGCTGCATCTCGTACAATCCGCCATATTCGATGTGCGTGCCGGGAGGCAGAGCAATCTCCCTGGGGAGCCGCTGCTGGATCTCGCGGATGGCCGAGCCGAGGTCGCGCTTCTCCAGGCGTGCGGTCACTGCCGACATGTTGCGCAGGTTTTCGCGGCGGATCTCGGTAGTGCCTTCGTCCACCTCGAGGCTAGCGATGCTCGACATCGCCACAGTCCGGCCGGTCGGCGAAGTCAGCAGCAGGGACCTGAGCTTGTCGGTGGAGGAACGGTACTGCGCCGGATAGCGCACGCGGATGCCGACGAGCCTCTCTCCACGGATCACATCCGACACCAATTCACCGTCAAGCATGGCCGCCTGCAGACTCGCGACTTCTTTGACGCTGAAGCCGGCGAGACTCGCCTTTTCCGGATCAACACGAAAGTTGAGCGACGGTCCGATGACGATGGTCCGGTTGACGATGTCCACGACGCCTTTGACTTTGGGCAGCCATTCCTCAATTTCGTGTGCAATCCGTTTGTACGTGGTCTCGTCGTCATGGTGCACCTTAATTTCGATCGGTTGCGGCGACCACGCCAGATCGCCAATCAGGTCCTCCAGGATGTGGGGAAACTCCACCTCGATCGCAGGTTCGGAGGCCGTGATGCGATGACGCAGCCCGGAGGTAACCTCTTCGAGGCTGCGCTTCCGGGCTTTCTTCAGTTTGACGAGGAAATCGCCGGTATTCGGTTCCGCGATGGCCAGCGCCAGCCGCGCTCCGGTGCGGCGCGAGTAGCTTTCGATCTCCGGTGTTTCCTTGAGGAATTGTTCGATGTGCCGCAGGACGCGGTCGGTCTCCTGAAGGGAAGTACCGGGGGGCATCACGTAGTCGAGAACGAACGCTCCTTCGTCCATTTCCGGCAGGAACCCGCTGCCGAGCTGGTAGTAAATGCCGGCCATTCCGGCCACAATCAGTACCGCTGCCAGGAGGACTGATCGCGGGCGGTAGAGACACCAGTGCAGGGCGGATTCATAGCGGGCGGTGAACCAGCGGAGAACTCGTCCTTCGCCCGCCTGCTCGGCATTGGCCATCTCCGCTTCGGCGGCTCCCGGCGGCCGGCGGACGAAGACCGCCGCCAGCACGGGCGTGAAAAAGATCGCCAGGAACAGGGATGCGAGCAGCGCCGTCACCATCGTCATCGCAAGCGCGCGGAAGAAGACTCCGGTGATGCCGCCAAGAAACACCAGTGGAACGAAGACCACAATCGGCGTCAGGGTCGAGCCGGTCAAGGCCGGCGTGAGCTCGGTGATCGCGCTCCTGGCGGCGTCCATCGGCGCCAGCCCGGTGGCGAGATGAACCATGATGTTCTCGACCATCACGATGGCGTCGTCGATCACCACTCCGATCGAGGCCGCGAGACCTCCAAGGGTCATCAGGTTGAAGCTCATGTTGAAGAACTTCATGAAAACGATGGCGATGAGCACGGCGATGGGAATCACCAGGGCTGCGACGATGGTGGTCCGCCAGCTCTTCAGGAAAACGAGAAGGACCAGGACCGAAAGAGCAAGGCCGATCAGGATGCTTTCGGTGACGCCCGCAATGGAATCGCGCACGAGGATCGACTGATCGTAGAAGACGGAGAGATGGATGTCGGAGGGGAGCGATTTGCGGATGTCGGCCAGCTCCGCGTTCACCGCGTCCGCGATTTGGACCGCGTTTCCGTCCGGCTGTTGCAAGACATTGACCAGCACGGCCGGCTGCCCGTTCGCCGTCACAATGTTGTAGACCGGCCGCTCACCCGGCACAACACTCGCGAGGTCCTTGACGGCGACCGGCGTACCTTGCACCACCTCGATGACCGTGTTTTCAATCTGCTCGCGAGTGCGCATCAAACCGGTAACGGTGGTCAGATAGAGGTGGTAGTTCTCCTGGATCATCCCGGAGGGCGAGATAATGTTGCTGTTGCGCAGAGCGTCTGCCACCTTCGTCAGCGGCATGCCGTAGCTGTTGAGCTTGTCCGGATCGACCAGGACGTGAAACTCCGGCGGGCGGCCGCCTACGATCCTGGCTTCGGCTACACCCGGAAGGCGGTACAGCCGGGGCGCCAGGTTGTAATAGGCCAGTTCCCACAGCTCCGCTTGCGGGCGCGCCGGCGATGTGATGCTGAAGCCGACCATGGGAAAAACCGAGAAAGTCAGACGGTTGATATAGAAACGGCAGGTGGACGGGAGCGAGGGCGTGATCTGAGAAATACGGCCCTGCACGAGATGGAGGGCATTGAGGATATCCACGTCCCAGCGGAAGAAGACACTGATTTCCGTGGACCCCCGCGCGGTCACCGAGCGAATGGTGGTGATTCCGGGAACAATGCGAATCGCCTCCTCGATCGGACGCGTGACGCGAAGCATCTGGATATCCACGGGCGTGATGCCGTTGTCGACCAGGATGACGACGCGCGGGAAATCCGTTTGCGGGAAGATGGCAATGGGGAGGCGGAACAGGAACGCCGTCCCAGCAAGCGCGAAGCTCAGAACTACGATCACCATCGCCCGGGCGTGCGCCTGGACAAATTGAGCGAGGCGGCCGTTCACTGATTCGCTGCCTCCCGCACGCGGATCCGGGTGCCTTCAGGCAATCCATAAGCGCCTTGAACGATCACGGATTCCCCGGCGCTGATGCCGCTCTTGATCTGAACCTTGCCGTCGAAGACCTCTCCTGTTTCCACCTCCTTTTTCACGGCCACACCATTTTTACCGGCAACCATGACGAAGCCTTTCCGGGCGCCTTCCACGAACTGGACCGCGGCCAGCGGGACCACAACGCTCCGCGGCACGACCGCGGTCACAATCCGAACCTGACCGAACGCGCCAGCTCGCAGTTCCCGCCTCGGGTTCGGAATCTCGCACCACGACTCGACCGTTCGACGGGCAGGATCGATGGCCTGATTGACGACTGAAATACGGCCCCTGAAGAGGGTCCCGGCGGCGTCGCCGGGAACATACGTGCAGGCTGCTCCGCGCCGGACTGCCGCGGCCTCAGCATCGGCAATCTGCGCGCGCGCAACCGCCACCGCCAGGTCCATGACGGTGAAGATGGGCGCATCGGGCTTGGCCATGTCACCGGGAAACATGAATTGCTCGGTGATGACCCCGGTGAACGGGCTGCGGATGGTGGCGAAGTCCAGTTGGGCTTTGATCAGCGCAAGACGCGCTCCGGCCTGCTCCGCCTTGCTCTTCGCCATGAGGATTTCCTTGTCGCGCGACTGGTGCTGCAACAAGTCGAGAGCGCGTTTCGCGACCTCGTGGTTGGCCCTGGCCTGCGCCAACTCGGTCTCGCTGACCTGGAGGTCGCGCTGGGGAATGGCGCCTTGCTCAAAAAGCTGCCGCCGGCGCTCGTAGAACTTCTCCGCCTGTTTGAGCGCCGCTTCCGTGCTCGCGACTTGTCCGCGGGCGCGCTCGATGTCAGTCGGCAGCGTGCCGGAAACCAGCCGTTGCAGGTTGGCTTCGGCATCCGTAACCGCGGCCGCGGCTTCGTCACGCTGCGCGAGCAGGTCCCGGTTCTCCAGTTCCGCGAGCACCTGGCCGGCTCGGACGGCGTCCCCTTTTCTGACCGGCAGCTTCCGGATCGGCGCCGTGATTCGGGCCCCGATGTTGGCCTGCTCGCGAGCGAACACGAAGGCCGGACCATGGACCGTCAGCGTGACGTCGGCGATCCCGGCCTTCGCCATCTTGACTTCCACGACTGGCTTCTCAGGCACGTCCTCGGAATGCGAGCCGCAACCCGCGAGAACCGCAAGAGTCAACGATAGCGGGACGTGTAGTTTCATCGTCCGGATGCAACCTCCAGCTCCGTCCTGGCAATCAGGTAATTTGCCGTGGAGGCATAGTAGTTGCTCCGTGCCTGCGCAAGCTGATTCTGCGCGGTAACAACATCGAGCGCCGATCCCTCGCCGCCTTCGTAGCGGATGCGGCTCAAGCGCAGATCATCCTCAGCCAGCTTTGTCTGCCGGCTCGTCAGCAAGATCTGCTGAAAGAGTTGCCTCGCGCGGGCGAGCGCTGCCTGGTACTCTTTCGAGAGAGTGCGCTCGGAGATTGCGCGGGAAGTTGCGACCTGCTGCGTTCGCAGGCGGGCCTGCTGCATGGCGTTTCGAGCCTGATTCCAGTCGAAGACCGGGATCGTCAGGTGCACAAAGGCGGCATAGCCGCGATCGCTGATGCGGACGGCGGTCGAGTCGATGCCGTATTGAAATGCGACCCCGAGTTGGGGAAGCAGGGATGAGCGCGCACGGCGAACGTCAGCCTGAAAACCTCGGCGCTGCGCGTCCAAAAGACTGAACTCGAGCCTCCTCAGGTAAGGCGCCGCCTGCGAGGGTTCGGGCTCCGGGGCCGGCGGAGTCTGATCCAGGACGTCGGCCAGTGAGAGCGTGTCCACAAGGTCGCGCGTCCAGAAGGAGGCCAGCTCCTGGTTCGCGAGCTTCGCTTCCAATTGAGCGGCGTTCATCGCCTGCTCGAGGAAGGCCGACTGCGCGGAAGCCTTCACCAGGTCAGCCTGGGCCGCCTCTCCACCCTCGAAGAGCAGCTTCACCCGGTTTTCAAAGCTTCGGCTCTCGGCCAGCAACTCCTCGGTGGTCCGGACGAGCCGCCGGGTCAGGAGCGCCCGATAGTACGCCGTAGTCACGGCGCGCCGGAGATCGCGTTGGCTCAAGGCCACGCTGGTTGCGGCGATTTCCTCCGCCACGCGCGCCCGAGCCAACTGCGCGCGCAAGCGTCCCGATGTGTCCAATTCCTGATTCACGCTGAACAGGGAAGCATACTCCCGAATGGCATTGAGGGGAATGAAGCTGAAAACCTCGCGATTGTTTCGAAGCGGGCTGTTGTAAGTGAAGCCGTTCACCAGGCCGGACTGGGGGAGAAAACCGGCTCGCGCCACGGGCACACTGCGGGCCGCGATCTCACGCTCCTGCCGCGCGATGCTGACCGGCGACGGGACCGACTCGGCCAGACGGATGCAGTCCTGAAGCGTCAGGGGGTTCGACGACTGCTGCGCGGGCGCGCAAGTCAAGGTTGCCGCCACCACGCTCATAGCTGCCAGGAGGTTCTTGCGCACTGGTCGAGTTCCTCATCATGACCGGGACCAAAATGAAAATAGCTCCTACCGGATGGCAGGAGCCATCATTCCCGATTCGGGCACGGCTAGGGTAGGGTCCCATCACCACTGAAGTGTGAATCACCAATCTATCCTACGGGCTGATCTCGCGGCAACGTCCCGCCCGGTGTCTGCATTTTGCTTTCACGTCATCTGCCTGCCGATCACCAAGACATCGGCTAATTGCCTCCTGCTGGATGCGTCAACTGCGAGATCCGGCACTTACGGACCGTTTCTTCGCCGGATATAACGACGGCTTCAGCGTGACGGCGCCACCCTCCCACACGGCATAACACGCCTCCAGGGCGCCGTGCTTGGGTTGCCCGACACCGTCTGGATTCACCACGCGCTTTGCCCCTGGATCCGAGATGAACGGCAGAGAAGCAACAACGGTATCGAAGCGAGTTGCGCCACGACTGAGAACGCGATCAATGCGGGCACAGACACATCATAGAGTGCACCGAGCAGCGCGCTGCCGAGAAACCAAGCCACTCCGTAACCGGCATTGAAGAAGCCGTAGGCGGCGCCTCGCCGGTCGGGAGAGACCGTCCTCGCGACCGCGGCGCGCATCACAGATTCCTGCGCTCCCATTCCCATACCCCATAGCGCCATGCCGACCAGAGCGCCTCGAAAGCCGCCAAAAAACGCGAACGGTGCGAACCACGATGAGGTCAGCGAAACGGCGACAAGAGCGGAGATGCCAATTCGGTCGTAGAGGCGCCCGAACGCCAATGCTGCCAATGCGTCAACAGCCATGGCCACAGCGTAGAATACGGGTATCCAGTTTTGAGATAGCACACCCGTACGCTGAAAATGGTACGCAATGAGAGGGAAATCCACGTAGCCGGCTGCCACGAGTCCGACCGCTCCCAAGTAGAGCCAGTACGATCGCGGGAGTCCCGAAGATTCGAGCGTGGGCGCAGTCGGCTCCAGGTCGCGAGGCCGCGGGTACAGCGCTCGTGCAACCAGCAGGACGGCGACCGCCATCAGCGCCGGTATGAGAAGGATGGCAAAGCCCGCGCGGTAGCTGCCGCGAGCGCCGAGAACGGCCGCAACCGTGAGCGGCCCGGCGACAGCACCCATCTGGTCCAACGCCTCATGCAGACCGAATGCCCATCCCGCCCCAAGACGGCTGGTGGCGTGGGAGAGCATTGCGTCACGGGCGGGAGTCCGAATTGCCTTTCCCACGCGTTCTAAGATCAATAGCGCCGCCGCCGATTCCCATCGACCGGCGAGCGCCAAGAGCGGAACCGCCGTCAGGTTCACGATGTATCCAAATACGGTGATCGTCCAATAGCGCCTGGTTCGATCGCTGATCAGGCCGGAGAGCAGGCGCAATCCGTACCCAACCAGCTCGCCGAAGCCGGCGACAACGCCAACGGCAGTGCCAGTGGCCCCGAGCGTGGCGAGGAACGGGCCTGCAATACTCCTTGCTCCTTCATACGTGACGTCCGCGAAGAGGCTCACAATACCGAGCAGGACTACGAAGCCGAGCGCTGTCCGGCGTGCGATCTCCACTGCGCCGCCCGTCCGGCATTCGGAGAAATTCATGTCGTGCGTGTCTCCACGCCGGCTGTTCGCGTATCATGTGATCGGGTTGTGCTCGCACAGGCGATTGCGGTGACCGCAGCATCAACGAATGCATTCGCCGAATTTTCCAGAACCTCACCGGCTGGCACGCGCCAGAGAATTCCTGAGCGCAAGGCGACTTCAACCGCCGGTCCCGAGTCAACGCGACGTGGGCGGACATCCTTGACTGCGGAAAGTGGGGCGGACCTGCTCACGGTCCCGTACGGCTCGTAGGTATATCTGTACCAGTCCGTGATCCAGAGTAGTCTGCGATCCGAGAGCAGCAGCAGGTCGCCTGCCGAGCGAATTTCATGGCGAAAGCCGAAGTGCCGCTCCATTCGGCGTGCAGGGGGATGAAAGAGCTGGACAACAGGCTTCTCATCGTTGAGTAATTCGGCCGATTTTGCGTAGCCGAACTTCAAATCGGGCTCTATCCCGAAGCTTTGCGGGCCAAGCGAGGCAGGGGTTTGGTGGAGCCATGACATCTTGAGCCGATTGAGGAATCTCTCCACGGTCGCCGCCCCACGCCTGTTGTACGGAAACGACTGCTCAGAATGATCCCATTGAAGGGCAATCCAGCCAAGAAGCAAGATGCGGCCGCACTCGAGGGTCTCCAGGCTGGTGAGAGGTATCCGCGTGCTCTCGGTGCGACGCCGCGTGAGAATCCGGAGCGCCGAGTTGGCGACGATGAGAATGCGAGGAGGGCATCTATGCAGCCCGAATTTCCCGTTCTCCTGAGGAAGGAAGATTCCGGAGAACGCCTTAGGCAGATCGGGCGGCAGGTGGAAATCGGAAGGCACGTCGGCCGCACCGAGTATGGTGAACGGGGTGATGTAGTCCCTGGAATCTGCTCTTCCCCACGGCATGATCCGCCTCCTTCCCGCCGTCCGGCGGGTCAGCAAGCCTGTCTACTGTCGAGGGATTTCCAGGGCTGGAAGGATCTCCTACCGAGGACCATCCCTCGTAGGAGTCATCTACCCGGATGGGCGGTTAAAGGCGAACTCCAACACCTTCGGCTCTGATTGCGAGTATGCCTGCAAGGCCATGGCACAGTCAAGCCCTGGCGATCTCCGAAGTGTCGGTGCACGGCGGATTGCGCCCTTTCCCGCGAACGCGATTGAGTGCGGATTGAGTGCGGAGGCGGTTCGGGGTATGATGAAATTGTAGTAGCGGTGGAGTTCGCTTAACGCCGCCCCTCGCGGCCAATAACTCCTACAGTGGTTTTCGCTGTGGGAGACGTGGCCAAATCCCTCAG
>JACOTZ010000434.1 GCA_016178155.1 Acidobacteriota bacterium
CAGGAGGTGCAATGGAAGCCCTCGGGCTTATTGAAACCAAGGGGCTGGTCGGCGCCATCGAGGCCGCCGATGCCATGGTCAAGACCGCGAAGGTGGTCTTGCAGGGAAAGGAATTCATTGGCGCCGGATTCGTCACGGTAACGGTCCGCGGCGACGTGGGCGCCGTCAAGGCCGCCACCGATGCGGGGGCCGCCGCCGCTCGCCGCGTCGGCGAGCTGATTGCCGTCCACGTCATCCCGCACCCCCACGAGGACGTCGAGAAAGTCCTTCCCGGCGCGAAGAAGGCCGGTAACGCCATCGGCTGAGTCCCGGCCGCGGCAGCGCCGCCGCGCCCGTTCCTATGCTGCAGGATCCGGATCTTCTGGCTTTGCAAGAGGTCCGCACCAAGGTCGAGAAGGCTTGGGCGGCCTGGCAGAAATTCCGCTCGTTTTCTCAGGAACAGGTGGACGCGATCGTCGAGCACATGGCCGCAGCCGCGCGCGCGCAGGCGGTTCGTCTCGCCGAGCTGGCGGTCGAAGAGACCAGCTATGGGAACGTAAAGGACAAGGTCGCAAAGAACCTGCTCGCGGCGGACTTGCTGCCCCGCACCATGCGCGGCATGCGCACTGTCGGCGTGCTGCGTGAAGATGCGGAGAAGAAGACGGTCGAGATCGCCGTGCCCATGGGCGTGGTCGCCGCGATCCTTCCCACGACGAATCCCACCTCCACCGCGATCTACAAAACACTGATTTCCGTCAAGGCAGGCAACGCGGTCGTGTTGAGCCCGCACCCGCGCGCCCGCCGGTGCACCTGCGAGACCGCGGCCGTGCTCATCCAGGCCGCCATCGAAGCCGGCGCGCCCGAGGGCCTTGTCGAGTGCGTGCTCAGCCCGACCATCGAGTCCACGAACGAGCTCATGCGCCACCGCCGCACCGGCGTGATTCTCTCCACCGGCGGCACCGGCATCGTGCGCGCGGCCTACTCGAGCGGCAAGCCGGCCCTCGGCGTCGGCCCGGGAAACGTGCCCGTGCTGGTCGACCAGAGCGCCGATCTCGCCGACGCGGTGGCCAAAGTAGTGGCCGGCAAATCGTTCGACTACGGCACCGTCTGTTCGAGCGAGCAGGCGATCGTCGCCGAGCGCGCTCTCCGCGACCGCATCCTCGTGGAGCTGAAGAAACATCGCGCGTTTCTCTGCGACGACCGGCAGAAGCAGGCGCTCGCCCGCATTCTCCTGCTTCCGCCGAACTGGACCGTGAACCCGAACTGTGTGGGACAGTCGCCGCGCAAGATCGCTCAGATGGCGGGCTTCGACGTTCCGGAAGACACTTCGGTGCTGGCGGTTGAGGTGGAGGGTGTCGGCAAGGAGCACCCGCTCTCGGCGGAAAAGCTCTCGCCGGTGCTGTCGCTGTTTTTTGTTTCCGATTTCGGGGCCGCTCTCGATACCTGCGAGAGCATCCTGCGCTTTGGCGGACTGGGTCACACGTGCGTGATCCACGCGCGCGACGACCGCCGCGTCCGCGAGTACGCGCTGCGCATGCCGGCGATGCGCGTGCTCTGCAACACGCCCGCGCCGCATGGCTCGACGGGGATCACGACGAATGTCTTCCCGGCCATGACGCTCGGCTGCGGGGCCGTTGCGGGCAACATTACGGGCGACAATATCGGGCCGCGGCATCTCATGAACATCAAGCGGCTTGCCTATGAGACGCGACGCGCCGAAGACGCGTTTGAGATGCCGGCGGTTCCCGCCCGCGCCCGGGCCGCGGCAGCGGTCTCGTCGCCTGCCGCACCGGTTACAGTGAGCCGGGGGACAATCGCAGCGGCCGTGGAGCGCTATCTCGCGAACCGTGGAGTCGCCGTAGCGCCTGCCTCCCCGGCTGCGGCAAGCGGGGGCGCCGCGGGCCTGGTGGACCGGTTCTTAAGTACGAAAAAGCCGCGTGAGGCCGTGCCGCCGCCGCCCGCCTCCTGCTGCGCTGTCCCGGAGCCCGAGAGCCGGCCGGAACCGGCGGCGGGCCCGCCGCATTCTCCGGAGCTTGCCATCGCCGACTTCGTCTGTGAAAATGATGTGCGAGCAGCCATGCAGAGAGCCGCGAGGATTTACATCGGTCCCAAGACCATCGTCACCCCGGCGGCACGCGATCTGGCGGCGCAGCACGACATCCTGGTAGTAGCGAAACGCTGATGGACAACCTGGACGCTCTCAAACCCGAAATCGAGAGCTATCTCGAAAAGAACGGTTTCATCATCTTCCGCGGCTGTTCCCGCCGCGCCGATGACCTGACTGCGATGGAGTGGGATACGCGCCGCTATCCCGATTACCAGCAGTTTCTCGCCGTGGCCCGCCATCTCAGCGTCAAGCTGATCGCGCTGCACCACCACGAATTCAGCGCCCCCATGTTGGACGATGTCTTCGACGACCTGCAGGACTACGGCTACGATGAAGACGGCGCCATCGCCCGCCGCCTGCAGGAACTGCGCGTTTATGAAGGTTTCACCTGTCTCATCGAGCTCTCGTTTGAGTACGAGCGCACCTTGTATCTGTTCCTGGCCACTACCGACTGGTACGACGAGTTTGAAGACATCCGCGCGGAGATCACCGTCGGCGGCGAGCCGGCCGAAGAGGATGATGATGGCCCGCTGGGGGGATACTACTCCAAGAACTAGTGTTCCGGCCCGCATGCGTTTTCGCGGTGCAGGCGGCGTGACCATGACGATTCCGGGCGCCGGCCGCGAGCGAGCGACGGTCCAGGGGTGCGCGAAACCAGCAGCGGGCTCCGCTTTCGCGGGATGCTGGTCGCGATCCGCGGCGCAGGGGCCGCGGCGAGGAGGCGTGCGCGGCTCCGTGGCCAGAGGCGTGCCGGCGCGGTGCGTGAATCACTGCGAGCGCGCGCAACGCCGTAACTGGCGCTTTGCCACCAGCCGCGGCCGTGCGCTGGCAGGAAACGCCGGCGGCGGTGCGGCGTGGTAGAGGCCCGCTGGCTGGTTCCCGACAGCCCTGCTGGAACCGGCGATCTGGCGGGCGCTCTGGGCTTGCACGGATTGGCAGCCCGAGTGCTCTGGCATCGCGGCTACCGCGACCCGGAGCCGGCCCGCCAGTTTCTCGCCCCCGCGATCGACGACTTGCACGATCCCTTCCTGCTGAAAGACATCGGGTCCGCCGTGGAGCGGCTGAAGGGCGCCATTACGCGGGGCGAGAAGATCCTGCTTTATGGCGATTACGATGTCGATGGCACTACATCCGTCGTGATCCTGAAGAAGGCGCTGGATCTTGCGGGCGCGGTCACCTGCTTCCATGTTCCGCACCGCCTGCGTGACGGCTATGGCATGCGCGCCGATGTCATCGAGCGCGCTGCGGCCGAGGGGGTCAGGGTCATCGTCAGCGTGGATACCGGGATTCGCGCGGCGGCGGTCGTCGAGCGCGCAGGCGCCCTCCAGATCGACGTGATTGTTACCGATCACCATCTGCCCGAAGCGGAGCTCCCGCCCGCGCTGGCCGTCATCAATCCCAATCGTGTCGACTGCCCGTATCCGGAAAAGAACCTCTGCGGCGCCGGAGTGACCTTGAAGCTGGTGCAGGCGCTGCTGCTCGGACTGGAATGGCCGCGCGAGAAGGTGGCGCGCCTGCTGGCCTCGTTTTTGAAGATGGTCGCGCTGGCCACGGTCGCCGATGTGGTGCCGCTTACCGGCGAGAACCGCGTGATCGTGAAGCTCGGTCTGGAAGGGTTCGACAGGGTTCGCAATCCCGGCCTGCGCGCCCTGCTCAGGGTCGCGGGTTTCCGCGCCGGCGAGCGGCCGACGGCGGGCCAGGTGGCGTTCCGCATCGCGCCGCGGATCAACGCCGCGGGCCGCATGGCCAGCGCCGAGGATGTCATTGGCCTTTTCCTCACCGAGGACGACGCTCGCGCCGCGCAGATCGCGTCTCAGTTGCACGATCTGAATAAGGACCGCCAGGACACCGAGGCCGAGATTTTGCGGCTCATCCTCGAGGAATGCGAGCGCCGGCCGGTCTCGCCCGACCAGTTTGCGCTCGTGTTCAGCGGCCAGAGCTGGCACCGGGGCGTGGTCGGCATCGTCGCCAGCCGCATCGTCGAGCGGTTCCACCGCCCCACTTTCGTGCTCAGCGAAGACGAGGAAAGCGGGGAGGCCCACGGATCCGGCCGCAGCATCGCGGCGTTCCATCTGCTGGAGGCGCTCGAGTCGATGCCGGGGCTGTTCACGAAATTTGGCGGGCACCGCCAGGCCGCGGGCGTGACCCTGCCGGCCGGCTCGGTCGAGGAGTTCCGGGCACGTCTCAATGACTACGCCGCGCGGCGCCTCAGCCCGGAAGACCTGCGTTCTGTTTTCGAAATTGATGCCGAGCTCGCGCTGGGCGAGATCAACGAGCGCTCCGTGGCGGACGTGCTGCGGCTGGCGCCCTTCGGCTTCAGCAACCCGGCGCCGCTCTTCCTGGTCTCGGACGCGGAGGTCTGCGGGCCGCCCCAGCCATGGAACGAGAAGCACCTGCGCGTGGCCCTCCGTCAGAATGGCCGGACCGTGATCGCGAAGGCCTGGAACTTCGCGGGTCGCGCCAGCGCCCTCGAGGCCGGCGGCCGCATCGACGCGGTCGTCTGTCTCGATGAGGATGCGTTCGCCGCCAGCTCCGGGCTCCCGGGCTGGAACCTCGTTCTCAAGGATTTCCGCCCGGCGCGCGCCGCCGCGGCCGCGGGCGCCGCGAGTATCGCTCGTCCGGCCTGATCCGCTTCGAACGGCCGTGCGTGGCGCGGAATAAGCCGGGCGCCGCCGCGCGGGCGTATAGGGCTGGCAACCGGCCGCGGAGTATGGGAGCATGCGAGCCGGGCCGGATCCGCAGCCGGGATCTCACCGTTACCGCCAGCGACACCTCCGCCGCGCGCGCCGTCGCATAACCTGAAAGCAGGAGCAGAGCATGCAATTCATTTCTCGCGAGGAAATCAGAGAGCTGGCGGAGATCAGCGCTTGCCCGTGCGTCTCCATCTACATGCCAGAACATCGGACGGACGGGCCGGAGCTGCGGCAGAATCCCGTGCGTTTCAAGAACCTGCTGCGGCAGGCCGAACAGGAGCTGAGCGGCCGGGCGGGGCAGGCGGCCGTACTGCAGCCGGCGCGGGAGCTGACCGGCAAATTCGATTTCTGGGTGCATCCAGGAGATGGTCTTGCCGTCTTTGCCGCGCCGGACGGCTTCTTCCGCACGTATCATCTGCCCGCACGATTCGAAGAAATTGTCAGGGTGAACGACCGCTTCTATATCGCTCCGCTGCTCCAGACCTGTGTGGCGGACGGCTCTTTCCACATTCTCGCGATCAGCCAGAACAAGGTGCGTTTGTTCTTCAGTACGCGTTATCACACCCGTGAGGCGCCGTTACCGGCGTCGGCGCCGAAGAGTCTTGCCGAGGCGATGAAGTTCGACGACCCGGAAAAGCGGGCGGACCACTTGCGCGCAAATCCATCGGGGAAGCCGATGTTTCACGGCCACAATACGCAGGAGGGTGACGGGAAGATTGCTCTGTGGGAGTACTTCCGCCAGGTCGATAACGGAGTGCGCACTGTCCTGCGCGGCGAGCGAGGCCCGCTGGTGTTCGCTGGCGTTGAATTCCTGTTTCCCATCTACAAGGATGCGAACACGTACCCCAACCTGATCGACGACATTGTCGCCGGCAACCCGGACGAGCTGAGCGGGGACGAGCTCCGCGGCAAGGCGTTTCCCGTGATCGAGCCGCATCTGATGAAGAAAATGCACGACGACGCCGGTCGCTATGGTGAGTTGGCCGCCATCGGGCGCGCCTCGCGTGTGCTCGAAGACATCGTCACCGCCGCCTCGGGCGGCCGTGTCGACGCGCTGTTCATCGCCAATGGAATACACCAGTGGGGTGTTTTGCATCCGGACAGCGGCAAAGTGCGCGTGCATCACAGACCCAAGCCGGGCGATGAGGACCTGGTCGACGTCGCCGCGCTCCAGACTATCCTGCATGGCGGGCGGGTCTATTCCATCGATCGTGACAGCATGCCGGTGGACGCGGCCGTCGCGGCGGTGTATCGCTACTGATCGGCTTTAACCTTCATCCTTTGCTGTGCGGTTGCCAGCCCTTGCAGGTTGACGCGGGTAGGGAGCGCCTGCGCAAGCTGTTGGAAGCCGGCGTCGACATCCACACGGGGAATGGCAAGTGGGCGGGGAGTTCGAATGTTGTCCGGGGGTGGGGAGCCATTCAAAGCCCGGGTTTTGGTCATGGAGGGGTAGATTTCACGATGTGGCAGTCGGCGACCGGACAGCCGAATTCACCTCAAGCGACCAGAACCTGGCCGTTCGTGAGCAACGACCGGTGCGTGAAGTTGTAAAGTGCGAAAAGTTCGGGGAACAAGGCCAGGCCAGCTCAACGTGTGAGCGATTTCTTCGAGGTCGTCGGCAGCCGTGCCGCGCCCGAGAATGTTCCCGCCGCGGTGGTAGCAGTGCAGGTGAGCGGCGACGATCCTTCCGGAGGATTGTCGGGAATCGTGAGGTCAGCCTGGTAGATGCCGATCATGCCGATCGCGTAACCCAGATGAGGCATCTCAAGCGGCCCAGGGTCGGCCCCCAGGCGGCACGTGAGCGGCGTCAGCGGGTGCACTGGAAAATCCAACGGACCCGGCGCGCCAGTCGGAAGCGGATGATCGAGCGGACCTAAGCCAGTGAGGTAAACGTGCACCGTCTCGCCAGGACGCGCGGGGCTGGATGATGTCACGAGACCAGTGAAATCCGCGTGCGCCGCCTTTGCGTAAGCGATTCCGGTCTCAGGATCGCGCCAGGTCGCGATGTGCGGCTCCACCTGATGTGTCAGGCGAATATTCACCACGATTTCGAACGGATTGTGGTCCGGCCGAATCGCTATCCTGCGGGACCCTTCGGCGATGGACGCATATTCCCACGGAATCTGCACCCACATCCCTTCCGGCGTTTCGTCCACCCGGGGAAGCTGAACATCGTTATCCAGCGCTTTTTGCGAATTCGTGAATCCCACGCCGCGGATCAGAAGGGCGGAGCCGGGCACCGCGGCGCTGTCAGGACCACCGCCTGTAAGTGAACCGAGCGGACTCAAGATCTCCTCCGTTGTGCCGGTCGAAAGATCGAGGCGCACCAGACGATTGGTCTCAGTGACAGCCCAAACGATGCGCCCGTCGTCGCTGATAATGGCCTGCGAAAATCCCTCGTCGCTGGTGAGAAGCACTCGGCTCTGGCGCGTTCCGGATTCCCACAACGCAATGGCCGACGGCTGGGCCCGATCATCGAAGCTGCGATAGACGAGCCTCGTCCCGCTGGCGTCCCAGACGGGCATGGCGAAGCTTCGGACTGCCGCGCGAAAATCTCCGGGCGGCATCGCTGCTACTGCGATCTGTTCTCCGGTGCGGGTGTCCAGCACCACGAGGGTGCGCTGGTCGTCGTCCGGCCCACCCTCGGCAACAGCCTCGAATGCTACGCGGTCACCGGTAGCACTGATGGTTGGGCTTTGCGCGCGATGTTCAGCATAGATCGGCCGTGGATCCTCGCCCGGCTTCCACAGCGACAGTGTGCCCGGCGAGTTGAACTGTGTCCGGTCGTCGGGCTGCGTGATCAACAACAAAGCGGTTCCGTCGTTCGCGATCTCGCGCACCACCGGCCGCGCGAACAAATCCACGGGTATGTCGGAAATCTCACCGGTTGCCGCATCCAGGTACCTGGCGCCGCTGAATGGATACCCGTCCGCAGTGAAGTACCGGCCGTTGCGGCTCATCCGCAAAGTGCCGCGCGGATATTCCTTGGGCAGCGTGACCCCCGACACTTCGCTCGCAAGTGGAGGCGCAACGATAATCTGGCAGAGAGCACATCCAACGTTGACCTGCCATCCCACGACGCTGGCATCGGTCGAGATGAACGGAGCGAAAACATCTCGCGGCGAAATCGCGAACCCGATCTCCTGCGCCGCGGCCACGAGCGCCCATTCGCCATTCTGCCAGCGATAGATCTTTCCCGCGGGTCCAAGGTCCGGTTCGGCTTGCAGCCGGAAGCGCGAATGGATAAGAAGAATCTCACCATCGCCGGAGGCCGCGAGCTGCTCCACTTGGGCGCGAAGAACTGAGCAAGCAAGCAACCCGCACAGCAGCCGGAACCACGGCTTCATCTTTCTAGTTTACCGGGGTCTTTGCGCAAGCCGCTATCAGCTATTTAGCCACTGCATGAAACTGGGTGTCGATAACCCGGCTCGCGCGCCGGACTTGAGGTGACTTCCGCGCCGGCCGCCGGTTCAACGCAACAGCACCGCGTCTAGCGGTACGTCTTGTCGTCGACCTTGCTCAGGTCAACCTCTTTCCCGAACACGCCCAGGGTCACGATCGCGAAGGTGAAGACGTTATTGTCCGGCTCGATGTGCCCGCCCAGCGCCTTCTCTTCGTTGGTGAGTGTCATGTGCGCGTGCACCCGCCCGTCGATCACATAGCCGTTGATGCTCACGATATCGACCGGTGCGCTCGGATCTTTCGTGAAGACGTTCTTTGATGGAAATGTGCGGTTGCTCACCGAGTGCACGTGATAGTTTCTGAGCGACCCGATGCCGGAGAGGAAGACCGCGTTGCGGATCCCGTGCTCCTTAACCATCTTTTCGATGCCGGCGAGCAGATCGGTCTGGTACTTGAAGCGGAGCACGAGGACGCGCTCGAACTGCGCCGGGATGGCGTACACCTCGGGCACTTTGTCGCTATTCGGCTTGGAGTCGTCGCGCGGCGTGGTGGGTTTCACCATTTCGGTCCGCTTCACCTGCGCGTGCAGGGCGGCCGCGGCCAGGATGCTTGAGAGCAGAATCGTTTTCATATCGCCTCCCTCGGGTGCATAGTTTTCATGGATACCACAGGAGAGCGGCGGTTTTCTGCCGGGGCCGCTGCACGGCTGAGACCACCGCGAGCGGCGGCTCCCAGGTCGCCGCTTTATGGTGGAGCACGCACGCCGGCTGTGGATTAGGATGCGAGCAGCGGTTTTTATCCGAGGCGCGGTACCAACGACATTGCAGTGAGGAGTGCCGGGACGATGGGCATTCCCTAAAGCCGGCGTGCCACTGGGGGCTCCGGCAGGATTGTGGTGGTCGCGTGGAGAGTTTCGCGGTTGTGCCCGGCTCCGGGATGAGCGCAAGATTCATCTGATCGAAAGCCGGTGCAGGCGTGTTCGAGAAATCTACTGGTTCGAACCCCGTGAAGTCGGGCCCAACGCGAGCCTTGGCGCCTCTCGCGACGATCGCTGGATCTACTTCTGCCTGACGATCGTCGAGGCCGATATCTGGCTGACGAGCGTGCAGTAAAAGCGCCCTTGCTGTTTTAGCAAGTTGCGCGTCTCAGCCCGAGGACGCCACAGCGGATTCGAACTCGGCCCGTTGAGACAATCTATTTGCCGACTCGACCGAGACCTCCTACAATCAAAGGGATGAAGCGTAGGGCTCCCAAGACCTTCTCCTATGCGGTCTTCTACGAACAAGCTCCTGAAGGCGGCTACGTGGCGTTCGTGCCGGCCCTGTCTGGGTGCCACACCCAAGGGGAGGACTTGGAAGACACGGAGCGCAACGTCGAGGAAGCCATCGCGTTGTACCTGGAAAGCTTGGCGACTCACGGGGAGGCGATTCCAGAGGAGGGCCGATCGTTTCAGGGAAGGGTGACCGTGCCGTCTCTGTTCCCGCTTGATTCATGGCCAAGCTTCCGTCTCTGACGGCGCGGAGCGTGGTCCGGGCGCTCAAGCGGGCCGGATTCGTCGAGGATCGACAAAAAGGGAGCCACCTGATGTTGATTCACCTTAGACGAAGGCTCGAACCGTGGTGGCTGTTCATCCCGGCCGGACCATCAAGCACCCACTGCTTCGCGCCATCGTTCGGGATGCGAACCTCTCGGTTGACGAGTTCATCGAGTTGCTTTGATCTCAAGCCGCTCCAGGCTTCTGCAATTGGCTGAGCAACCCGAACAGCCGCAGCGCCTCCACCGGCGGGGCAACCCTAGAGTTCGAAACGCGTCCACGATGGGGAGCCAGAAAATCGCCTTTGCACGCTGCAGTCCACGACCAGTTCGATCCCGCATTGCTGACCCGCGAGCCCGAAACTCTGACCTTTTGCTGTTGCATGTGACGGAAAACGCGCAAACCGGCCATTTTTATGGGTGTGCGACATGCCCCATCCATTTTTCGAGAGAGATTGATAAACTGGAGTTGCCATGCTGGCCTGGAGGGGCGGCTCGCTAATCGTCGCGGTTCTTACGGCTGCATGCGGTCTGTCTGCCCAGCCCGTCTCCTTCAGCGGCCAGGTTCTGCCCTTGCTCAAGCAAAAGTGTTTCGCCTGCCATGGTGCGGGGCAGCAGATGTCAGGGTACGATCTGCGGACGCGCGAGACGGCTTTGCGCGGGGGCGCCGCGGGCGTGGCGATCGTTCCCGGCGATGCCGGGGCAAGTCCGCTCATCCGCCGCCTCACGGGTCTGCAGCAGCCCGCGATGCCGCTCGGGGGCAAACTGCCGGACGCCGAAATCACAATCCTGCGGCGCTGGATCGATGAAGGAGCGCCGTGGGGCGAAAGCGCGCCCGCTGTCTCTTCCGCGACCACCAGGCCGCGCGGCATCACGGACGAGGACCGGAACTGGTGGGCCTTCCGGCGGCCGGTCCGCCACGATCCACCCGAGGCCGCGGATCCGCGCTGGAGCCGGAATCCGATCGACGCTTTCATCTACGCGAAACTGCGGGAGCGGGGACTCGATCCCGCGCCGCCCGCCGCCCGCGCCATGCTGCTCCGGCGCGCTTACCTCGACCTGACAGGATTGCCTCCCGACTCGGAGGCGGCGCAGAAGTTCCTTCGCGACGATTCCCCTGGGGCGTTTGCCGCGCTCATCGACCGCCTGCTCGCTTCTCCGCACTATGGTGAGCGCTGGGGACGCCACTGGCTCGACGTCGCGCGCTACGCCGACAGCGGCGGCTATGAACAGGATTTCAACTATGCGAACGCCTGGCGCTACCGCGACTACGTCATCCGCGCCTTTAACCAGGACAAGCCCTACGACCGCTTCATTCGCGAGCAGATCGCGGGCGACGAGCTCGACGACGCGGATTACGATGCGCTGACCGCCACCGGTTTTCACCGCGTCGGCGCCACCGTGGGCTTCCGGGAAAAAGACAACCCGCAGTACCGCTACATCTATCTCGACGACATGATCGGCACCACGACGCGCGCCTTTCTCGGCCTGACCGTCAGTTGCGCGCGCTGCCACGATCACAAGTTCGATCCGATCTCGCAGATGGATTATTACCGGCTGATGGCGGTCTTCTTCCCGTATGTGAATTACGACCACCCGCTGGCGCCCCCCGCGCAGGTGGCGGCCTACCAGGCGAAAAGGAACGAAGTGGAACGGCGGATCGAGCTGCTGAAAGAGCGCATCCGTGCGATCGAGGCGCCGTATCGCAAACTGGCCTTCGAGCAGAAGCTCGCCGCCTTTCCACACGACATCCAGGTTGCGGTGCGCACCCCGCCCGAGCAGCGCAGCGAAGGCCAGAAGCTGCTCGCCACGCAGGTGCTTTCCATTCGGCCGGGCAATTACAAGTTGCTGATGAGCGCAGCGGATCGCGATGCCGTCGACCAGCTCTCGCGGCAGATCAAAGACATCGAAGCGGGGCTCCCACAACCTCTTCCACTGGCCATGGGAGTTCGCGACGGCGATTATCGACTTGCACCGCTCGGCCCCGGCGACGATGAAGCTCCCGGCAAGGGGGTCAAGGACGACCAGGAGGACCTCAACCCCACGTTTGTGTCCGAGCCGGGCCAGCCCTACCACCCGCCTAAGTCCTATTTCCTCGAGCGCGGCGACTATCTCGCGCGCGGCCCCGAAGTGCAGCCCGGCTTCCTGGAGATACTCGCCGACCTCGGCGTCCCCAGCTCGATCCGGCCCGCCGATAGCCGCGTGACCACGGGCCGGCGGCGCGCGCTTGCCGAATGGATCGCCTCGAAAGACAATCCCCTGACTGCGCGTGTCATGGTGAACCGCATCTGGCAGCACCATTTCGGCAGAGGAATCGTGGCAACGTCCAGCAACTTCGGCCGCCTCGGCCGCCTCCCCTCGCATCCCGAGCTGCTCGATTGGCTGGCAACGGAGTTCATGCGCTCGGGCTGGAGCGTGAAGTACATGCATCGGCTCATCATGACTTCGGAAACCTATCGCATGGCCTCCGACTACAGTTCCGAGCGCGCGCAGCGCCTCGATCCGGAGGACACGCTGCATTGGCGCTATCCCCTGCGCCGGCTCGAAGGAGAGGCCATTCGGGACGCGATCCTCGCGGTCAGCGGCAATCTCAATCGCGAGGCCGGAGGACCGCCGTACTTCCCGCCGGTCCCCGAGCGCGTCCGCCAGTCCGTTGCGAAGGGCATTTGGAGAGTCACGGATGAGGGCCCGGCCGTCTGGCGCCGCGGCGTGTACTCCTACTTCAAGCGCGGGATGAAATACCCGATGTTCGAGGTCTTCGACCAGCCGGATCCGAATGTCACCTGCGAAGCCCGCAGCGTCAGCACGGTTCCCACCCAGGCGCTCACGCTTCTCAACAACGATTTCGTCCTCCAACAGGCCCGCGCCTTCGCCGCGCGCGTGCTCGGGGAAGCCGGACCCGAGCAGGAGGCGCAGGTCCGGCGCGCCTGGCTGCTCGCCTTCAGCCGCGAGCCATCCACCGGGGAATTGCGCGACAACATCGCCTTCCTCGACCGGCAGATGAAGGTGCAGGGCGGCTCCGCTCTCGAAGCCCTGACCGACCTCTGCGACGTGATCCTCAACCTCAACGAATTTGTCTACATCCCATGAAGAATCCGGACGTGCCGCGTACCATCTCCCGCCGCGACCTGCTGTTCAGCGCCGGCGGCGGCATCAGCGGCGTGGCGCTCGCCACGCTGCTTGCGCGCGACGGCCTGCTCGCGGAGTCCACGGACCAGGCGTGCGCCGCCGGAACCGGCTCGCTCGCCCGCCGGCCCCACTTCAAGCCCCGCGCGAAGGCCGTCATTTCGTTATTCATGACCGGCGGCGTCAGCCATATTGACACCTTTGACCCGAAGCCCGCGCTGAAGAAGTACCATGGCCAGCCGCTCACGGGTTTCGGCGAGATCGTGGTGCGGCAGGGCTATCCGGGGCCGCTGATGGCAAGCCCCTATGCGTTCCGCAAGTGCGGGCAGTCCGGCATCGAGATTTCCGAGCTGTTTCCGCACGTCGGCGGCGTCGTCGACGAGATCGCGCTGGTCCGCTCCGGCTTCGGCAAGTCCAATGACCACGTGCTGGCGCATTACGAGTGGAACACCGGCTCGCTGCTGATGGGCTATCCGAGCGTCGGCTCCTGGGTGACGTACGGGCTCGGCTCGGAGAATCAGAACCTGCCCGCCTACGTCGTGATCTACGATGCACGCGGCGGCCCGAACGCCGGGGTCGCAAACTGGAGCAGCGGCTTTCTTCCCGCCGCCTTTCAGGGCACGGTCTTCCGCCCCTCCGGCGATCCCATTCTCGACCTCCGCCCGCCGGCGGGCATCGGCCCGGAGCGCCAGCGCGCGCGCCTGGATCATCTCGCACGCCTCAATCAAGAGCACGCGTCCCGCTACTCCGGCAGCTCGGAGCTGGCCGCGCGCATCGCCTCGTATGAGCTCGCGTACCGCATGCAGGGCTGCGCCCCCGAAGCGGTCGACATCTCGCGGGAATCGGCGGCCACGCGGCGGCTCTACGGGCTCGACGACCCAGTCACCGAGGCTTTCGGCAAGCAGTGCCTGCTCGCCCGCCGCCTGGTCGAGCGCGGCGTCCGCTTCGTGCAGCTTTTCAATGGCGCCAAGGCCCGCGCCGACGTGGACGATTGGGACGCCCACAGCAATCTCGCCGACAACCACAGCGCGCACGCGCGCGAGATCGATAAGCCGATCGCCGGCCTGATCCGCGACCTCGCGCAGAGCGGCCTGCTTGCGGAGACGCTCGTCATCTGGCATTCGGAATTCGGCCGCATGCCGATCTCACAGAAAGGCCTCGGGCGCGATCACAATCCCGGCGCCATGTCGTTCTGGATGGCGGGCGCCGGCATCCACGGAGGCCAGGTCATCGGCGCCACCGACCAGTTCGGCTACAAGGCCACCGAGCAGCCCGTTTCCTACCATGACGTACACGCAACGCTTCTGCACCTGCTCGGGCTCGATCACAAGCGGCTGACCTACTATTTCAACGGGCGCCAAATGCGGCTGACCGATGTGCATGGTGAACTGATTCCGCAGCTTGTGGCCTGATGCCGCCGGGTTGCCGGCCAGGAGGGGAATGATGTCTGGCGCTTGGCAGCGACTTTGGATCGTTTCAGGATTGGTTGCGGCGCTGTTCTTGCCGCTCGATGCGCAGGTGGCTGGGCGCGTCTCCGGTTACGTGCGCGATGCCTCCGGCGCCCTGATCGCCGGAGCCCGCGTCCGGGCTGTTTCCACTGAACAGCAACTGACGCGCACCGTGCAGTCGGACGACACCGGTTTCTTCAACCTGCTCGCCATGCCGCCTGGCGTCTACGACATCACGGTCGAAAACCCCGGCTTCGAGCGCCAGGTGCAGCGTGGCGTCCGGCTGACGTCGGGCGAGGAATTGCGGCTCGACGTTGAGCTGAAAGTCGGAGCCGTGCAGCAGGAGGTCAGCGTCACCAGCACAGCCGTGCTGGTCAACACCACCAGTCAGGCCCTGTCGGGCCTTGTTGATGACCGCCGGGTGCAGGACCTCCCGCTGAACGGCCGCAACGTGATGTCGCTCGCGCGCGTCCTGCCCGGCGTCCTGGAAGTGAACGCGCCCCAGGAAATGAACAACACGCGCGCGGGCCCCAACATGAGCGTCAACGGCGGCCGGCAGGTGAATAACAACTTCACTTTGAACGGGGCAAATTTCATCCATTTCGGGCAGACCACCGGCATGAACTACCCGCCGCCGGACGCGGTGCAGGAGATCCGCATCCAGACGCATAACTTCGGCGCCGAATACGGCAACAACTCCGGCAGCCAGGTGACGGTCACCTCGAAGTCGGGGAGCAACCAGTTCCATGGCAGCGCCTGGGAGTTCCTGCGCAACGACCGGCTGAATGCGCGCAGCTTCTTCCAGCCGAGGCGCCCTCTGACGCGCCAGAACCAGGCGGGCGCCGCCGCGGGCGGGCCGGTCCGGCGCGACAAGCTGTTCATCTTCGGCAGCTATCAGAAATTGTGGAACCGCCCCGAGGTCGGCTCGAGCCAGGCGTTCGTGCCGACGGACGCGGAACGCCTCGGCGATTTCCGCGGTCTGAGGACCGCGCTACGCAATCCCAACGACGGCCTCACCGGCCAGCCCCTGACGGATCCGTCGGGGCGTCCGTGCGTCCAGGGCAACGTGATCGCGCCGGGCTGCATCAGCCCCGCTGCACGCGGTGTCCTCGAGCGCTTTATCCCACGCTCGCCGACCGGCGTGTTCGTGGCCCTGAGCCCGGAGCCGTCGAGCAACTATAGCGTCATGACGCGTGTCGATTTCATCCAAAGCTCGCGGCATAACCTTTACAGCCACTACTTCCGCGATATCTACCGCCGTAGCTTCTCGGCGGGCGACATCAAGCCATTTGTGCAGGGCTCGCGCGGAGTCGACAACAACAACTTCGGCATCACGAGCACGTACAGCTTCAGCCCGACGTTCCTCAATGAAGGCACGGTGTCGCTCATCCGCGCGACTTCGTTCGACGAGCCCGACAGGCAATACGCGCCCAATGACCTCGGCATAGAGATTCCCCCTGGTATTAACGGCGAGGGCATCACCGTCACCGTTCAAGGTCGCTTCAATCTGGCCACCGTGAACCCGAACGGCCAGAGCTATTGGAACTGGCACTGGCGCGACGTCATGAGCAAGATCGCGGGCCGCCACACGTTCAAGTGGGGCTATGAAGGCCACAAGATCGACTGGACGCTCAACTCGCGCCTGACCCAAGGCCGCGCAGTCACGTTCTCCGGCGCGCGCACGGGCGACGCCGCGGCCGATTTCCTGCTCGGCGCTTTCGATCGCCTGACCCTGACCTTCGGCCAGCCCGGCAGCGATCCCATCGCATGGAAGCAGTTCTTTTTCTTCCAGGATGAGTTCAAGATCCGGCCGCGATTCACTCTCACCTACGGCATCCGCTATGAGCCGTATTACGCATGGGATCAGAAATTCGGGCGTCACGTCTCAGTAAAGCCTGGCGTGCGCTCCACGGTCCGGCCCGACTCGATACCGGGCGTTCTTCACCCGGGCGATCCCGGACTGCCCTCGAACGGCAAGATGAGCTTCGACGATTTAAACAACTGGGCACCGCGCCTGGGCTTCGCCTGGGACGTGTTCGGCAACGGCCGCATGAGCGTCCGCGGGGGCTACGGCATCTTCTTCGATCAGTTGAGCGCGAACGTTGTGCATACAGCCGAGGCCCCCTACGCCGCGACCGACGAGCTGCGTCTCGGCCGGCTCGACGACCCGTATGGCTCACTGAACCGCAGGCTGCCGCCACAGGGAGTTCTGCCGGGCAAGTTCGGCTGCGTGGATGTTGCGGTCTTCCCCGGCGTGCGCTGTGAATTTCCTCTGCCCGCGAATCTGGTTTTTACCGAGCCGCACCTGGTGGCTCCCTATACGCAATCGATGAACCTGAGCATCCAGCGGCAGCTCGGCTCGAACATGGTGCTCGAAGTCGCCTACGCGGGCAAGCTGTCGCAGAAGCTCGAAGGCCACCGCCATTGGAACCCCGCCGTCTATATGGACTCGCCGGTGACCGGCAGACCGCCGTCTGCCCAAAACGTGGACGAGCGGGTGCTCTATCCCGAGACCCGGGGACTGCTGAATCCCCGGTCGCGCGTCCTCGGCAACGACTATCGCCAGGGCTACCACAGCGTGCAGTTCCGCCTGGACCGGCGCTTTTCCCGCGGCTTCTCGTTCATGGGCGCCTACGTGCTCTCGAAGAACATCGATAACGTCGTGGCCCCAGAGCCCGGCCTCACGCCAGGCGTCGGCAATCCGTTCAACCTCAAGCTCGAGAAAGGGCGCGGCAACTTCGACCATCGGCACGCCGTCACCGCGAGCTGGCTGTGGAGTCCGAGCTTGCCCCTCCAGGGGATCGCCAGGCGCCTGCTCGGCGGCTGGAGCATCGCCGGCATTCACATTCTGCAGAGCGGCGGCCCGTTCCATGTCGCTATGGGAACAGACGTCGCCCTCGACGGCACCGGGCAGCAGAACCTGCAGCACGCCGTGTTCGCTCCCGGGATCACGCGCGCCGATCTCACCATCGATCGCCCGGATCGCAACTCGTTCGTCACCCGCTTCTTCAATACCGACGCGTTCGTTCCCGTCAACCTGCTGCCGCGCGGCATCTACGGCAATGCCGGACGCAACATCATCAGCGGCCCCGCCCGCGCCAACAGCGACTTCACCTTGATGAAGGACCTCATCGTCCGCGAGCCGCTGCGCGCCCAGTTGCGCGGAGAGTTCTTCAACGCCTTTAATCAGGTCAACTTCAACGACCCGGAGCGCCTGCGCACATCGAGCAATTTCGGCCGCATCCGCAGTGCCCAGGCGGGCCGCATTGTACAGGTGGCACTGAAGCTGCTGTGGTGACCGGGCCGCGGACCCGGTGTCCCAGGCCGTGGCAATTCTACTCGAAGGTTCGCCTTTCCGCGTAACAGCGCTCCTTCGGGGCCGTGCAAGACGCCATCGGGAGCACTGCGGCCGATGGCCGCCATGACATACTGCTGAAGGGCTGCCTCCTGGGGCGGCGGCCCTCTTGCCGCTGCAACCTGTCACGTCCCTTTCTTGCCGATCGCGATTCTGCCGGTCTCCGCGGCTCCCGACCCGCGGTGAGGAACGTATTGCGGCCAAACGGCGCCCCCGGACCTGCTGCGATTCTGCTACCATTACCCACAATCTGAACGGAGGGGCCCATGTACCGACTTGTCCTGCTGCTCGCTCTCTCGCTTCCCCTGCTCTCCCAGACCACCGGCCTGGGCCGCATCACCGGAACCGTCACCGACTCCACCGGCTTGGTCGTCCCCGAGGCCACCGTCACCGTCACGAACACCGACACCGCCGAGACCCGGCAGGCCGCAACCAACGCTTCCGGCGTTTACTACTCTCGCCCCTGCCCCTCGGCAATTACTCCCTCGAAATCCGCAAGGAGGGATTCAAGGCCGTCTCCCGGCGCAATCTTCGCATCGACGTGAACTCGAGCCTCACCCTCGACGCCGTGCTAGAAGTGGGTAGCGTCGCTGAAAGCGTTACGGTTCAGGAGCGGCCCGTCGCCATCGAAACGGAAAGCGCGGCCATCGGCAACTCCCGCTACGAGGTGCAGCTTAAGAACCTTCCCGTCATCGTGCGTGAGATCCAGACGCTGGTCGGCCAGACGGCCGGCGTGCCCGCCGGGTCGACCGACGTTGTCGGCGGCACCTTCAACCAGGGCGGCCGCAGCGCCATGCAGGTGACCGCCGACGGCGCCCAGGTGAACCCGTTTCAAACCACCGGCTGGCCGGCGATCGACGGGATTGACCGGCGTGCGGACCTCAACATTCCCTCCATCGATGCCATCGCCGAGGTCCGCTTCACCTCAAGCGGCGGCAACGCCGAGTACGTGGAGCCCACGCAGGTCATCGTCGCCTCCAAGGCGGGTACCAACGACCTCCACGGTAGCGTTTTCGAGTTTTACCGCTCCGGCGGAATGGGGGCGCGCCGCTGGGAATCCCCCAATCGACAGTCCTTCGTCCGCCACCAGTTCGGCGGCGCGCTCGGTGGCCCTGTTCGCAAGGACAAGACTTTCTTTTTCGGATCAGCCGACATCTTCCGGCACTCCGCCGGACTGGCGTTGAACGCGCGCTATCCCACCGCCGCCGAACGCACCGGTGATCTAAGCAGCTATCTGCTCCGCACCGACGCTCAAGGCCGTCCGGCTCCGGTCACGCCGCTCGATCCGCTCAATAACGCCCAGCCCTTCCCCGGCAATATGATTCCGGTCTCGCGCATCAGTCCCGTCTCCCTCGAGCTGCTCAAGAGCATCCCGGCCGCGCCCCTGCCCGGCCGCGTTTCCGATTTCAATGCCGCGTATTTCAAACCGCAGCTCGATAATTCCGAAAAATACGACCTCCGCGTCGATCATAATTTCAGCCAGCGCGACAAGATTTTCGCCAAAGCCGTCATCGCCCACCTCGACCAGGCCTCGCGCTATTCAGGGAACGTGCCCGGACCCATGGGCGCCACCACGAAAAACCAGTGGAACCACGTGCTCTCGACCAATTACACGCGCATTCTGGACCCCAGCACCATCGCCGTGCTCCAGTTCACCTACCGCAACATGCCTTTTCAGAACATCCCGTCTCTCGGCGACACCCGGTTTCCCGTCCCCATCAAAGATCTTGCGCCCGAGCCGCCCTTCGCCGGCCCGCCCGCGATCGCCGTCGGATCGAACGCCGTGGGCATCGGACCGCTGTTTGACCGGCTCCTGTTCAACTACAGCTCCGACTACAACTACACCGTCGATCCCACCCTCAGCAGGATCATCGGCAACCACTCTTTCAAGGCGGGCTTCACCTGGCTCTGGGGCGTGAAAACCACGGAGCTGGCATCGCCGCCCTACGGTCGCTTCACCACCGCGTCCGATTTCAACAACGCGCGCTCCACCACCTCCGCCACCGGAGATGCCTTCGCCGATTTTCTGCTTGGCTACCCTTCAACCACTGATGTCACCATCGGCGAGCGCGGGGGCTTCCACGAAAAGCGCAACTGGAGCCTCTTCCTGCAGGACGACTGGAAAGTCAATCCGCGGCTGACGCTCAACTTCGGACTCCGCTATGATAACTTCGGCCTTTTCGAGGAGCGCAACGGCCGCGCCGCCGTCGGCGACTTCGCCAGCGGCAAAGTCATGATTCCAACCGGCAGCGCGCCTTTGATTCATCCCGTCTTCCAGCCTTTCGCGAGCAGCTTCATCGAGGCCTCGGACGCCGGCGTGCCCAATACCTTCATTAAGCCGAATGCCTACGATTTCGTCCCGCGGCTGGGCGCGGCTTACCGCCTGCGCTCGGACCTCGTGCTGCGCGGCGGCTTCGGGATTTACAACGTCGATTACACCATCAACGAGTTCCGCAACTCGATCAACGTCGCGCCTTTCATCCGGCGCGCCCAGCTCAGCCGCTCACTGTTGATCTCGCAGCGCGTCGACGTCAACCGCATCTACACGTTCCAGAACCCCACCGCCGATAGCTCGGCCGCCGGAGCCGACACCCAGCTCACCACCCTCGATGGCTTCTTCCCCGGCTACCCGACCATGAAGACCTACTCTTGGAATGCCACGGTCGAGAAGGATCTCGCCCGGCAGTTCGGCTTCCGCGTCACGTATGCGGGCAATCTCGGCCGCAATCTCTCGCGCACCGTGCGCGTGAACGCATGCCCGCCTGGACCTACCGAATGCCTCGCTCGCGCCGCCAACGATCCTGACCGCCGCCAGTGGACTAATTTCAGCATCAACATGGGCCAGCGCGCGGGCGACGGAACGTCGAACTACCACGGTTTCGAAGCGGAGCTGACCAGGCGGTTCTCCTCCGGGCTTTTCTTCAACGTCAACTATTCATATGCGCGCGTCTTCAGGCTCGATCCCAGCGCCAGCGATCCGGTGACGAATCCGAAGTCGCACTATGACTATGGTCCGGTGCCGGCGCAGCCGCCGCATATCTTCCACTGGAATTACGTCTACGAGCTGCCCTTCGGCCGGGGAAAGCGGTTCGTCGCGGCCGGCCTCGCCTCGTGGATCTTGGGCAACTGGGAAATCTCCGGACTCGGCACCTGGCAATCCGGCGCCGCTCTGACCATCACCAGCCCGAACGGCCAGACGCCCACCGGCGCCGGCGGCAACCGCGCCGACCGCATCGCCGATGGCCGCCTCGACCAGTCCGGGCGCTCGCGCGGCGAGAAGGCGTTTCGTTGGTTCGACACTGCCGCCTTCCGTCAGCCCGATTTCCTTGATGCCGGCGCGCGCCGGCCGACCCGCCGCTTCGGCGCCTCCGCCAACGGCGTGCTATACGGCCCCCGTTTCCTCACCTACGACATGACCGTCCAGAAGGTCGTTCCTGTCTCTGAGAAGTACCGCCTCCAGCTTCGAGTCGAATTGTTCAACCCATTCAACGTGCCCATGCTCGGTAATCCCGACACCAACGTTACCAGTTCCAACTTCGGGCGGATCCGGACCTCGAATTCCGCCTACACGCCCAGAAACGTCCAGCTCGGCGCACGCCTCGATTTCTGAT
>JACOTZ010000435.1 GCA_016178155.1 Acidobacteriota bacterium
ACATTCTCGCGCTCACCGCTCGACCAGGCGCCTCGGGCGGAGACGCCGCTCGACCGAATGCTCGCGAGCCTCCCCCGGGCGTGTTGGTCCGGGACCGGCGGCGGTCATCAGGTCGAGCAGAAGGCTCGTTAGACGAGTACGACTTGCCGCGTGAATTCGTTCCGTTTCTCCATCCAAAACGATGAGTACCGGATTACGGTTCTCGAGCAGCATTTTCAGGGAGGGGTTCTCGACAAGCGCCGAAAGATCGCGGAGAGCTCCCTGCGCGTTGATCCAGATGAACCCGGAGTGGTGGACGCTGCCTGATCCGGGCAGTTGCTGGCGAAAGCTTGCGGAGCGGATGACGGGCGTCCCGTTCTCGCGAGTGGCAATGGCGCGCGCGGCGACCGCACGATCCGTGCCGGCGACGAGGTAGCCGCGATCGTACGTCCAGGAAAGAGTGGTGGTTTGACTCGCGGACTTCAAGGTCCGCCAGGTGCGGCCGCCGACGTTCTCCTCGCCGAGCGTGAGCTGGTGCTGCGCCGGCAACTTGCGGTTGCCTGACTCGACCAGGCGGCGAATGGCCGACTCGAGCAGAGCCGGTTGCAGCACCTCCGCGACACCCACCCAGGCGGGGATGGGAATCGCGGGCCGCTCGATCACCAGGGTGAAATCGGTGCCCAGGGCCGCGGCGATATCATTGCCGACGTTGACGCCGGTTTCGGATTCGAAACGGCGTAATTCCGCGCCCAGCCGGCTTGTGCCTTGGCCTAGCATTTCGAGTAGCTCGTCGAAGGCCTGTCGAGGGTTACGCGTGGAGGCGGACAGGGCCAGGACGGCGTCGCTCGAGATGTACTCGGCGGAACCGGCGGGTCCCGGCGCGGCGAGCCAGGAAGAGATGCCGGTGCGGGCGCCTTGGAACGCCAGCGTCGCTTCGTTGTCATGCGTGCCTCGCAACGACCGTTGCTCGAAGAACAGATATCGCATGCTGGGGACGCCGAGCATCTCGACCCGTTCGCTGCTGCCGATATGCTGCTTCACCCCTACGGCGGCGGTGGCCACGTCGATACCGGCCAGCCACCCGACGCCGTGCTCATAACGCTGCGCAATCTCGGCCGCGAACGGAGTTGCGGCTCCGCCTCCGAGCAGCGACTGGGCGATCGTCAACTGGGCGGCGGACTCCGAGATCAGAACGAGATCGTCACTGAGGCTGTAGTAAAACGGGTGCCCGCTATCTTTGGTGATGTTATTGAGCGCCTGCTCGATTGCGGCGCGGCGCCCGGCTTGAATCTCGGCCAGAATCAGCGGAACCTCGTTTCCGGGGTTCGCCGGCTGTCTGGCGAGCACGAACACGACCTCTTCACCCAACAGCGGAGTGACGGCCTGGAACGGGTCGAGCAGCTTCTTCAGTTCCTGGCCCGCGGTCGAGGTCCACCACTCGTTCAGCACGGCGCTTTCGCGCGCGCGCTGCTCGACCAGCCGGACTGCGTCGCGAATGGTGCCGCTCAGGTTCGGGACCGCGGCATAGACGAAGGCGCCGGAGGGCATGTAGCGCACCAGGGTTGGCCGGGTGCGCAGAGCCGGTTCGGGCGCGTCGGCGAGCTCTTTCTCGATGGATCGAAACTCGGCGAGCAGCGCGTAGTATTTCCGGGCGTTCTCGCTCCAGGAGACCGCGTCCTGGAGCGGTACGGAAGCGAGCGCGGGATTGCTGGCGGCCTGGCCTCCGCGCTCGATCACCCGTTCCATGCCGGGCTGGGAGACCGCCACGCGGCCTTCCACCACGGACACCAACGAGCCGGCGGATCCGCTGGAGACGGCAAAAATGGTGCCTTTCACCGAGGCCACGGAATCGCGGGTGACGACGCGCAGATGGCCCCGGCGCTGCTTGGCCGCCTGTACGATGATGTCGCCGCGCTCCAGGCGTACCGACTGCCCGCTCCAGGCCGCATGCAGGGAGATTTCGGTCCTCTGGTTGACCTCGACCAGCGATCCGTCCATCAGCTTGAGCACGGCGCGGGCGCCGGAAGCGGTGCGGACGACATTGCCTTCCTCGAGGCTGGCGCCGGAGTGGAGGACACCCTGCGGGACACGATAGAGGCTGCCGCTCACGGCCAGGACCGTGGCGCGCGCGCCGCCGGGCGCCAGCGCCGAGTCGATCTGATTGCGGCCGAGATACAAGGCCAACGCCGCGATTGCGGCGGCGGCGGCCCACTTAGTCCAGGCGGGACGAAGAGCACGGCGGATCTTCGGCACTGGGACTACCAGCGGGCGGCCGGGCTGCCAGGTTGCGGCGCCTGCGAATACGCGGCGGCACTCAGGGCAGCGGCTGAGGTGGTCTTCGAGCAGGAGGCGGCGGGCTTCGGTAAGCTGTCCGGCGAGGTAGTCTTCGAGCTGCGACCTGAACTCGGAGCAGAGGGCCGAGGCCCGGCCCGCGAGCTTGCGCCAGACGCGATCCCTGGACTCTGCGACCTGTTCGGCGGTCGCAGTCTCCTCCCGCATTTCCTTCAGCAGTTCGTCGAAACGATCTTCCGTCATAAGACGATTCCTCTTACTTCTGAATCTCCTTTTGCAGTGCCATTCGGATGCGATACAGGCGGCTGGCCACCGTCCCGCTCTCCATCGCGAACTGCTCGGCCAGTTGCTTATAGCTGAGTCCCTCGATGTAGCACAGGACGAACAGCTCGGCATCCTCTTCCGGCAGCCGCGAGATGGCCTTACGCAGGCGTTCCTTGAGCAGGAGATTTTGCTCCGGGGCAGGGAAATCGCGCTCTCCGATCGGGCGCTCCACCTGGGTGCTCTTTTTCCGGAGCAGGTCGATGGAGGCGTTGGTGGCCGCGCGGCGGAGATAACGTTCCGGCGCCTGGAGCGGATTGATATCGATCTGGTGATCGAGGATGCGGACGAAGACGGTCTGGAGCACGTCCTCCGCATCGGCGGGATTGCCGGTTACGCGCATCGCGGTGTGATAGACGTCATCCGCGTAGCGGTCGTACAGCTCCTGAAATCCAGGTGGTGGTATCACGTTGTTGGCCACGCCATTGATCGTCAGGCTTGCCGTTGCCATCTGCGGTGTCTCTCATCTGGCAATACGGGCGAACCGGGCCGATTATTGCATACGGGGGCGTTTTTCTGCGGGGATTCCGGGTGTACCTGTCCCGAACTGGCGGGCCCCTCCCAGATGCTCGGGTGTTGGTATAAGACCAACAGTTGAGAGATGCCCCGCTAACCAAAGATCGAGCTAAGAGGCCGAGCTCAACCGATGCCTCGACGAGGGTGGCGTCATCTACTCGCAGCATTTCCGAGAGGAACTCGCTAATGAAGGTTTGAGCATGCAGGACGTCCTTGCTATTTGTAAATCTGGCGCAGTCGTCATGGCACCGGGGAAGGACATCAAGACCGGTCAATGGAAGTATAGGATCGAAGGCATCACCCCCGATCGCCGCAAAGTGGCACTCGTTGTCGCCTGCAGGCTCGAGCGGGCGGTATTCATCACTGTGTTCGAGAGGACTTCATGAGTCGAGCGAGGATTCACGTGTGCACAAATTGCGGCGACAACCTCACCCCCGAGCGTCGCAATTATCGATATGCGGAAAGTGGGCTTTCGAACGTCATTCTCCAGGACGTCGAAGTTGCAGATTGCCCGAAGTGCGGGAACTCGGACGTGATCGTTCCACGGATGGCGAAGATTCATCGCGCAATCGCGCAGGCGCTCGTGAACAGCCCGGCCCGGCTGACGGGCGAGCAGTTCCGATTCCTTCGAAAGCACCTCGGCCTGAGCGGAGATCAACTTGGGCGGTACCTTCACACTGACAGAACCAAGATCTCGAAATGGGAATGCGGCGAAGATCCAATTGGACCCGCTACCGACAGGCTGATCCGGCTGCTCGCGGCATCGCTTGATGCCGAGCTGCGTCCCGGAGTTTCCGCGGTCGCGGAGCATCTGCAGCACATCTCGGATGCGTCGGGGAAGGCTTTGGAGCTGCACGTCGATGCCGCGACTCTTCAGACGGCGTTCTTGTCAGCTTCGAGAGCTGCCTAGCTCAGCTCGGCGCGTCGGCCAGATTGGCGGGCGTGGCTTGCCATTTGCGTTGTCTCAATATCGGTGGAAGGCGCCGCCGGTCCCTAGCCGGGAGAGTGCAGAGTTGCGATCGCGGGAACCAGCCATCCCAGTCGGCGTTTGCTTCTCATGAGATTCCGGACGGTGGACGCCGGCCGAGGGCGAGGTCTACACTTACAAGCATCGTGCGAAAGGAGGGGGTATGCAAGCTTCATTATCTGCAACGCGTGGCAGTCTGCTTCTCGCGATCGCTACTGTCGCCTGCCTTGCCCAGGTGGACACGGCAACGATCACGGGAACCGTGACCGACCCATCCGGCGCCGCTGTCGCCGGCGCCCGGATCCGTGCGGTCAGCCAGACGACGAGGATGGACTATCGGGTCTCCAGCACCGAGGCTGGCGTGTATGTCATCACTGCGCTCCCGATCGGCGCCTATGACCTCGAAGTCGGCGGCGATGGTTTTCAGACGGTCCGGCGCCCGAACATCGTGCTGAACGCGGGAACTCGCGCGAGGGTGGACATCCAGATGGCACTTGGACAGGTGACGGAGGTCGTTGAGGTGACCGGAGAGATCCCGTTGCTCGAATCAGAGACGTCAAATCTCGGACAGGTGATTGAGAACCGGACCATCACGCAGATGCCGCTGAACGGGCGAAACTATCAGCACTTGGCCATTCTTTCCGTAGGTGTGTTGCCCTCGCGCACCCAGAACTTCGTTGAGGACGCCTTCAGCGCCAACGGCGCCAGCTTCGACCAGAATGTGTTTTCGCTCGACGGGGCGGACAACAACAACTACTTCAGCGGAATCGTAGTGGCGTCCAACCAATCGGTGAAACCCTCCATTGACGCGATTCAGGAGTTCAAACTGGAGACTCACGGCTATGGCGCCGAGTTCGGCCGCGGCGGAGGCGCTGTTGTGCAGGTGACCACGAAGTCCGGCACAAACCAGTTTCACGGCACCCTGTTCGAGTTCCTGCGCAACGACAAGCTCGACGCGAACAACTTTTTCAACAGCGGGCGGCCCAAGCCGCCCTACCGCCAGAACCAATACGGCGGCACGTTGGGTGGACCGATCAAGCGCGACAGGCTGTTCTTTTTCGGAAGCTACGAGGGAACCAACATCCGCGAGAAACTGACGCGGCTGAGCAGTGTGCCGACACTGGCGCAGGTGGCCGGCAACTTCACCGGCGTCGCCAATATTTTTGATCCCGCCACCCAGGCTCCCAACGGCTCACGCACGCAATTCCCGAACAACACGATCCCCGCCAGCCGCGTTGATCCGGTGGCGGTCCAGGTCTTGCGCCTCTACCCCGCTCCGAACCGTCCAGGTGTTCAGAACTTTCTGTTTAACACGCCCCGCAATCTCGATGCGCACAAATATGATGCCAAGGCCGACTGGCGAATCACCGGGCACGACACGGTGTTTGTGCGCTTCAGCCTTCTCGACTGGTTCCGTCTGGAGCCCGGGAGCCTGCCATTGCCGGCGAGCGGCGGCGACACCAATGTTCGCACCTCGGACGCCAAAACCGGCGTGGTGAACTGGACACGCGCCTTCCCTAACGGCTCGATGGTCAATGAGGCCCGGCTGGCCTACAACCGGCTGGTAGGGAGTATCGACACGCCCAATACCGAGCAGTATTGGAAGCAGTTCGGATTTAAGGGGACCTTCGACCGCCGCGATATCAACGGCATCCCGCTGTTCCAACCCGCCGGGTACCGCAACATAGGCGACCGCAGTTTCGCCCCTGACCCGCGCAAACAGGACGTCCGGCAGTTCGTCGACACCTTTTCCTGGAGCCACGGCAAACACGCCCTCAAGATGGGTGTGAACATCCGGCAGATCATTCAGTACACAGGAATCACCAACTTCGCCCGCGGCGTTTACACATTCAATGGCCAGTTCACCCGCGCCGTTGCGGGGACGCAAACCGCCGGCGACTCCTTGGCCGACGCCTTGCTTGGGCTGACCAGCAACGCGCAGTTGAGTGCCGTGCTCGACAACCGGCGCCTTGGTTGGTCCGATGAAGCATTCGTCCAGGACAATTGGAAGATTACGCCGAAACTGACGTTGAATCTCGGCTTCCGATACGAGTATCAATCACCTTACGTCGAGCAGAACAATCGCGTCGCCAACTTTGTCGTAGACCCGTCGGATTCCGCCTTTGGCAGCGTGATCTTTCCTCGAGGAGACAGCGCGGAACAGCGCTCTTTCCGCCGCCGCGATCTGAACAACTTTGCTCCGCGAATCGGCTTCGCATACCAGTTGACCGGCAAGACCGTGGTGAGAGGCGGATACGGGATCTTCTACCTGGGCACCTTCTCCCTGGTAACCGGCGCCACACCGGATTACAACCCGCCGTTCTACCTTCAAGTGAACATTCCCACGCAGGCCGCAGCGTCCACTTCCGCGCATGTCATCCGCGACGGCTTCTCGAGCAACGCGCTCAACCCCAACGTGCTCGACGGCCGCTCGCTGGCTGCCATCTGGCCCTACGCCTGGTCGGACGGCACGACGAATCAATGGAACTTCAACATCCAGCGCTCGCTCCCCGCGAACTCGCTTGTCTCGCTGGCGTACGTCGGCTCGAACACCGTCCACAGCCAGGTGAGTGCCATCGACATCAACCAACCCGTTCCGGGGCCGGGGGCGAACAATCCGCGGCGTCAGTTTCCACGCTTTGCCGATATCCGGATGTCGGTTCCCATCGGTGGCGCCAACTATCAAGGACTCGAGGCCAAGTTCGAACGCCGGTTCAGCGGCGGGTTCTCGATCCTGGCCGGCTACACCTTCAGCAAAACTCTGCAGAAGCAGATCGGCCAGCAGACCAGCATTCTTGCACCTGAAAAGCAGCTCTCGGTCCAGCACCTCCCGCATCGCTTTTTTACCGCCGCCGTCTGGGACCTGCCGTTTGGCAAGGGGCGGCGCGTGGCGTCGGAGGGCGTCCTGTCGCACATCCTGGGTGGCTGGCAGCTCTCGCCGATCCTGGAAGCGCAGAAGGGGCTGCCCGTGACTCCGAGCGTGAACGGCAACCCGGCGAACACTACCGGCGGCCAGCGGCCGGACCGTTTACGTGACGGCAACCTTCCGCGGTCGGAGCGAACGCCCGATCGCTGGTTCGATAGGACGGCGTTCGCTGTTCCCGCGCGCTTCACGTTCGGCAACTCGGGCGCCAACGTTCTGTACGGGCCAGGCTTGGTGAACCTCGATCTTACCGTGGCGCGAACCTTCCGGCTGACCGAAAGGGTCTCACTCGACTTCCGGTCAGAGTTTTTCAACCTGTTTAATGACGCGCACTTCTCATTCCCGAACACTGTGGTGAACACGCCGCAGGCGGGTTTGATTTCGGAAACCGCGAGCTCGGCCCGCCAGATCCAGTTCGGCCTGAAGCTGGTGTTCTGATTCGGCCGGGCTGCAACAGAACGCTCACTGTCTAACCTGCATCTCTAGCCACGGTCGTCAGGAGGCGCCGCGCAAGGGCCGCCGCCCGGAGGTGTGCTTGACAGTACGTCGAGGACGGCGACCGAGCGCAACGCAGTAGACGCGGCCCTTCGCAAGCCGCAGCAGGCCGGCGATGCCATGTATTCGCTGGGGCGATGCTTCAGTCGCCGAAGCTGCCGACTTCTTCCCGCTCCTCGGCGGGCGCTGGCTGGCCGCCGCCGAGCAGCGTATCCACCGGCACGAAGCCTGGCTCGGGGTCCGGCTCCCTCAGGATGTGCTTGCGGTAGAGGCGCTCCATTTCGGCGTCGTGCTGTTTCTGCCTCAGCTTCTCATCGCGCGCACGCACCTTCTCCTCGCGCGCGTTCTTCGCGATGCCCAGCGCATCGAGATCGGTCTGCTTGCCGCGCTCGACGTCCGCCACGTTCACCGCGAGTTTGTGCTCGAGCGTGGGCAGCGCCACTTTCTTGTTGCCGGCGAAGATCTCGTGCCGGCCGCGTTCGGCATACCACTTGGTTAGCGTCGCCGTCATGTGCATCTTCTCGACGATGTTGCGCCAACCGATCCCGGTGTTATAAGCGCAGAAGCTGATCTCGCCCTCCTGTGTCGCGTAGGGGATGATGCACTGTTCGGTGCGGCGGAAATCGTAGTTGAACAGGTCCTGGAACCACATGCCGGCGATGAACAGGAAATTCCAGCGGTCCGAGCGGCGCTTGGCAATGTCAGCAGCGGTCCGGTCGCCCTGCACTTTGCCGTAGTCCCGGCCGGTGGCCCCGTAGGTCTTGTCGAATTTCTTGAGCAGGTCGAGCAGCTTGAAATGGGTGGGCGCCGCGAAGGAATCATAGTTGCGCAGCAGCGACAGCGCCATGCCGAACATCGACAGTTTGGGCCCGCGCGCGCCGTCGGTCACCTTGGCGATGTCCCTCGCCAGCCGCTCGACATTCAGGAAAGACGTGACCGCGCGCCCCTCCCCCGTCTGCTTATCGATCATGATCGCCGTGCCGATGCCGCAGTTCGGATGGCAGCCGCAGCTCACCTGCCCCCAGTTGGCTGCGGGACCGTGCACCAGGTCAGCCCAGTCGGAGAAAGTGCTCATCATCGAGATCGGGAACCAGTCGCGTACCGGCTCGCAGAGCCTCGTCTGGTTCTTCACATCGTGCGCCAGGTGCGAGAGCGTGTAGCGCTGGGCGAAACGGCGCTCGTCGGTCACTTCTTCATCGCGGCCCGTGAACGAGACGGGCTGGAAGGCGAGGAACGAGATCGTCTTGGGGTTTTCCTGCGCGAAGCGGATCACGGCGCCGACCTGCTCGTTATTAATGCCGTTGACGATGGTGATCACCGGGATGATGTCCACTCCCGCGTTGTGCAGGTTGGTGATCGCCTGCAGCTTCACGTCGAACAGGTTGCCCACCAGGCGGTGCGAGTTGGCCGCGTTCCCGATCCCGTCGAACTGCAGGTATGCATAGCGGAGGCCCGCCTCCGCGGCAGCCTTGGAAAACTCGGCGCTCCTGGCGAACTCAATGCCGTTGGTGGCGGCCTGCACGCTGTTGTAACCCACCTTGCGCGAGTAGCGGATGGCGTCCAGGAAATAGGGCGAGAGCGTCGGCTCGCCGCCGGAGAACTGCACCGAGAGCTGGCGCCGCGGCTTGATCGAGATGGCATTATCGAGCATCGTCTTGATGTCGTCCCAGGTCAGCTCATGCACGAAGCCCACCTGGTTGGCATCCATGAAACACGGATCGCACATCATGTTGCAGCGGTTGGTGAGGTCGATGGTTAGCACCGAGCCACGGCCGTGCCGGATGGTGCTCGAGCCGTGATTGTGCAAGTGCGCGTCGGCGTGAGCGGGAATATCGCGGCCGGGGAAGCACTCCTCGAGATGCCGGAAGAAGGCCGCGTCTATGGCCATCACGTCCTCGAAGTGCCCGTGCCTCGGGCAGTCCTTCACCATCAGGATCTTGCCCTCGCGCTCGATGATCCGCGCCTTGATCTCCCCGATCTTTCCGGTGCGCAGAATATCGACCGGCAGCCCGCCATCGAGGATCTTCTTGCGGACTTCGGGGACGCACTTGGGACATAGCGAGTCGGTCTCGCGCGGCCAGCCCAGCGGCGGCTTGGTCTTCTCCCACGACTTCAAAAGCGGCTTATCGGACCACTTCGGCGTGAACGACGGGTTCGGCCGAACGCGGTTCGCTCGCTCGAAGATTGCCCAGGCGCCGTTGGCGGCGACACTGACCGCCTTTTCCGCGTATTTGATCGGTTTGTGCATGAATCGATTTCCTGTGCTCATGCCAGTATAGGGCCGTCCGGCGGGCGGCCGCACCAGAAAGTATTAAATAGCGTCTTTTGTGTAGTGTACGGCTGAATTTCGCGCTTCTGGCGAGTGGGCCGCGTCGCCGCCGCGGGCGACGGGATTCCGTCCCGGGGCGGCCGGCGGACCGCGATCCGTCGCGGTGTGCCGCGAGCAGACTGCTTGCTGAGGCCTTCGGCCCGCAATTCGGGTTCGCGCCGGCGGACCGCCGGAGGGGTGCCGCGCGAGCACCCTGCCGCGGCGGGACGGGGCGATGAGGAGACCGTGGGAAAATGGGGGCATCCCCATGACAGGTCACGAGATCCGTCAGAGATTCCTGGAGTTTTTTGCGGCCCGAGGCCATCGCGTGGTGCGCAGCTCGTCGCTGGTTCCCGCCAACGACCCCACCCTGCTGTTCACCAACGCCGGCATGAACCAGTTCAAGGACGTGTTCCTCGGCCGCGAGAAGCGCGACTACACGCGCGCCGCCAGCTCGCAGAAATGCGTCCGCGCCGGCGGCAAACACAACGACCTCGAAAACGTCGGCTATACGCGCCGGCACCATACGTTTTTCGAGATGCTCGGCAACTTCTCGTTCGGCGATTACTTCAAGCGCGAGGCGATCGATTTCGCCTGGGAGCTCGTCACCAGGGAGTACGGACTGGCGAAAGACCGGCTCTACATCACGGTTTTCCGCGAAGACGACGACGCGGAGTTGCTCTGGCAGCAGGCGGCTGGGGTGCCGAAGGAACGCATCTTCCGGCTGGACGAAGCAGACAATTTCTGGCAGATGGGCGAGACCGGGCCTTGCGGGCCGTGCTCGGAGATTCATTACGACCTGGGTCCGGAGGCCGCCGAGCCCGGCCGCGAGCACGAGCGGTTTCCCTCGGACGGCGGCGGCCGCTTCGTCGAGATCTGGAATCTCGTCTTCATGCAGTTCGACCGCTCCGCCGAGGGTGTGCTCACTCCCCTGCCGCGGCCCTCGATCGACACCGGCATGGGCCTCGAGCGCCTTGCCGCAATCCTGCAGGGTAAGCTCAGCAACTTCGACACCGACCTGCTCCGTCCCATCATCGACAGCGCGGCGGGCCTGTTCCACACCGGGTACGGCGCCTCCGAGGCCGGGGACGTGGCGCTGCGCATCTGCGCCGATCATGCGCGCGCCACGGCGTTTCTGATCCACGACGGCGTCGTGCCGTCCAACGAGGGCCGCGGTTACGTGCTGCGCAAGATCATGCGCCGGGCCATCCGCAATGCGCGCCTGACCGGTGTGGGCGATCCGTTTCTCTACAAGCTCACGGCCTGTGTCGCCGATCTGATGAAGCCCGCTTATCCGGAGCTGCTGGAGAGCGTGGAGCGAGTCTCGCGCATCGTGCGCGATGAAGAGGACCGCTACGCAACGACCTTCCAGGTGGCCGAGCGCGTGTTTCACGATGAAGCCAAAGCGGCCACGGGAGGCGTGCTCGCGGGGGCGGCCGCGTTCAAGCTCTATGACACATACGGGCTCGGGCTCGACGAGCAGCAGGAAATGGCGCGCGAGTTCGGCCTCACCATCGACCTCGACGGCTTCGCGTCCGAGATGGAGCGCCAGCGCCAGCGCGCCCGCGCAAGCTGGAAGGGCGCCGAGAAAGCGCAGGTCGCCCCCGTATACCTCGCGCTGCACGCCCGCCATACCACCGGGTTCTTGGGCTACACGACACTGGCGGCCGAAGGCGAGGTACTCGGCCTCCTCGGTGAAGGCGCGCCGGTGGACGACCTGCCGGCGGGCGTCGAAGCCGAGCTGGTGTTTGATCGCACCCCGTTTTACGCGGAAGCGGGCGGGCAGGTGGGCGACCGGGGAGCGCTCTACAACCGCCAGGGAGAATGGGCCGCCGAGGTCCACTCCGCCTACGCGCCCGTGAAGGGTTTGACGGTCCACCGGATCACCACGCACGTGCCCATCCGGCGCGGCGAGATCCTGCGAGCGGAGGTTAACGGTGAAACCCGCAGCGCGACCATGCGCAATCATACCGCGACTCACCTGCTGCATGCCTCGCTGCGGAGGACACTTGGCACGCACGTGAAGCAGGCCGGCAGCCTGGTGGATCCTCATCACCTGCGCTTCGACTTTACGCACTACGCGCCCGTTGACCGGGACGAGCTGCAGGAGATTGAGCGGCTGGTCAACGAGCAGGTCCTGCTCGGCACTCCGCTGCGCGCGGAAGTAATGCACCTGGAGAGCGCGCTTGCCACCGGCGCCATGGCGCTGTTCGGGGAGAAGTACGGCGACCAGGTGCGCGTGGTCAGCATCGGCGATTTCAGCAAGGAGTTCTGCGGCGGAACCCACGTCGAGC
>JACOTZ010000436.1 GCA_016178155.1 Acidobacteriota bacterium
CTGTGAGCTGAGCTACACTAACGTTCAGCCATGAAACTGCAGTATCTTCTCGTGCTGGGCCTCTGCGCGAGCGGGGCCGTTGTGTGCGCGCAGACCGAGCGCAAGCTGAGCGCGCGCGAACTGTTCTACACACCGCTTCCCGCGAAGCAGGTGACCGCTGAAACGGAAAAAAAGACCGAGCCGGCGAAACGCAAGACCAACTCTACCGCCAAACGGCGGACCGAAACCCGCCAGGACCCCGCGGGAGGCGCCACCATACCGCCCGACACGGGCCGCCCCGGCGACGTGCAGGCGGTGCGTACTTCCGGCGGCGGCGTGCCGCTGCACAGTGTCGCGCAGACCAGCGGTGTGCCCCTGAGCCTGCGCTGCAGCATTCTCAAACGGACCGCTGGCGACGACTATGACGAGGTCGACGCCAACACCGTGTTCCGCTCCGGCGACCGCATTCGCGTCCAGGTGGAAGCCAATGACGACGCGCACCTGTACATCGTCCAGCAGGGGACGAGCAAAGCCTGGGACGTGCTCTTCCCGAACGCCGAGGACCAGGAGGGAGACAACCGCGTGCGCCGCAACCGGCGGATCGCCATTCCGGCCGCCGCGCGCTTCACCTTCGACGATCAGCCCGGAACCGAGCGCCTGTTCATCGTGCTTGCCCGGCGGCCCCAGAACGATCTGGAGCGGCTGATTTACGATCTGAGCGGCGGCGCGAAGACCGGGCCGGCATCCGCTCCCGCGGCGGCGCCCGAGCGGTCCAAACCGATGATGCTTGCTGCCAACCTGAAGCCGATCGATGACGGCGTGATCAGCCAGTTGCGCAGCACGATGATCGCGCGCGACCTCGTGTTCGAGAAAGTCGATGAGAAGACCGCGGCCGCGGACCGTCCCTCGGAGAAAGCCCTCTATATGGCGACGCCGGACCGTGGACCGGACGCGCGCGTCATTCTCGAGTTGAACCTGAAGCACCGGTAGCCATGCGAGCGGAATGCAGGTTCGTCGCCGTCCTGGCCGCCGCGGTGCTCGCTGCGTGGGGCGCGCAATCGCGGACCTCCGTGCGGGGGCCGCACCGCATGGAGATCAAGCTGGAGCGCCTCGAGAACGGCGCCTGGAAGCTGATCGACCCGGGCCTCGTGCTCGCGACCGATGACCGAGTGCGCTTCCGGTTTCGCGCCAACTTCGCCGGCTACCTGTATGTCACCAACAACAGCACGTCGGGCAACCAGACGCTGCTGTTCCCGCGCGAGGACACGGGTTTGCAGAACCGGATGGAGGCGGGCAAAGAATACACCGTGCCCGCCACCGAGGGCGCGTTCCGTATCCTGGGCCCGCCCGGCTATGACGTGGTTTCCTGGCTCGTCAGCCCGGTCACATTGGGCCGCCCCGCGGCGCCCGCTCCGCATACGCGGCCGCCCGCTACCCTGCTGCCGCGCTGCGACGACGCCATCCTGAAAGCTCGCGGCGACTGCGTGGACCGCGCCGCGGGGCCCAGGCAGCAGAGCCGCGGCCTCGAGGGAGAATTGGTCATCATTCGCGAGAAGAACTCGTCCGTGGTCTCGGCGCCCGAGCCTCCCAAGGGCCCGATCGTCTACGAGTTCCGTCTCGCGCATAAATGAAGGGGGCAGAAGTGCGACGACTCGTGGTATTGGTCGCGGCGGCATCGTGCCTCGCGGCGCAGACGCGGCGGCAGGAGCGCGATCTCCGGTACGAAAAAGATGAGCCCGGCCGCGTCACTCCTGCCGCCAAGGTCAGCGTTCCCCGCGGCTATGCGCTGGTCGTGGGGATCGGAGAGTACAGGAACTTGCCGGAAACGGGCCAACTCCGCTATTCCGAGCGGGATGCCGAGGCCATCTATTCGATTCTCATCAGCCCCGAGGGCGGCAACTTCCGCTTCGAGAATGTCCACAAGCTGATTGGGCCGAAGGCAACGCTCGCCAATCTGAAACACGAGCTCGAAACCTGGCTGCCCGGCATCGCCAGGGAGGATGACCGCGTCTTCATCTACTTCGCCGGACATGGATTCGTGCGCGGCGGCAAGGCGTACCTGGCCCCCTACGACATCGATCTCAGCCGCATCGCATCCTCCGGCTACCCCATGGACACGCTCGGAAACGTGATCGGCAGCCGCGTGAAAGCCAAGTGGAAGGTGCTGCTGACCGACGCGTGCCACAGCGGCGCCATCAACCCCGATGCCGATGTGCAGGCCATCAACCGCTCGCTCATGGACCTGAACAAGTCGCTCTTCTCGTTCACCGCCAGCCGCGATCGCGAGCGCTCCTTCGAGAGCCCTGACTGGGGCGGCGGTCACGGCATCTTCACCTACTACGTCGTGAAGGGACTGGAGGGCCAGGCGGAGGAATCCGGTGACGGCATCGTGACCGCCGACGAGCTCGCCGAGTACGTGCGGCGCAACGTGCGCGAGGCCACCGGCGGCAAGCAGAACCCGGTGTCGGAGCGCGGCAGCTTCGATCCCAACATGCTGCTCGCGTACGTTCCGTCCAGCCGCAAGCCGGGAGCGCCGCCGCCGCCGAAGGAAGGCACGCTGATCATCACCACGAACATGGACGGCGTGGAAGTGTTCATCGACGGCAAGTCGCACGGTGTCGTGAATAAGTCCGCACCATTGCGCGTGCCCGGCCTGGTACCGGGGGCCCATACCATCAAGGCCGTCAAGATGGGCTACGAGCCGGACGGGCCGCGCGAGGAGATGGTCTACCCCGGCCAGGAGGCGCCGGTCAATGTCCGAATCCTGGTGGCGCGCCGGCGCAACAAGGCCGCGCTCGACGCCTTCGACAAAGGTCTCGACGAATACAACAAGGGATTCGCGCAGCACTACAAGCGCGCGGCCGCCCACTTTGAGGAAGCACTGCGCGCGGATCCGAAGTACAGCCAGGCTTCACTCTACCTGGGCCGCGCCTACAACGCGCTGTTCGAGAACGAGCCGGCCAGGAAATATTTCAAGCTGGCGATCGATATCGATCCCGATTACGTCGAGGCGCGCGCCACCTACGGCGGCATGCTGCTCGATCTCGGCGACGTGGATGAGGCGATCCGGCAGTTGAACGCCGTGGTGCAGCGCGACCCGAAGCACGCGCTCGCCTGGTGCCTGCTCGCGCAAGCGCTGCGGCGCAAGGAGCTCTATAAGGAGTCGATTGAAGCGGCGCGGAAATCCATCGCCCTGAATCCAGCCAACGGGGAGGCCCACCTGTGGCTGGCCGAGAGCCTGCGCATGAGCAAACAGTATCCCGATGCCATCGGCGAATACGGCCAGTATCTGCGGCTGAGCAATTTCAACAGCGGGCTGGCCGGACAGTTGAATTACTGGGTGAACGGGTTCCTGACCGGGCTCGGCCGCAAGAAACGCGCGGCCCAGCAGGATATCTGGCGCGAGCTGCGCAGCCACGCCTTCTTCGGCCTCTGCGACAGCGAGCGCAAGCTCTCCCATTTCGATCGCGCCATCGAGTACTGCCAGCAGGCGCTTGCTTACGACCGCGGCGATCCCTACGTGCACTATGCGCTCGCGCTCGCCTACGCCCGCAAGGCCGAGCAGACCGGCAGCATCGAGAATCTGCCGGCCGCGCGCAAGCACTTCGCGGCCATGCTCGAAATCAACGCCGAGATGAGCGAAGCCGAGTACGCGAAGAAGAATATCGCCAGCATCGATGCCCTGCTGCGCGGCCACTAGCCGAAGTTCGTCACCGACAGGATTTCGAACCGCTTGCTGACGCGCGCGGCTCAGTAAGGGCCGTCAAATCAGCGGAAGCGTTCTGAGCCACGACCGTCAGGGAGTGGTGGGTAGAGTCGAGGACAGGCGCGAGCACTGACGCCGAGGCGCCGCCCCGTTTCCTGCCCCCGCTCATCAAACCGGACGTGCCGATTTCCGGCATCCGGCTTTCCGACTGGCTTCATCGCAGACTCA
>JACOTZ010000070.1 GCA_016178155.1 Acidobacteriota bacterium
AGGCACAGCCTGCGGCGCTCGCGCTTCCCTCTTTGAATCTCGATTACCATCGGCCCGTTCCGATAGGCTTCTTCGCACTCCTGGGCAGTGACTCCGTGCCGCGCGATATGCGCCACGTTTCGCCTCGTCCCAGTCGAATTCCATTCGCACCTACAATGTACAGTCCGTTGCGGGAAGCAAACTTCCGGGCGGCACATGGCGGGAGTTCACCGGTCAGTGACGGGTCAGTCACGACGATAGAAGCGGAGCGCCGGCGTGCGTACTCTCGATTTTGTTCGACGTCTACGATGCGGCGCTCGAGGAGCCGTCTGATTGCGAGGCGATGATCAGGGCAGGCGGGCCATCTCGTAGGGTTGCGGTTCTCAGACTCGATCGAGTGCCTCCAGCAGCCGTGGAGCGCCCGGGCGGCGCGCCGCGCCCCTGACTACCTGCTGACCCTGCTCGAAGACCCGCCCGATTACGGCGAACTCGAAGCCGAAGCTTGAAGGTACGCGGCTTCGCCTTCGCCGCTTCGTCCGGTCGCGCTCCAAACTTCCGCCCAGATCGCGCTCCACCCGGTTTGGTGTATACTGCGCCCATCTCTGGAGCGCTGCGGCAGATCGTGCAGTCTGTCTCCGTATCGCTGCGGCACTGGCGCCGACGATTTGCTCCGGCCTTCGGTGGTGAGGTCTGTTCCGGGATGAGAGCTGGAAAAACAGCAGCGATTCCCGTCCTGCTGCTCGCGGCAAGCGCCGGTTCCGCGCAGGTCACGCTCGACGCGCCAGGCTCGGTTGCGCGTTTCGATTCGGCCGAATTCGTTATCAGGCTCGACAAGAGTCCCTTCGGCAACCCGTTTACGGAGGCCGAAGTGAGCGGTGAGTTCAAGACCGCCGGAAACAGGCCAATTCGCGTGACGGGCTTCGCCGATTCCGCTGACGGGACGCTGTTTCGGCTACGCTTCTCGCCACACATCGCGGGAGTTGCTTATGAATACAAGCTGCGCCTGCGCGGCAAAGGGCTCGATCGCGAGTTCTCCGGCAAGCTGATCTCGACGAGGTCGCCGGAACGTGCCGGCCCCGTCATCGTGGATCCGAAAAGACCGAAGCATTTCGTCTATATGGGTTCGGGAGCCCCCTTCCACCATCTCGGGTACACGGCCTACCATTTGCTTGATCCGTCGAACGATGACGCTCAGGTTGACGCAACCATTGACTATTGCGTGAGATTGGGATTCAATAAGATCCGCTTCCTTCTCACCGGGTACCCGAGGGATACCGACAATCGCGCTCCCGGCGAAAAGTTCGAGATTCTCGATCCGCAGAGAGCGATCAATTACAACTCGAAGCCGGGACAGGTCAATGCGCTGCCTGCCTGGGCTGGAAAGCCTCACGCCTATGACTTTTCGCGATTCAACCTCGCCTACTGGCGGCGCGTCGAGCGCGCCATCGCCCGCATGCGGGATCGCGGCATCGTCGCCACTTGTATCGTGACGATCGAGAAACAAAATCTGCCGCTAGAGTATGGCGCCCTCAGCGAGCATGAATACCGTCTATACAAGTACGCCGCCGCGCGCCTCGCGTCTTTCGACAACGTCTGGTGGGATCTCGGAAACGAGCACAACGAGTTTCGGGATATCGAATGGGGCCACGCGATCGGAACTTTCCTGAAGGCCGTCGACCCCTACAATCGCCTCACCTCCGCGCACGCATACGCCGAGTTCTTTTATCCCACCGCGGACTGGGCGGACTTCATCATCACGCAGCACTATGGCGACGAGCAAGCGGTCCACGGCTGGGCGCTGAAGCACGGACCGGTCCCGAAACCATATGTCAATGAAGAATACGGATACGAGGGCGGTATTGACAAGCCCGGGCATGGACAGAACAGCGGCTGGACCCGGCGATCTCATTGGTCGATCGCGATGGCGGGAGGCTATGCCTCGTACGGGGATTGGAGCGACGGCATCAGCTATTTCTATATGGGCGAGCCCGGGCCTGGGAAAGCGGCTCAGGAGCTCAGGCACCTGCGCCGCTTCTTTGAGGAACTGCCCTTCGCGGATATGCACGCCGCGGACGGTCTGACGAGCAACGGCTTTTGTCTGGCGAAGCCGCCGGCTCATTACGTGTTCTATTTTCCGAAGGGCGGCACAAGCACGATAGATCTGAGCGGCGCGGCCAATCGAAAGGTCGGCGCCCGGTGGTTCGATCCTCGTCTGGGCCAGTGGCGAAACGGCCCATCCGTCTTGGCGGGTAAGAACACGGTTTCGAGTCCAGCGGCAGGAGACTGGGTGCTGCTGATCCGTGAAGAGCGATAAAGGATTTCGTCACGATGCGCAAAGTAGTTTTGCTGTGCGGGCTTTTTTCAATACTGGCTCACGTGATGGGCGCACAGCCGGTCACAGACGCGACGTTGCGCCGGCACCCCGATCACTCCGGAAGCTTCGTATATAAGGGGAAGCCGATTGTGCTGGTGACCGCGACGGAGCATTACGGCGCGGTGTTGAACGGCAAATTCGACTATGTTCCATACCTGGACGAGCTGGCACGCAACCAGCTGAACCTCTCTCGCGCCTTTACCTTCTACCGCGAGCTCGAGGATTCGATTCCGCCCCTCGGTTTTAGCAATACGCTGGCGCCTGAAGCGGGCGCGGAGGTCATGCCGTGGAAACGGACCGGCCCCGGCAAAGCTAACGACGGGGGACCGAAATTCAACCTGGACCAATGGAACAATGAGTATTTCACGCGTTTCAAGAATTTCCTCAAAGCCGCGGCCGAACGGGAGATCGTCGTCGAGGTCGTGCTCTTTTGTAATCCTTATCGAGAAAGTATCTGGTCCTGGTTTCCGCTGCACCCCGCGAATAATGTCAACGGCGTGGGTGGCGGTATCTCAGAAGTGGGTCAGTTCATGGAGCTGCACGATCCTACCGTCACGGCAAGGCAGATGGCGTTTGTCCGAAAACTCGTGGCAGAGCTGAATTCATTCGACAACATGTACTTCGAGATCAACAATGAGACCTCTGCCCGCGATAACAGCCGCGAAACCGCCGCGCGGCAAGATGCCTGGCACGTGGCGCTGTCAAAAGCCATCAGGGAAACCGAGCAGAAGCTCCCGAAGAAGCACCTGATCGCTGTTAACGCCCACCAGAGGCTTCCCGCTTCCGCTTCCCGCGAGCTGCGGTACACCGAGACAGGCGACACTCCCTATTTCGGCAACGCGCTGATCGATATTATCAATTACCACTACATCAGCCGGAAGACGGCGGGGCCTGGCATCTCGGTACTCGAAACTGCGGGAACCCGGTTCGGCAATATCCTGGCGTTTATGGAGGCGCGGCGGCACGTGAATAAGCCGGTCGTGTTCGATGAAAACTACTCAGGCGTTATCCGGGGCGCGGCCGACGAGTGGGACCGGAACCGTATGGAGGCCTGGGAAACCATCTTGAGCGGCGGAGCCGGATTCGACCACCTCGACTGGTCTTTCACTCCGCAGGATCCGACCGGTTCCGGAAAAGTTCCGATTCCTGACGGCCGGAGGCTGGACGGGCGCAGGTTTCGAGATCAGCTCGGGATTCTCTCGCGTCTGTGGAAAGAATCCGGTCCCGATCAAATGGACCCGGCCCAGAACCTCGTCTCCGCGGTCCCCAATCAGACTCTGGCGGTCTCTTCGAGCAGGAAAGATCGCCGGATCCATGTCATCTACGTCGGTGATGCACGACTCAAAGACGCGGGATTCGGGAAGCCGATCGAGGGAAGCCTGACGCTCCGTCTGCCTGCGGGGCAATACGAAGCGAGAATGCTGCCGTCGGGAGCTACCGGGTGGAGCGGGCCAGCTCGGGTGAATGTGAAAGGTAAGGAAACGCATCTTTGGCTTCCGGAGTTCCAAAAAGACTGTGCGATCGTGCTACGCGCCCAGTGACTCGCGTTGACGGAAGAGTCCGCGATTCCCTTGCGGTCGAGGGACAATCGCTTGCACGCGGCATCCCCATGGCTTCGGCCAGGACTCCGGCGGAATCGCCCCTGGAGAGCAGCATGAGAGTACCTGCCCCGGAAATGAATACTGCGACGGATCCGCCAAGCGCGAACTGAGATGCTCGCCCGGCGGCAGTTTGCGAGCGTCAAGGGCGCGGTCCCGGACGCCGTGCCACCCGTTTTTCGAGGAAGTTTCGAGCGAGCTTTCCACGGCTTTGCACTTCAACGGCCGCCGGATCTTGGACCGTAGCGCCAGCGATCACGCATGGGCCGGATGCGGCGCCCATCTCGAGGCCTGGAGAAAACTCTTCCGCCGGGGATGCGCCGTGGATGGCAGCCTCCAAATCCTGTTGACACCCGCTACGGAATTTGCAGATGCTTGCTCAGGGGGGTGCTATGCTCCTGCGAGCTTTCCTGTCTCTGCTGCCGCTGCTGCTTGCCGCGCCCATGGCGGGTCAGACAATCACCGGCGAAATTACCGGAACGGTTTTCGATGATTCGGGAGCCGTTGTGCCCGGCGCCACAGTGTCGTTGATGAGCGAAACCAGCGGCGCCCGGCGCGAAGGGAAAACCAACACCGAGGGCATTTTCGTTTTCCCCGCCCTTCAACCGGGCACCTACACGATTCGGATCAGCCGGAGCGGGTTTCAGACCGTCGAGCGCACGGGCGTACTGCTGACGGCGAATGATCGGATCGCGATCGGCGAAATCCACCTCCCGGTCGGGCAAACAACCGAGACGGTGACGGTCCGATCAACCGGGGAAACCCTGGGAACGGAGAATGCGCAGACGAGCGCCTTGCTCACACCGCAGCAGCTCGGCCGGATCGTCGTTCGAGGACGCGACGTGATCAACCTGGTCAAGTTGTTGCCCGGCGTCTCGCAAGGAGCGTTCCGCGACGGCGCGGAGCAGACCGAGACGGAGCGGGGCACGGGGAACGACCTCGGCGGGCAGTTCGGCACGTTCACGCCGAACATTTCGGGCACGCGATCGTACTGGAACACGGTTACACTCGACGGACAGATGGGCAGCGACGCGCATTTGGTGTCGCTCTTCAACGAAGTGACCAGCGTGGACGCGATCGCCGAGGTTAAGGTGGTGCTGACGAACTATCAGGCCGAGTACGGCAGAAACTCCGGCCCTCAGATCAATCTCGTTTCAAAGAGCGGAACCCGCGAATTCCACGGTTCGCTGTATTGGTTCAAGCGGCACGAGATGTTCAACGCGCAGGACTTCTTCAATAACCGGGATGGCCTGCCCAAGCCAATGTTCCGCTACGGCACCTTCGGCGGCACCATCGGCGGCCCGATCTACATCCCCGGCAAATTCAATAAGGATCGCGATAAGCTTTTCTTTTTTTACTCCCGCGAGGAGTGGCGTATCCGCGAGCCGCTGGCGCTGGGCCGGCGGACCGTCCCGAGCGCGCTCGAACGCCAAGGCAATTTTTCCGACACGCTCGATGTCAGCGGCCGGCTGATCCCCATTCGCGACCCCCTTGGGGGCACGAACTTCCCGGGCAACATCATTCCAGCCAGCCGAATTAATCCCAACGGCCGGGCCATCCTGAACCTGTTCCCGCTGCCGAACATCACCGACCGCAGTATCACGGCCGGAAATTATAACTACCAGTTCCAGGAGATCAAGGAGACGCCGAAGAATACGAATCTTCTGAAAATCGATTACGTTGTGACGACGAAAGACACGCTCACGATCCGGGCGAGAAACTTCTGGTCCGACGCGCGCGCTTCGCAAGGCATCGCGGCCGTAAACTCCAACTGGCCGCAGATGCGCCATCATTATCTGTTCACCGAAGATAGCGGCAAGATCGGCTGGACGCGGGTAATCAATCCGAGCACGGTGAACGAATTCAGCTCCGGATTCCGCGACCTCGGAGAGCGCGGCGGCGGCTCGCGCGAGCCGCACGGGTTTGATCCGATTCTCCGATCCACGAACGGCATCACGCTCGGCCAGTTCCGTCCGGAAGTGAACCCGAATAACCTCATCCCGGCCGTTTCCTTCGGCGGCGTTCCCAACGCAGTGAACGTCACATTCGATCGGCGAATCCCGATCGACGCGGGAGACCAGAGGTTCGATCTGGTCGACAACCTGAGCTGGATCCGCGGCAGCCACTCCTTCAGATTCGGCGTCTATCTGGAGCAAAACTGGGTTAGTGAAGGTCCGCGGGCGACGAACTTTTCCGGAAGCTTCAATTTCGGGCGGGATCCGAATAACCCGCTCGATAGCAACTGGGCCTTCTCCAATGCCATCCTCGGAAACTTTCAATCGTATGCAGAGCCTAGCGCCAGAATTCGCGGCTGGGGCAAAAATTTCCTCATCGAGTGGTTCGCTCAGGACACCTGGAAGGCGACTCGAAAGCTGACCGTCAGCTACGGCCTGCGGTTCGGCTGGAGCACGCCGTGGCAGGCAAGGGAACCCGAGCACGAAGGCTCGCTACTGCTATTGAACCGTTACGACCCGTCAAAAGCACCGCTCTTTTACCGTCCGGCGGTTGGTCCAGGTAACGCCCGCGCCTCGCTGAACCCCCTGACGGGCGAGCTCGGCCCAGCGGTGCTGGTCGGCGCGTATGTACCCGGCACCGGCGACGCGGTGAACGGCATGGCGCTCGCGAACGATCCAACCGTGCCGGCCGGGTTCATCGAGCAGGAGCCCGTGCAGGTGGCGCCTCGGCTCGGACTTGCATACGACCTCTTTGGGAACGGGAAAACGGCGGTTCGCGCAGGCTTCGGAATCACCAAGCAAAGTCTGCCGAGCAACGATTACATTAACCTGATGACCGAGCTGCCGCCGCGCGTCTTCCAACCCACTCTCTTCTACGGCAACATGGATACATTTCTGCAAGCGCAAGGAGTGCTCTTTCCGAGCTCGGTCAACGCTTTCGAGGTCGACCCGGTCACACCCAGCGTATACAATTACAGCTTCGGTATCCAGCAGTCGGTCGGTTTCAACAGCGTGCTCGATATTTCTTACGTCGGCAACGTGGGACGGCACCTGATCCAGCGGCGTAACCTGAACCTGGTGCCCTACGGCGCCCGTTTTGACCCGGCCAACGCCAATCCGACGAATCCCCGAATCGCGCTGCCTGACAATTTTTTCCGGCCGTACCCGGGGTACGGGAATGTTACCTATCAGGAGAACTCGGGGACGTCCAACTACAATGGTCTGCACGTTGCGCTCAACCGGCGGTTCACCAGCGGAGTCCAGTTGGGCGTGGCGTACACGTGGTCGAAAACCATGGGGCTCACCAACAGCGACCAGCAGCTCCTGCCCACTTACCGCCCATACAGAGTCTGGAGCTACGGCAAACTCTCGTTCGATCAGACCCACAAGTTAGTCATCAACTATCTTTGGGAGCTGCCAAAGCTCAGCGCGCTGCTGCCGAACCCGGTGATCCGCCACATCTTTGACAACTGGGAATGGAACGGCATCACGACATTCTCGAGCGGAACACCTTCCGGCGTCGGCTTTTCGACCGTTGACAACGCCGATATTACGGGTGGCGGCGACGGCGCTCGCGTAAACGTGATCGCCAAACCTGAGTTGCCCAGGGGCGAGCGAACCTTCGACCGTCGCTTCAACACCGAGGCGTTTGCCCGTCCGGCCCAGGGAGACTTCGGTAATGCCCCGAAGGACGTCTTCCGCCTGCCTGGAATCAATAATTGGGATTTCACCTTCATAAAGAAGATCCCGGTCGGCGCCAAGGAGACCCGTTACCTGCAACTCCGCTGGGAAATGTACAATGCGTTCAATCACGCCCAGTTTCGGGGCGTGGACACGTCGGCAAGGTTCGACGTGTCCGGGAATCAGGTGAACCGCCGGTTTGGCCAGGTTACTTCGACGCGGTTTCCGAGGATCATGCAGGCGGCGCTTCATCTGTATTTCTGACAGCGGCGGCTCCGGGGCTAGCGCGGCCGGCTTTCAGCGCAACATGGGCACGGACGGCTCAATGGCGAGCCGCGCCGACATATCGTGCCCATAGAAATGCCAGCGAAAGCGAGGAATGAAACTTGAGCATCGAAGCAGGAGTGAACCTGGAGTTCATTCGCTGTGAGGACAAGCCGTTTGCCGCGGGCGTCGCCTGCGCCGCCGAACTGGGCTACCGCTACGTGGAGCCGATGGTGCATAACGGGCGTGAACTGTTGAGCGAAGCCGGGTATTTCCACTCGTTCTCCATGGATAACGACCCGCTTGAGATGAAGGAAGTCCTCGATCAATACGGGGTCGCGGCCTCGGGACTGAGCGCGCACTGTCCATTGATGCGCCCCGAGATCAGCGTTCCTTATCTCGAAAAGGCGATTCGCTTGGCGGCCGCCATCGGCGCGCCGGTGGTTAATACCGACGAGGGCGTCCGCCCGTCGTGGCTCGATGACGCGGAGTGTTTTCAGATCATGCGCTACACGCTCCGCAAGGTCCTGCAGGTCGCGGAGCGGTACGGCGTCGCCGTCGCGATTGAACCGCACCAGAGCATTACGAAACGCACCGAGGGCCTGCTGAAAGTCGCCACTCTTGTGGAGTCGCTGTTCCTCAAGATCAATTACGACACCGGCAATGCATTTCTCGGGGGTGAAGACCCGTATCGCGGCCTCGAAGCAGCGCTGCCGTTGCTCGCCCACGTTCATGCCAAGGACATCTCAGTGCGGCAGGCCGAGAAGGAGAAAGGCAAGGTAACCGGCACGCCCGTAGGCTGCGCGTGCGGAGAAGGCGTGGTCGATTGGCGCCGGGTCGTGCAGATGCTGTTCCGGGCTAAGTGGAGCGGCGTTCTGTCGGTGGAATGTGGTACGCCCAAACAGGCCGCTGACAGCCTGGCGCACCTCAGGGCAATCATGGCCGACGTCACCGAGGGTGAGACACGCACTCCGGCTGCGGCACGCTGACCGCGCGAGTTGCACAACGCTGGCAGCGGGCCGGTAGGGGCGCCATTCTGCTCGAAAAAGCCGGCGCCGCGCGCGACGACCGGCAACCGTGCATACAGCAGCGCCCTCCGCGGCGTGGAGAGGCCTTTAGGGTCGCGGGTTCGAGTCTCGTCTCCCGCTCCAAAACACCGGCGGAATCAGCAACTTCCTGAGCGCTCCGCACGAGTGAGATTCCTGAAGATTCATTCCTGCCGCGCTCACCACAAACTCAGCGAACGCCGAAGCAGCGCTCACGCTCCCTGGCGGAATCCCCGGGTCTGCCGCCCGTGCGCTGCGCCCGCCGCTAGGGCGCCAGAAAGATGATCGCGGAATTCGAGATCGCCTCGCCGACCTGGATGGTCACCGGCACGGCCCCTGAGCCGGCGCCGGACGGCACGGTTACTGCGATCTGGTTCAGGCCGGCGAAGCCCGGAGTCAGGGTCGAATAGATTACGCTGGCCTCGCGGCCGCCGATTCTGACGACGGGCCGCTGCGTCTCGGGCAGCGGGGCTCCGGACCGGGGCACCGGCGGGAGCAGCGCGGTCTCGATCACCGGATTCGTGAGCCCGAGTCCCGTCGCATAGACCAGGATTACCTCGCCCGCGCGCGCCGGATTCTCGCGCGTCACCTGGGTGAAGCCGCTGTTTTTCAGGAAAATGCCGCCATTGGCATCGACGAAGATCGCCGGCGCGGTGGCCGCGACCGTCACCGTCGCGGCTTCACTCGCTCCGGCGGGCGTGCGCACGATCACGCGCTGATCGCCGGCGGCAACCTCGTTCGGAACCTGGGCCACGATGTATACCGGCGAAACGAACAGCAAGGGCGCGTTGATTCCCGCGATCGTCACCTGCGTGCCGTTGAACGCGGGCGGCAGGCGTTCGCTGCCGAGCCCGGCCGAGCCGGTCGCGACGCGCACCAGGTCCGAACCGCGGATCACCACCAGGCCGCCCGGGGCCACCGTCCGCGCGGTCCCGATGCTGATGGCGCTGAGCACGGCCGAGATGCGCGGCAGCGCGGCGCCGGGCGCTGCAAGCTGCGCGCGCACGGCACCGGCGGGGTGCGTGCTCGTGTGCAGGTTGAGGTAGTGATTCTCGGGATTGGCGAGCAGCGAATTGACCGCGTCCAGGGCGGCACCGCCCGTCACCTGCACAATGCGGAAGATATTGCCAGCGCCGGACTCGCTGGCGGGCGTGTTTGCGGCCGCGACCCCGCTGCTGATCGATACCGGCCCGGCCGTGGCGGCGTTCCCGTTATGAATGTGCATCCCTGTGAACTGGGTGTTGGCCGGGAAACGATGGTTGACGTCGAAAATAGCCGTGGCGGCCTCGGCCGCGCCCTGATTGTCGCGGATGGTGTGCACGGTGAACACGGCAATGCCGGTCGCGTCGAGACCCGTGATGGCGGGCACCTCGTTAGCGGGCGTCATCGTCACCGGGAACACGGCGGCATCCGTAAAACGGAGCTGGCCACGTATGATTCCGCCCGGAAACGTGCGCGTATGCAGGTTCGTGTAGTAATCCTGGGGATGCGTAAACAGCCCGGAGAGCGTGTCCACGGCCAGCGCATTGTTCATCGGGACCTCGGTCTCGAAGTGCAGAGGGCCCGAGTTGGCGGCCACCTGCCCGACCGCGGGACTTCCGATGCCGCTGTTGATGGTCACGCCCGCGTTCACGCCGGCGGGCCCATTGTGGATGTGCAGGCCGCTGATGAACTCCTCCTCCGGCAGCCCCGTGTGCGTGACATCAAAGATCACCCGGCCGGACGTGGGCGTGCCCGAGGCGTCACGGGTGGCGATGGCGGTGATGGTCGCGACGCCCTGCGCCGTTTCGCCGATCGGCGGCACTTCATTGCGGGTCAGCAGCCGCGTCATGAGCACGATCAGGTCAGCGCGCTGGAGCTGGCCGCGAACGATACCCGCGGGCGCCGCGGACGTATGCACATTTACGTAAAAACCGGCCGGGTTGGACAGCATGCCGTTGAGCGTATCGATGGCGGCCCCGGCATCGGGCGGCACCTGCGCGCTGCGGCGGATGCGAGCGTTGCCGTTCTGCGTGCCGGCCGGGGCGTTGCCGCTGATGCCGGTGCTGACGGTGACCGGGCCGGCTTCGGCAGCGGTTCCGCGGTGAATGTGGGCGCCGGTGATTGTGGAATCGGCCGGCAGGCGCACGCTAATGTCAAAATCGACCGTGCCGCCGGTCACGCGTCCCTGGCTGTCGCGCACGACGTGCAGCCAGACCGTCGCTTCCCCCGCGCCTTCGAGGCTCACGGGCGGCACCTCGTTGGCGGACGAAAGGAGCGCGCGGAAGGCGATCGTCTCCGCGGTTTGCGCGGATAGCGCGCACGCCGACACCGCGACTGCAAGGAAGAGTTTTTTCATACCTTTTGGCATAGAGTGCGCCACCCCCTCCGAGGTTACCGGGGCTGCCGGGCCGCGGCCGCCGACGCCGGCTGATACCGGCAGCGCGCCACTGCCTGGCGCCAGCCGTGGAACAGCTCTTCGCGGCGGGCGTCGTCCAGGCTCGGCTCGAAGATCTTTTCGACGGTCCAGAAGCTTTCCAATTCTTCGACCGACTTCCACACGCCCGTGGCGAGGCCGGCGAGATAGGCCGCGCCGAGCGCGGTCGTTTCCACGTCGGCCGGGCGGGCGATGGCGCGGCCCAGGATGTCGGCCTGGAACTGCATGAGGAAATCGTTGGCGGAGGCGCCTCCATCCACGCGGAGCTGCGCCAGCGCCTTTCCGCTGTCCGCCTCCATGGCCTCCACCAGCTCGCGCGTCTGGTAGGCGATGCTCTCGAGCGCGGCCCGCACGAGGTGGGCGCGCGTGGTCCCGAGCGTCATGCCGCTGATCGTGGCGCGCGCGCCCGCGTCCCAGTGCGGCGAGCCCAAGCCGACGAAAGCCGGCACGAAGTGGACGCCGCCCGTGTCGGGCACGGTCGCGGCGATCGCCTCGGATTCCGCGGCGGTGGCGAGCAGCCCGAGCTTGTCGCGCAACCACTGCACCGCGGCTCCGGCGATGAAGATGCTGCCTTCAATCACGAACTGCGGCTTCTCCCCAAGCGACGCGGCGCGCGACGCCAGCAGCCGGTTGCGGGAGTGCGCGGCCTGATCCCCGGTATGCATCAGCGCGAAGCAGCCGGTTCCGTAGGTGTTCTTGGAAAGCCCCGGGCGGAAGCAGGCCTGGCCGGCGAGCGCGGCCTGCTGATCGCCGGCGATGCCCGCGATGGGAATCTCATAGCCCAGGTGCCCGGCCGCGGCCGTGCCCACGACACCGCAGGAGGGCACGATGCGCGGTAGCATGGCCGGCGGCACGTCGAAGATGCCGAGCAGCTCGTCGTCCCAGTCGCCGCTTTCCAGGTTCATGAGCATGGTGCGCGAGGCGTTCGAGTGGTCGGTGGCGTGTACGGCGCCGTTGGTGAGCTTCCAGATCAGCCAGGTGTCGACCGTGCCGAACAGCAGCTCGCCGTCCGCCGCCCGCCGGCGGCCATCGGGCACGTGCTCGAGGATCCAGCGCAGCTTGCTGGCGGAAAAATAGGCGTCGATTTCGAGCCCGGTCTTGCGGGTGATCAGAGCGC
>JACOTZ010000450.1 GCA_016178155.1 Acidobacteriota bacterium
AGCGTGCCTTCGATCTCTTACGAGTCCCCCTGCGACTGAAATAAACACCCGCTCCGTAGGCAGTAGGCAGTTCCCGGAAATTCACTAACCTGTTGCTGTCCCTAGACTTGTTTCAATCGGGCCGAAGAACTTAGGTCTAGTGATTTTCGGCGGCTGACCGGCGCTGGAACTCAACCGGCTCTTTCTTCCCTGGGGCGCGCCGGCTTCCCGCGGTCTCGGCGCGCTCCGGCCAGTGACGCCGCACCTGGTCCCGGTTCACCACTCGTTTCCAGCGGGCATTGAAGCGCCCGGCAATATCGGGACGCGAGCCGAGAATGGAGCCCAGGCCGAGCTGGATGTGCGGTTCCGTCACGCTGTCTTCAAAACACATCCGCTCCTCCACGTCGGCCCAGTCGTCCGTCAAACCGCCGGTGTCGATCAGAACCACGCGCTCGCCGACGACGCCGAAGTTCTTCAGGTGCGCATCCACCGAAAACAGCCCCCTTTGCCAGCCGGCCTGCCGAAGATCGAGCAATCTGTCCAACCACCGCTCCAATTCGTCGAAGCGGCCGGCGCGGGCGAGTTCCTTGAGCCGCTGGTAAAGAGTTGCCTCGACGCGCTCGGTTGCCTCGGACACCTCGAGCCACCCCGGCCAGCCGCTGACCTTCACGAGTGTGGGAGGAAACGTGACGCGCTCCGGAATCAGGCGGGTGCCCATCAGGCGCTCCTGGGCAAGGGTCTCGCCGCGGCGGTCGCGGGTGCGGTAGACGGTCCATGCCTCACCGACATGGGTCATGAACCAGACGCTCTTCGGGACCACGGCAACCGCGGCCTGCATAAACAGGCGCAGCAGGCGAAGCTGTTTTGACGGCCGCTCCAGCAGCCTTCTGCCGAAACCGACGGGCAGGATCCGCTCCAAGCGGCGCAGCAGCTTCCAGATCATGATGAGCGCGATGATCTCCGAGGCCGAGCGTTCGCGCTTGACCACCCAGTGCTCGGAGGCATAGATGACCTTCCCGATGCCTTCGCCCAGACGCCGCAGGCGGCCGCGCGTCAGCTCCTCCGGCGCGTGAGGCAGCAGGCGAGGCCCGCGCTCATCCCTGGGCGCTCGTTCCGGCCTGGATGTTTCGGCCCAATGCATATGCCCGGCGTCGAAGTCCGACTCAACCGCCGTATTCCGAAAGTACCGCACTTAGGAATTGGACACCGGTTTCGGCACGCTTGTGCCGTCCTTGCGGATCCGTCGATTTTTGGAACCCCGGAGGGCCCGCCCGCGCCCCGCCCGGCGGGAGTATACTGCGGACAGAGCGCTCACCGGGCGGCCAAGATTGCCGGCCGGAGCGCGCGCCGCACGAAGGAGGACGCTTTTATGCGTCGATTGCACGCTCTCGCCGCTGCCGCCGCTGCCGCGGCCGCCACCCCGAGCCTCTTTGCTCAAGCCGCCATTTCCGCCCGCGCCGGCATGATCCACTACACCGAGGGCAAGGTCCTGGTAGCCGGCCAGGAGGTGACCACGCGCGCGGGCGACTTCCCGGTGATGAAGGAGGGCCAGGAGCTGCGCACGAGCGAAGGGCGCACCGAGGTTTTGCTCACGCCGGGAGTGTTTCTCCGGTTGGCGGAGTCGAGCGGCATCAAGCTGGTGGCCAACCGTCTGGCGGATACGCGCGTCGAGGTCCTCGCGGGCTCGGTCCTGGTCGAGTGTGCCGAGCTGGCCAAGGAGCACTCGGTGACCCTCCTCTACAAGGACATGCAGCTTGGCTTCCGTAAGCCCGGATTGTTTCGCATCGACGCCGGCGCCGACCAGCTCAGGGTCTACGATGGCGAGGTCACGGTCTCCCGCCAGGGGGAGACTGTGACGGTCAAAGAGGGTCGGCAGACGCCACTCGCGGGCGTCCTCGTGCCGGAGAAGTTTGACAAGAAGGTTGGCGACTCTTTCTACCGCTGGGCGAGCCGCCGGGCCGAGTACATCGCCGCCGCCAACCTCTCGGCCGCCCGCTCCCTGGCGGATCAAGAGGTCAGCTTGACCCGCTCCATCTGGCGGTTCAACCCGTTTCTCGGGCTCTATACCTATATTCCCGTCCGTGGGATCTACACCAGCCCCTTCGGCTGCCGCTATTACAGCGCGGGCGGCGCGATCGTCCGCTATTATGAAGGCCCGCCTCCGATGGCTGCCTCGGCGAGCCGATTCCCGGACCCGATGCCGCGCTACAACCCGAACCTGGGCTACAGCACGGCGCCTCGCAGTTCCGGAGTGTACCAGGGGAGCGCATCGCCTTCGGGCGCCAATGCAGGCGCCGCCGCCGCTGTTGCCGACAACCCGAGGACAAGCGAGTCGGCGACCGGCCGCGGGGGCGGCTCCGAGGGCCGCGGGCGCTAGCCGCGAACCAGTGAAGCTCACCTTCTGGGGCGCGGCGCGCACGGTCACCGGCTCCATGCACGAGCTGACCGTGAACGAACGCCGGTATCTGCTCGACTGCGGCACGTATCAGGGGCGCCGCCAGGAGGCGCGTGAGCGCAACGGCCGGCTTCCCTTCGCTGCCCGCGAAGTCGATGCCGTGCTGCTGTCGCATGCGCACATCGACCACAGCGGCAACCTGCCGACGCTCACCCGCAACGGCTACCAGGGTCCCATCTACACCTCGCCCGCCACCGCCGATCTCTGCGATCCGATGCTGCTCGACTCGGCATTCCTGCAGGAGAAAGACGCGGCCTTCCTGAACAAGCGCGCCTGGCGCCGCAAGCTGCTGCGGGCCGACAACGGCGCGGCGGCGGTCGAGCCGGTTTATACCGTTCAGGATGCCGAGCGCGTGCTGCCGCTGTTCCGCCGCGTGCTCCTGCACATGCCGGACGAAACCGGTCCCGGCCTGATGTATGAAACCGGCGATGCCGGGCACATGCTCGGATCCACCGGCATGCTGCTGACACTCGAGGAAAACGGCCGCCGGCTGCGGCTCGTGTTCTCGGGTGACGTCGGCCGCCCGGGCCTGCCGATTATCCCTGATCCCGAGCCTTGCCCGCCGGCCGACTTTCTGATTCTCGAGAGCACGTACGGCGACCGCCTGCACCAGCCGCTCGAGCATGCCTCCGAACGGCTGGCCCGCATCATCCAGCGCACCGCCGGGCGGGGCGGCAAAATCATCGCTCCAGCCTTCGCCGTCGGCCGCACGCAGCAGCTTGTGCTGATGTTACACGAGCTCACGCTGCAGGGGCGCATTCCGTCGATCCCGATTTACGTCGATTCCCCGCTGGCGTTCAAGACGACGGAAGTGTTCCGCAAGCACCTCGAGGCAGGCGACAGCGAGATCGCCGAGCACGTGCGCAACGGGCGCGACCCGTTCGGCTTCAGCCGCCTGCATTACATCCAGGACGTGAATGAGTCGAAGGCCCTGAACGACCTGCGCGGATCCTTCCTGGTGATCGCTCCTTCCGGCATGTGCGAGGGCGGCCGCATTCTGCACCACTTGCGCAACAACATCGAGGATCGGCGAAACACGATCCTGATCACGGGCTTCCAGGCGGAGAACACGCTGGGCCGCAAGATTCTTGAAAAACAGCAGGAGGTGCCGATCTTCGGCGAGCCCATGCGGCTGCGCGCCGAGGTGGTCAAGCTGAATGAGTTGAGCGGCCACGCCGATCAGCGCGAATTGCTCGCCTGGATGACGCCCGCCGCCCGCCACCTGAAGGCCGTATTCCTGGTACACGGTGAAGCCGGACCGCAGAAGGCGCTCGCCCGGGCGATCCGCGAGCGCCACGCCCTCGAGGTCGTCATTCCCGCGCGCGGCGAGAGCTTCCCGCTGGGGTGATCCCTCTGAGCATTGGGGAGAATCCCGGACTGCGGCGCAGGCTGCGCAGCGCCAGCACGAGGGTCCGGTGCATGGCCTATCGTCCCGTGACCAGCCGGAGCACGCGCAGGAAATTGCCACCGAGGATCTTGCGCACGTCGCCCTCGCTGTAGCCACGCTGCAGCAGCGCCGCGGTGAGCCGCGGCATTTTCGAGATGTCCTCCAGGCCCGCCGGCACGGCGCCGATCCCGTCGAAGTCGCTGCCGATACCCACATGGTCCACACCCGCGAGCTGGACCACGTGATCGATGTGCCGCACCACGTCCTCGAGCGTGGCTTTCGCCGGAATCATCTCGGTGTAGTCGCGGATGTAATCCTTGGCTGCGTATTCGTCAAGCGCATGGCCGCTGAGACCGGGATCTTTGGCGACGGCGTTGCCGATGCGCTTTTTGAACGTGTCGGCATCAGCCTGGTTGAGAAAACCCGGACCGAAATTGATCCCGATCACTCCGCCGTTGCGGCCGAGCGCCCGAATCATGTCGTCGCTCATGTTGCGCGGCACGTCGGAGAAGGCGCGGCAGCTCGAGTGCGAGGCGATCACCGGCTTCGTGGTGACCTGCAGCGTATCGTAGAAGGTCTTGTCCGAGACGTGAGAGATGTCGACGATCATGCCGAGCCGGTTCATTTCGCGAACCACCTCGCGGCCGAAGCCGGTTAGGCCGTCGTGGACTGGCTTATCGGTGGAGGAATCGGCCCAGTTGTTGTTGCGGAAATGCGTGAGCGTCATCGAACGTACGCCGAGTTTGTGGTACATGTGCAGCACCGCGAGATCGTCAGCGATCTGGTGGCCGCCTTCGACGGTCAGGACAACGGCGATTTTGGCCGCGCGCGTGATGCGCTCCACCTCGCCGGCGTTGGTCGCCAGCTCGATGTCATTGGGGTACGCGTCGAGCACGCGCTGCATCGCGTCGCGCAGTTGCAGCGTACGCCGCACCGCCTCCGCGCCTTTGAAGTACGTCGGGACCCACAGAGCGAAGAACGGTGCGCGCATCCCGGCGGCCTTCAGCCGCGGCAGGTCGACGTGGCCGTAGGGGACATGCTTCCCCAGCTCGGCGTTCTGGGTCAGCACTCGCTGCAGCGTATCGAGATGACTGTCGACGCCGACAATGGTGGCGTGAATCGCGCGGGCCCGGGTCGTCTTGTCCTGGGCGAAGGCGGTGGCGAAGAGAAGCAGCATGGCGGCGGGAATGCGCATTACGGTTCACGGTAGCACGGAGGTGCAGCCGTCTATTGAGACTGAGCCAGCGCTCCCGTCGGCGACCTCCACGCAACGCGCCATGCCTCACCTTACCTGCAATTCTCACAGCCGTCACTCGCGAGGCGCAGCGGATGAAGTCGCCGGCGTATACGTCAACGAGACCGGGCGCGGCGGCCTTGCCGCGAGCCGCAGCAGAGCCGAATAATTACCCCGCCGGCGCTGCGGCCCGTGCACCGAAGACGCCGGCACCTCCCAAGCGGGCGGTCCACGCGGCTGCAATGGCGCACCGGCTCGCGACGCCGCAGGCGCAGCGCGTTCGTTTCCGTACGACCTGCGACATCCTCCTCCGTCGCCGGCGAGAGTGGTGCGCGCGATGACTCGAGGAGCCGCCCGCCGGCGCTGCACGTGGCACAACCCACGCGAATTACTGGACGGCGACGGCGTAATCGCATCCTTCCCACCGTTCGTCCGCGGTCCAGAAGAACGTGAAGCGGATGGGCGCCCGCTGGGACGCCGGGATCGCGATGTCGACAAACCCGATCCCGAGCGCCGTGGGGGAAGAGGCGCTGTCGTGCACGGTTCGCCACTCGTCGGCGGACCAGTGCAGCCGGAACGAAGCTGGCGCCTGCACTCGAAGCATCATTCCGGCCTTCACCGAGCGGGCACGCCGGTTCGGCTTCCAGATCTCCAGGCTTCGACAGGCGGCGCGCCGGCAGTAACGCTCGGCAGCCTCGGGCACGAAATCGAACACCTGGCCGTCAGAGGCGGAACGCAGCAATTTCAAATATTCCGCATGCGCCCACATGAGCGGCATGGCCGAGCCTGTGGGCCGGCCAAGATACATGTGTTGCTCCGGAAGGTCCGCCTCATCCCAGACTTGTTCGGGAAGAAGACCCGTGGGCGATGCAAACAGTTCCAGCGCGTGTATGAACGGGTTGACGGCGCGCCCTGCGGCGAGCTCGTAGTGTGCCCGCTCACCCGTTAACAGCGGCCACGCGCGGCCCTTCCCCCACCCCTGATAGGGCCCGCCGTCCTCGCGCTGTCCGTAGCCATCGTGGTTGTAGCGACGCCAGCCCGGTCCGAACGGCGTTTCGACTTTGAGAATCGCGTCCACGACGCGCAGCGAATTCACGATTAGGGGATCATCGGCCTTCCGGATTCCATACCGGACCAGCTCGAGGAACCCGGCGTCCACGATGTCCCTGGCGGGAAACTGCCAGCGCGCTCCCGGCGGGCGGTTAGCGAGGGCGAGCATGGCGTGGTTTGGATCCTCGTCCGGATCCGGATCGCGCACGTCCACTGGAAGGATCCGGATGAAGTGTCGCTCGACACCCGGAATCAGCGTCCCGTCGCTTGTCACCGTCCAGGATTCGACGTGGCATTCCAGGAAGTCTGCGTACTCCTCCAGGAACCGGGCAGTCGCCTCATCGCTTCGCTGCCGGCAGAAGCAGGCGGCGCAGATCAGGACGGCAATGTTGGAGGCCAGGGTCGAGGGAGAATAACCGCTGGCCTCCTCCCATCGTTCCTGCTGCGTAGCGGGACCGTTGCGGATGAGATAGGCTGCGGCGCGCCGCACCATCGGATAAGGATCAAACTCCTGCAGCGCCTTCTCCCGGTGCAGGCGCCAGGCCAGCAGAATGGGGAAAGCTACCTCGTCGAGTTGAATACCACGCCAG
>JACOTZ010000451.1 GCA_016178155.1 Acidobacteriota bacterium
AACTCGCACATCACGGCCTACAAGACAAGTCGGGGACTCCGCCGCCGCTCGGGCTCACTTCGCGGCTGGCGCCCTGAAATCGCACGTCTGGAAGAGGCTCAACGATCCGGAAACATCAGCGCTCGCGGAGCTTGCGACAGAACTGCCTGTTTCCCCGCTATCCGCGGGGTTCGAGAGTACCAGCGCCCCGCGCCGCGAAATCGCCCGTATACTGGAAAACACGTGCATCTCCGCATTGCACTTGGGCTCCTTCTCGCCTGCTTGGCGCCAGCTGATGCCGACGAGTGGATCAAGGCGCGCAGCGCCAACTTCGAGCTCTACACCACCAACGGGGAGAAACGCGCGCGCGAAGCCGTTCTTTTTTTCGAGCAGGTGCACGACCTGTTCCTGCGCGTGCGCTCCGGCAAGCCGACGCTCGAGCCGGTTCGCATCATCGCGTTCCGCAACGAAAAAGAGTACAAGCCATACCGCCCTGGCGAGTTCGCGGCCGCCTATTATCTCGCCAGCGAGTTGCGCGATACCATCTTGATGAGCGCGCTCGGTTCGGAAAGCTTCCCGGTCGCGGTCCACGAGTACACGCACCTCTGGCTGAAGCACAGCGGCCTGAAGCTGCCGCCCTGGCTGAACGAGGGCCTCGCCGACATCCATTCCACTCTGCGCCAGCAGGGCAAGCAGGTGGTGATCGGCCATCCCATGACGGGCCGTCTGTACACGCTCAATCGCCACAAATGGATCGCCCTCCCCCGGCTGCTCGCTGTGGAGCAGGACTCGCCGGAATACAACGAGCGCGACCGTGCCGGCATCTTCTACGCGCAAAGCTGGCTGCTCACGCACATGCTCTATCTCTCCGATGCCTACCGCCCGAATTTCGGCCGGTTTGTGAGTTTGCTGCAGGATGGCATACCGGCCGAAAAAGCGTTGCAGACGGCGTACGGCAAGGAATTGCAGCAGGTTCAGAAGGAGCTTGAAACCTACGCGCGATCGACCAGCCTGAACTCCGTGTGGTTCAATGCCCGGCTCGTCAAGCCGTCCGAACAGCCCGTGATCAGTCCGGCCGGGCCGCTCGAATCCGGCATGGTCCTGGCCGAGCTGCTGGGTCTCCTCGGCAACCGGGCTGAGAGCACGGTCAGCTATCAGGAGCTTCTCCGGCAAAACCCGGATCGTTGGGAGATCGAGGAGGCGCTGGCGCGCCTGCGCTTTCGCAGCGGCGACAACAACGGAGCCAAAGAACATTTCTCTCGCGCCGTCGCTCTGAAAGCGACGAACGCCCGCCTGTACCTCGATTACGCCAGGCTGCTGACCGGCGAGGACGACGTCCGCGCCGTGATGCTGCTGAAGCGCGCGCTTGAGCTGACTCCCGGGCTGCGGGACGCGCGCCTGCTGCTCGGCTTAAAGCTGTTCAACCTGCGGCGGTTCAACGAGGCCGTGTCCGAGCTGTCACAGCTCCGTGAAGTCTCAAAGGAGGAGGCTCCCTCTTTTTTCCTTTCGCTCGCTTACTCGTATTTCGAGCTCGGAAGACGCGAGGAGGCGATCCGGGCGGCGGAGAAGGCGAAGCAGTTCGCAGTCAAACCCTATGACGCCGACGCGGCTCACCGGCTGGCGGCATTCCTGAACGAGGCCGGGCACCGTTCGTCGCCGGCGCCCGCGATCGAGGTCGAGCGCGCGGCCGCAACCCGTCCGGCTGGACCTGCCGCCGCGACAGGGCCCCACGCCCCAGTGCGTCCGGCTGAACCCGCTGTCGAGCCTTCGGGCGGAAATCTGCGCGTCGTTCACAAGCGCCCGATCGAGAAGACTGAGGGCGTGTTCGAGCGCCTCGACTGTCTCGGACAGAAAGCAGTACTGGTCATTGAGCGCGACGGCAGGCGTACGCGCCTGCTGGTCGATGATCCCGGACAGGTGTCGATCAAGGGCGATCATGCCACTCTCAATCTCGCCTGTGGTCCGCAGAAACCTCGCCCGGTCGTCATCGAGTACCTGCCGCAGCCTGACTCCGGTACTGGCGCCATGGGTATCGTCCGAACGTTGATATTCGTGAAGGAGTAGCCCGTATGCCCGGCCCGGGCGCGGTCACCGGCGCCGGCTTGGCATAGGGCCGTGCTGCCGCAAGCCCCGCTGCGTTGCGCGACCAAAACCTCTCGCGTCTCCGGCTTTTACGCAGCCGATTCACTCTGTTCAAGAGTGGACCTTTTGTGGGAAGTACTCTACACGCCGTATTGCCTTCACCTCGCCGCAGGAGCGAAAGGGATATAAACGGGCTCAATAGTACAGTTTCAATCCGAACTGCATGATGCGAGCGCGCTCCGCGCCCGTGATGATACCGAAGGCGGGCTGCCCAAGCGTGGTGGCGGGGTTGGCAAAGTTCACCTGATTGAATGCGTTGAACATCTCGGTCCGGAACTGCAGCTTGAACCGCTCGGTGATCTGGAAGTCCTTGAGGAGAGAGATATCCCAGGTGTGCAGCGGCGGTCCCAGGTTGTCCGGCAGGAAACGCCCGACGTTGCCGAAGGTATACCGGGGCGCGTCGATGAAAGCCGCCCGGTTGAGCCAGCCGTAAATTCGATCTTTGGTACTCCCTTCCGTTTTGCTCGATATGCCGGTCGAGTTCGGCCGCTGACCGCCGCCAAGCGAACTGGTTGTATTATTCCGCGAGCTGATCGAGAGAGGCGTCCCGGACTGGATCGAGGCGATCCCGTTAACCACCCATCCGCCGATCAGGTGGTTCGCCCAGCCAGGCTCGCTGGCGATCGGCTTCCCCTTCCCGAAGGGCAGCTCCCACTGGAAGTTGAACGCCAGCACGTGCGGAACGTGAATCGCCGACAGTGACCGATCCAGGTCGCGGCGGTTATTGTTCGTGTAGCCGGGATTCTGGTCGCCCAGGAACCCGGCCACGGAGGAAACGTCGTCGATCACCTTCGACCAGGTATATGCCGCCAGAAACTGCACCCCAGTAGCATAGCGTTTGCGGAATTTCGTCTGCAGCGCGTGATAGCTGGAGTGGGCCTGCGTGCCCCATTGGTGAGTCAGCCCGGTCAGCCACGGCAGCGGGCGCAGTAATTGGCCGTAGGTCAGGGTTCGTTTTCCGATGCTCGAGGTGATCGGCAGCACGCCGAAGAACGGGTTTTGCACCACCTGACTGAGCTGGTCACCGAGCGCCAGGTACTCGTCCGGCAACTGGTTCTCCTGGGAGTTGGCCTGAAGCTTCACGCCGCTGTTGCCGGCGTAAGCCACGTCGAACAGCATGCTGCCCGGCAGCTCATACTGCACGTCGAAGTTCCATTGCGCGGAATACGGCACCCGGTCATAGCGGAAGTTCCCGTTGACGCCTTGCCCGGCGAAAGTGAGCAGGCCGTTCTGCCCGTTCTCGGGCTCGTTGAAGCCGTCCGGAAACGGATTCTGCAACGTGGTGTATGGCGTCCGCCCGCCATTAGTCGATGAGACAAAGGGCGTGATGGCGTTGAAACCCAGTGCGCCCGCATTAGTCGCGTTCGGGCCGATGCCCGTAGTGGGCGCGTAAAAGATCCCAAAGCCGCTGCGGAGCACCAGCCGGCTGGTGACTTTGTAGGCCAGCCCCACGCGTGGAGCGAAGTTGTTCCCGTCCACGTCCTTGACACCTCGCGGCGCCCCCGGCGTCCGCGAGCCTGCGAACACGAGGCCGCCGTGAAACGGACCGAGCGGCGGAGCTTCCAGCGGAATCCGCGCCTCCAGGTCGAACCACGAGGCGCGGTCAAACCGCTCGGTTTGCGGAAAGTCCGTGTCCCAGCGCAGGCCGAGGTTTAACGTCAGTCGATCCGTCAGGCGCCAGTCGTCCTGGACGTAGGCCGCGGCATACTTCACCTGAAGCGCGAGCACGGGTTCGGAGCGGATCTGTCCGCTGGACGCCAGGCCGAGCAGCATGGACGCCACGGCATCGCCCCCACCGGTGTCATTGAAGACCCTTCGCGTCCAACTGTCATTGAACGAATACGTCCCCGCCGGATTGTTCGGCCGGAAGTTCGATACGCGGTTCAACCGGTAGGTCCCGCCCATCTTGATCGTGTGATGGCCGACCAGCTTGGACATGTCGCCGGTCCAGGTGTGCGTCTCGAATTTATTGCCGATGATATACGACGACTCCGGCCCCATCCGCTGATATCCCGCTACGTTGATCGTTGGAAAGATGCCAAACTGTGCTGCCGAATCCACATAGCCGGGGAAACCCAGCTTGCTCGGGAGCAACTGGTACTCCGGCTTCGGCGCGCGCGGGTTGGCATGATACGCATAGCCGTAATTGCCGTGAAGGATCCAGCCGCCGAACAGGTAGGTGTCGTCAAGCGTGGCACTGCGGTTCCGCGAACCGGAGAAGCCCGGGGTCGGAGAAGCAGCATTGCCGAACTGATCCGCTTGCGTCGTCTGGCTCTGGTCGTACGAGAAGCGCCCGAACAGATTTTGCCGGTCGGAGATCCGCCGGTCCACTTTCACCGATATCACGTTGCGGTTCGCCCGGCTCCCCGCTTGCGTGAAGTAGTTGTTGATGACGCCGTCGCGGTTCGGATCCGGATAGAACGACAAGATCTTTTTTGCGATGGAATCGTGCCGTTCGGCGGGAATCAGGTTGCCCGCAAACGGCTGCCTTTCGCCGTTGCTGTTGATCGTGGCCGGATCATGGATGACGCCTTTGATCTCCGAGAAGTCCCCCTGCTTCATCTTGACTGTCGGAACCGTCATCGTCGAGGAGCCCGGATTCACCTGCCGGACTCCTTCGTAGTTCACGAAGAAAAATGTCGTTTCGCGCGACGGCGTCAGCGGGCCTCCCGCCGTAAAGCCAAACTGGTTGAAGCGGAAAGCCGCCTTGTTCTTTCCGTTCAGATTGTTGAAGAACCCGTTGGCGTCGAAGGCATCGTTGCGCAGAAATTCGTACAGCACCCCGTGAAACGCGCTCGTGCCGGAACGGTGCACCATGTTTACCACCGCGCCGCCGGTGCGGCCGTACTCGGCCGAGAGCGAGTTGGTCTGCACTTTGAACTCCTGCACCGCATCCGGTGACGGCACATAGGCCGGCTGGTTATAGCCCATGACCTCCTGCGGCGAGCCATCCAGCATGATCGAACTTGAGACGTTTCGTCCTCCGTTCGCCGAAAAGCCGTTCGACCCGATGCTGCCGCTCCCCGAGGTCTGGTTACGGTAGCTGGTGTTCGTCGTGATGCCCGGCGTCAGCGCGATCAGTTGGAGGACATTCCGGCCGTTGAGCGGCAAGTTTTCTGTGGTCACGGAATTGACCACCTCGCCCAGCGTGGAGCTGGCCGTCTCGAGCAGCGGTGTCTGGCCGGTCACCTCCACCGTCTCGGTCACCACTCCGACCTGGAGCGTCGGATTGATCTCCACGATCTGGGCGACCTCGAGAACCATCCCCGGGCGTTCGTTCTTCTTGAAGCCTGGCGCGGTTACTTCGAGCTTATAGTTGCCCGGCGGAATCTGCAAAAACACGTAGGCGCCGACTTCGTTGCTTGTGGTTTCCCACGGGCGGTTCTGATCGACATTGGTCAGTATGAGCCTGGCGCCTGGAATCACCGCCCCCGTGCTATCCTGCACCACGCCGCGTACGGTCGCAGTCTGCGTTTGCGCCACGGCGTGTAAGCTGGCGGCGGTAAAAATTGAACATAAGATGGCGAGTCGCCGGACACCAAAAGCTGTCATTCAGGTGATCCCCCTCCGAGCAGAGCAGATCTGCGCATCCGCCCGCTGACCGGGCCCCGGACGCCCACAGCACGCCCTCACAAAGCTGACAGGAATAGTACAATCGTCGCCAGTTCGCCCACAATACAGGGATTGCTATATTCCGCTCCTGACCCCCACCGCCCTCGGGCTGGTCAGCTCCGAGCGTTCTGCAAGGCTGTGCCGCCGCGGGGACACGCTCGGGCCGCAGCATCACGATCTTCAGACGACGTTGCAGTCGCCGAGCGGTCCCGCCCCTTACATCCGCTGGTCGATTCAGGTGTGCGCGCCAGCGCCGTGTGTGCACCCAGGGAAGGACCTGAGCGCTTGCCCGCCGCGATAGCCGAGGCCCTTGCGCAGGCCGATCTCGGCGCTGTAATAGCCGAATACGGTCATCGTTTTCATCGAAGCGAACAGCCGCTCGGCCTCGGTGCGAGGCTGCTTCTCGTTGCGTGCGACCTGGTTGAGCAGCGCAGCGCGCTGCGCCGCCTCCAAAGCGAGAAACGGCCGGCCTTGCTTCGAACGGGCGGCCTCATCGAACGCGGCCAGGCGCGCCCGCCACGACTGCTGGGTAGCGGCGGGGCTGTTCGCTACGACCAGGTCGATGTAGCCCGCCACGCCCGCTGCGCGTGCTCCACCGGACACGTCATCGGCCGGAATGATCGTCTCCGCCAGCTCATCGATGAGCCGGTATTCCTCCGGATTGAAGCACTGCGGCTTGTAATCGCCGGGAGCTTTCTTCAGCGCGTCGAGGTGCGACTGCGCCACCGCCGCTCGCGACTTCATCACCCCCAGCGCGACCAGCGCCACCGCCTGCCGCCGATTCATATCTCACCTCCGCGCATCTGCGCCGCCAGGTATTCGGACGCGCGCCACGCCAGTGTCATGATCCACGTCGTGATCCCGTGCGTCCCGGGCAGCGAGACAAAGCAGCTCGCGTCCGTCACAAACAGGTTCTTCACGTCATGCGACTGGCAGTATTCGTTCAGCACGCTGGTTTTCGAATCGGCGCCCATCCGCGCCGATCCGCACTCGTGCGTCGCGTCACCGAGCGGCTCCAGATATTTTTTGTATGGCAGCATCTCCGCGCCCGCGGCCTTCAGGATGGTCTCCATCCAGCCATACATGTCCTCCATCATCTTCAGGTCGTTCTCCTTGTGCGAGGTGTGGAAGCGCACTTGCGGGATGCCGTACGCGTCTTTTCGGTGCGGGTCGATCTCGAAGAAGTTATCGTGGTCCGGCAGGCGCTCCCCATAGCTGCGGAGCGAGATCGTGCTGCCGAACTCCTCCCGGATCTGGCGCTTCAGCGCCGCGCCCCAGACCGTATCGCCGCCGGCGCTGCTGATGCCGCGGCCGAAGCCCGTGCCGACCAGAATGAAATACCCGCCGTGGTAGTTGTTTTTGCGTTTGTAGTTGAATCTCGGGATGGTCATGTGAGAGCCGCCCGCGCCGTCCTCGTTCGCCCGGGGCCGGTTCTTCAGCACCGGCGCCACTCCGATCATCGCGCCCGATTTCACGCTGTCCATCAGGTAGCGGCCCACCAGCCCGCTCGAGTTGCCGATGCCGTTCGGATGGAAGCGGGATTTCGAGTTCAGCAGGATCCGGCCCGACTCAACCGTGCTCGCGGCCACCACCACGGCGCGCGACTCCGCCTCATGATGCTCTTTCGTGAGCGCGTCGAAAAACGACATCCCGCGGGCCAGCCCGCGGCCGTCTACCAGCACCTGGTGCCCCACCGAGTGGGTGCGCAGCGTGAAATTCGGCAGCTTGCGGAGCTTCGGAATGATCACGTCGAGGCTGCTGAACCGCGCCCGCACCTCGCAGCCGTGGCCGCAAGGCCCGCAATAATGGCACGCCGGCCGGCCGTCGTATG
>JACOTZ010000452.1 GCA_016178155.1 Acidobacteriota bacterium
CTTGCCCGAGACGAAGTAGATCCAGCGGCCGTCTCGGGACCAGTTCGCCACAGCGGCACCGTTTGGGCGGGTGGTAAGGCGCTGGGGCACGCCCCCATTCACATCTATGACGTAAAGCTCATACTGCCCCTCTCTGTTGGAGTCGAAGACGATCCGCTCTCCGTCCGGCGACCAGCGTGGAGAGCCGATAACGGGCGCATGCATCGAGGTCAGTTGCCTGGAATTGGAACCGTCCCGATCGCAAATCCACAGTTCCTTGGTTCCGCTGCGGTTTGAAAGAAAAGAGATGCGCCTGCCGTCCGGAGAGAACTGCGGACTGCCGTTGATTCCCGTGGAGGCAATGAAGCGCTGCGGCGCGCCGGCGTTGCCCCCCGGAGCGGACAGCTCGACGCTCCAAATGTTCTGATCCCAGGAAAGGCGGGTGTAGGCGAGGCGCCCCTGGCGAGAGATTGCCGGGAAATCATTGCGATCGCCGGCAAACTCCAGCCGTCGCGGCACAGCCGACCCGGTTACCGGCATTCGCCACAGGCTGAAGCCCCCGCTTAACTCTTGACCTGAGCCGAAGATAATTTCCCGTCCGTCTGGAGTCCAGGTAGGGCTGAGAGCCAACTGATTGCCGGAAGTGAGCCTGCGCGGCTCTCCCTCTGGGGCCAACTCGGTCGTGAGGGGCAGCAGGTAGAGGTCGCCGCCGCCAAGCCCGAAGACACGCCGGAAAGCCAGAGTGCGGCCATCCGGCGAAAACGCAGGCTCGATATCTCCCGTCCAGGCTCTCGCAGGAGGATAGGTGAGCCTACGCCTTTCGCCAGTGGCGAGAGAGATCAAAAATAAGCTGGCGGGCTGATCGGGGGAGACGCTGATGCTCGTCGCGAGCCATTGACCGTCCGGAGACCATGCCAACAAGCGACGGGGAAAACCGTTGGGTGCTGTGGTCTCGGCCAGTGTACGCTCCGGCCCTCCAATGGCGGGTATCAGTAAGATCTCGTGATTCGCGGCCCGCTGGCGCGGATAACGAGCGGCCCATCTCGTAGTGGGTCTCAGAGATCGCGCGAAGGCAATCTGACGCCCGTCCGGTGACCAGGCGGGATAGAGATCCTCGGCAGGATCCGTAGTAAGCCGGACCGGCTGGTCCGTACCGATCAGTTTTACATAGATATCGAAATTGTCCTGCCGCTTTCCATTCCAGGCGAATGCGACGTGGTTGCCGTCCGGAGAAAAGGAGGGCTGCCACTCATCTCCGGGATAACTAGTCAGTGGAACAGGCAGAGGCGAGAAATCCGGGGCCCTGATCCGTTTACCCCAGTACGACGACACGCCGGCGGCAAACGCCAGAACGGCGAGCCCCGCCGCTCCCAAAAACGCGCCGCGCCGGCTCAGCCACGGGTGCGTCTTTGTTTCCGTCACGCCTGCTACAAAACGGTAACCAACCTTCGGAATCGTTTCGATATAGGCGTGCTCAGAGGGACTCTCTCCTAAGATCTTCCGCAGCGTGGAGATGTTCTGGGTGAGATTGCCCTCCTCGACGAAGGTCTCGGGCCAGACCGCCTTCATCAGTTCCTCTTTCGCCACCGGCCGCCCCCGGTTCTCGACCAGCACGAGCAAGGTGTCAAGCACTTTGGAAGTCAGTGGAATGACCTCGCCCCGGCGAGAGAGCAGTCGTCTGGCGCGGTCTATGCGGAAGGGACCGAATTGATAAAAGTAGCTGCTCGCCATGCGAGTCGCCCTCTTTGAGAATTTTTCAGACTATTTCAGGCCTCTTTCGGCGATTTTGAAGCCGCCGAGCGGCTAGGCTCAGCACCGAGGCTGATCTCCGGCCCCGACGACAGAGATTCTATCCCAACCTTGGGCCGGGGGGGAAGCCGTCTGGAGGTGTGCCATGAGGAATTCGCGGCGACTCTCGGTTCCAGCATGCGTGTCTTGCCTGCTGCTCGGGTGCGGAATCGCCTATGCCGAAGAGAGGTCCTGGGAGCAGTTGATGGCCCACGTCGAGCAGCTTCAGCACGCAGGCAAGAATGGCCAGGCCGAAAGGACCTTGCTGGCCACGCTGAGCGGGTCCGGCCAGGTCGCGCCAGAAGATCCCCGCCTCGCCGTCACCCTTTACAAGTTGGGGGCCGTCTACTGGCAGCTGGGCAAGACCACGGAAGCCGAAAGATTGTTCCTACGATCCCTATGGGCGTGGGAAAAGAGCGCCGGAGCCAGCCATCCCACCATACTCCGGCCGCTGAGCAGCCTGGCGGCGCTGTACCTCGAGAATGGCCAATACAGCAAAGCTGAGCGACTCCACAGGCGGTGCATGGAAGTCAGCGGCGGCCGGCCTTCCGAGGGTGTAGAGGCAGCCCGGCTCGTCCACAATTTGGCGGCATTGTACGATGGTCGGCGCAGATACCAGGAGGCCGAACCTCTTTATCGGCATGCGATGGCGGAGCTTGAAAAGGGACTCGGTCCGGACCACTGGGAAGTGGCGCTGGTAATGAACAATCTGGCTTTGCTTTGCCAGAAGACGGGCCGGTCCGCTGAGGCGATTTCCTACCTGGAACGGGCTTTGCTGATTTGGGAAAAGGCGTTCGGTCCCGATCATCCCGATGTGGCCCGGTCGCTCAGCAACCTCGCGGGGCTATATACCGTGAACGGCCGGCAACGGGAAGCCGAACCTCTGTTCCAGCGTGCGCTTGCGGTCTCGGAGAAAGCTTTGGGCACAGATCACCCCCTGGTGGGCTCGATCCTGGCAGAGTATGCTGTGCTGCTGCGAAAGACCAAGCGTAAAAAACGAGCGACCGAGTTGGAGAGACGTGCGCAGTCAATCCGCGAACGCTACGCGCAAGAGGCTCTTGGACGGCATCTCATGGATGTCAGCGACCCGCGCGTACTGGAAGACCATCCGCCGGGCAAGAATTAGCCCCGGCTAAGATAATCGAGCGCCTGACTGTGGCCACCCGTCAGAATTCCGGACAGTGTACGTTTGCCGGACACCCGCCAGTGCCAGATCAGCGTGCAATTACTTCAAAGCCGGTTGGTTAGCAGTCCGGCCATTGCCGTGCGAGCACCTGGAATCGATCCCCCGCTCAGTCCGCCGAAGGAAAAGATCATGAATTGGAAATTGAAAGTTCTCGCACCGTTCGCCGTATCCACTGCGGCATTCTGTCAAGTGGCCCCGGCGCAAGGGGGGCCTGCCACGATCCTGGATATCGAACTCGACAACATGGTCAATTACTTCAACGATGTACCGACTACGCAAAGCTGGCGATTGACCTGAACAGGACAACCCTCGCCCTGCAGCCAAACTTCGCGCAATCAGTCGGCATAGCTGACATCGTTTCGGTGAATGGCAAACCCGTCAAGGGCCTGTTCACGGAAAGGCGGATTCAGTTTTCCAGGCGGGTCAATCCATCGGCAGGTCAGGCAATTGCCGACGCGCAGCGTGGCGCCATACTGGACCGGCATTATGAGATCTTGAAGTTGGACGGCACGCAGATCGGCACCATTGCCACGACCGGAATGGGGAGCGGTACTCCTCCCCCGGGAGCACCTTTGGGAGTATCGGACGCTAGCTTTATTATCATCGGCGGGAATGGATCATTTCTGGGGGCACGAGGGCAAGCGAGTAGCTCGCCCATCAACAGCACTCTTCCTGACGCTCGGAAGGCCTCGATGACCGAAGACCCCCGCAACCGGCGGGTGCTTGGAAGTGGTGGGCGGCGACACTTCATTCTCCATGTGATTCCGCTGTTTCGACCAGAAATTGTCATGACAGCCAATGGACCGGCCGTGGTTCACGGCGACGATTTTTCACTGGTCACGGCGGCGAAACCGGCTCGGCCTGGGGAAATTCTGTCTCTGATTGCCACTGGACTTGGACCCACGCGGCCTGGAGTTGACCCTGGCAAACCCTTTCCGGCCAGCCCACTGCATCTGGCGAACTCGCCCGTCGACGTAGCCGTGAACGGCCAGCCGGCGGAGGTCATGTATGCAGGCGGAGTTCCGGGGACGACAGATACGTATCAAGTGAACTTTCGAGTTCCAAGCGACATGACGTCAGGCCCGGCGACTGTTCAGATTGGCGCAGCCTGGATCGTTGGACCTGAGGTTAAGATTCCGCTGCGGCCGTAGAGCCCACTAGCCCAAGTTCGTGACGGAAGGGGCTGGAAATCAGCTAAGTACTTCAAAATCAGTTCAGGGCGGTTACCGGGTCTACACTACATTCGCGGTTGCGTTCAAACCGATCTGGAAGGCTCAGGCGGAGTTGCTGAAGCAATGATTTCTGCTCGGCGGTGGGTTCCGTGATGCGACGCAGGCGGATCTCACGGCCATCAGTCGTGGGCAGGACAATATCGGCGCTTTGCAGCGTGGACAGCAGCGCGAGTGCTCTCATAGGGCTGAAAGGCTGGGCGTTTTCGACACCGCTCGCTGTGGGCTTCGGCTCCATCGGCGCCCGGCGTTTGAGCAGATGTTTCAACGTGACCCAGAGCGCATAACCCAGGAACGCTACCAGCACCTGAGCTTTGACGCGCGGCTCCAGTTGGTGAAATAACGGTCGAATCGAAAGCTCGCTCTTCAACGCTCGGAAGGATGCTTCGGCCTCTGTCAATTGCATGTACTTCGACCGCAGTTCTTCGGCCGTGTCGGCCTGCAGATTCGTACGCAGCAAGTAGGCCCCTTCGCGCGCATCGCGCCATCTCTTGCGGTCTTCTTGCATCTGCCAGAACAAGCGCACGCCCTCGGCCGCATCGCGCAGAGAGATCTCATAAAGATCATTAACGGACGGATGTCGTGCCTGGATCTTCCCCAGCCGCCGCTCCATCTTGTTGCGGTCCTTCAGCCGGCCCAGCGCGATGGTCTTCTCCAGACTCTTCAAGGCCTTTTCCATACTGCTGGAAAACGCTTGCGGATGGCCTGCTCCTTTCCCTTGCGGCCCGCTGTGCGGCACAGAATGTAAGTCTCCTCGCTCCCTGGAACGGCTACCTTCTTCACTTCCACCTCAGGCCGGACCTGCGTCCAATCGTCCTTCGCCAGTTCCGCCTCAAATTGCTTCATCTGGCTGCGCGGCGTGCCCACCAGGTACTGGCCGCCACGCTTGCGGATAGCCGCCAGATTCTCCTCGCTCACAAGGCCACGATCAAACACCCAGATCCTTCGTGCCTTGCCGTACTTGCGCTCGACCATGCGCAGGATTGTCTCCATGGTCGAGACGTCGGCGCGGTTGCCGTCAAAGGTCTCGTAACTAAAGGGGAAACCCTCGCTATTGACGATGAGCGCGATCACCATCTGCTCGCAGTCCGGACGGTGATCCCGCGAATAGCCCCGGCGCATCATGGGATTGTTCTCCGCCGCGCCTTCCACATACGTGCTCGTTAGATCGTAGAGCAGCACGTCGAACTCGGCCCCGAATAGCGCACCGTAGCGCTCTTTGAGGTGCCGCTCCAGCTTGGTCTTGTGCGGCAGGATGCGATCCAAACAGCGATACAAACGTGTGCCGTTGATCTTGCCTTCCTCGATCCCCAGCAGATCGTCCAGCGCCGTCGAGGGATACCAGCGCTGTTCGACGGCCAGCTCGCTGCCTGGCGCGCATAGCCGGTTGATCGCCAGCAGCGCCGCCACCCGTGACCAGGGCACATCGGCTGGATCGTCGTCCAACGCTTGCGCGAAGAAATGATCCAGTTCCAGGCGCCTCCAAAGTTCCAGCCCCAGATAGCAGGCGCCGAACTGTCGTGTCCTTTCCAGGCGCACCCGGTTGATCAGCACCCGTGCCACATGCGGATCGTCTGCTGGCGGTTCCACCTGCGACGGGAACAGTTTCAGTTGCTGCGCTTCACCCTGTTCATTAAAGACCTCAACCGTTCTCAGCCACCGCGCCTGATCCGAACCGTTCAGCTCGCCCAGATGACACAGCGTTCTTTGCCGCGGTCCATCGGGGGTGCGCACCGATTCCACCAGCGACCAATAGGTATGCTCCTTGCCGTCTTTGCTGCGCTGGTTCGACCGCAAAAACATTCTGGGCTGATCGTGTCATGAGACGCCCGCCGGCGACAAGAGGGTAGGTCTACACTACATCGCGCTTTTCAGAAGCGGCCCTTGCAAACACGGCACTTGCTCTTGTCCGAACCCTCAAAAAAGCCGAAATTGACGGTCGCGTGAACGAACTTCGGTTAGTGATCGACTGGCAAAGCTCCGCATCGGCCGCTGCGGAACGGAGGTCCACCACTCCTTGGGGTCGTGCCAGTCACCTGCGATCCGTAGGGTTGAATAGGAAGCGTCGGTGTCTTGCCCGGCACACGGGGAAATATTTGGCCACCGCTGCCTCGCGATCGCGGATCAGAATGAACGCGTAAGCAAGCAGTCTGCGAACGGCACTACCCCACCAGCGCCAGGCGTACATCCATGACGTTGGTGCCGGTCGGACCGGTGCGAATCAGGCCGCCCAGGGGGTCGAAGAAGCGGTAGGAATCATTGTTGTCGAGAAAGGCGCGGGCGTCCAGGCCCTTTGCCTTGGCGCGAGCGAGGGTGCTTCCGCCGGCGACCGCACCGGCCGCGTCGGTCGGCCCATCATTGCCGTCGGTGCCGCCGCTCAGGATGACGACGCCGTCGAGACCCGCAATGTCGATTGCCCCCGCGAGGACGAATTCCTGATTGCGGCCCCCTTTGCCCGATCCGCGAACGGTCACGGTCGTCTCGCCGCCCGAGATCACGCATGCCGGCGCCCTCAGGGGCCGGCCGGATGACTGAATCTCTTTGGCGATGGCGCAATGGACCTTGGCCACGTCGCGCGTCTCGCCCTCGATCATGCTCGAGAGCACGAGCGTACGATAGCCGAGGCTCTTCGCCGCCGCCGCCGCCGCATCGAGCGCCAGGTAGTTGCTGCCGACGATCAGGTTCTGGGTACGGTCGAGCTGGGGCGAGCCGGGCTTCGGCGTTTCAGGAACGGCGCCTGCCGCGCCCTGCTCGAGGTGGTTGCGCACGCTGGCCGGCACCTTGTCCGCCAGGTCGAACCTGCGCAGGATGGCGAGGGCGTCGTCGAAGGTGGTCCAATCGGCCGCCGTCGGGCCGGAGCCGATCACGTCGAGCTTGTCGCCGATGACATCGGAGAGGATAAGGCTGAGCACCGCCGCCGGATGGGCGAGCGCGGCGAGCCTGCCGCCTTTGATCGACGACAGGTGCTTGCGCACGCAGTTC
>JACOTZ010000453.1 GCA_016178155.1 Acidobacteriota bacterium
GCCCGTTCGATGAAAGCAGAGCGATTCGCGTCGATCTGGTCGATACTCTTCAGTAAATCCCGGGGTAGTGTGATAGAAGTCTTGACACGCACAAGATAATTATACTCCCCCGATTTCCAGACGCAGGAACACGCAGGAACTCGCCCTTGCCCGGGGCATGCTGCTGATATATACTTTGGGGCGATCGAAGGTGCATCCATGCGACGCGTATCACTCTGCTGCATTCCGCTTCTCCTCTCCGCGGGTTCGCTGCTCGCCCAGGAAACCGCCGCGCCCCGGCTCACGCGCGAAGCCATAGAGCAGTTCCTGCTAAACGCCAAAGTCGTCAAGACCCGCGGCATCAACATCGGAGTGACCGGCTCCATCCGCGCCACGCTGAGCGACGGCAAGCTGACCCATGACGCTCACGTGCAAAACGTCGATGTGCGGAAACCGCAGTTCCAGACCGATCGCGGCACGGAAATGAACTTCCGCGATAGCTGGAAATTCAACATCGCCGCCTATCGGCTTGACAGGCTGCTCGGTTTGGATATGATCCCGCCCTCGGTGGAACGCCGCCTGCCGGGTCTGGGCCTGTGCGCCGTGACCTGGTGGGTCGATGACGTTCTCATGGACGAAGTCACACGCCACAAGAAGAAGATTGAGCCCCCCGACCCCGAGGCGTGGAACCGCCAGATGTACTTGCTGCGCATATTCGATCAGCTCATCTATAACGTCGACCGCAACCTCCAGAACGTCCTCGTGACCAAGGACTGGAACGTCTGGATGATCGACCACACGCGCGCCTTTCGGCTCTATAAGAGCGTCAAAGAAGCTAAGAACCTGGTGAGGTGCGACCGCAAGCTGCTCGATGCTCTCCGCAATTTGCAGATCGCTGACGTGAAGCGGGAAACGGGGGAATACCTGACGCCACCCGAGGTCAACGGATTGATGGCCCGACGCGATCAGATCGTGAAGTTTTTCGAGGCCGAGTGCGCCAAGAAGGGTGAAAATGCGGTGCTCTATGAAATGGTCCGGAAGCGCTAGCCCGTTACGCTACTCATAACGGTCGAACGAGACTCAGGGGACTGCGCGGGCTTCAGCGTACAGCGCTTTCAGGCCGGCGGCGCGCCCAGCCGTGCTGAAGGCCGGGAGCGGCCTCGAGTTCTTCCGACCTTCGCGGGTCTACTCCGCGACCCGCTCCCGTTCAGGAATGGAACAGGACTATCGGGCAGGCGTACTGTTCGAGTGCGGCACCGGGTTCTGCCCCCGCGGAATGACGGCCAGAGCGGCGTCTACCGGGATGCCCCGACTTCCATCGCCTTCCTGCGGAACGGCGAGTTGGCCGGCTCGAGCTCCGCGACCTGCTTGAGGTAGTCGAGCACGCTCGTGCCGGGACCGGGCAGCGGGATCAGCTCGCCCCGATGCAGCGCATAGGCCGTGCCTTTTTCGAGAACCAGACCGGCCGGCGGCCCGCCATAGACCTTCGACAGCCCGACGTCGATCATGACCACCTTGCCGCCGAAGCGCGGCAGGATCGTGCTTCCCGTGATGGTATGTCCAATTACGATGCGATTTACTCCGTACGTGGCCAACAGGCCGTCGACATGGTTTCCGAGCAGCGTCTCGTCTTCCGTGGCCAGGCCGCGATACCACAGCGGGCCTTCGCTGTCCAGCACGAATCCGCCCGGCAAGCGGTTGAAGTCGCGCAACTCGCGCCGGACCTCCTCATTGATCTCGCGCACTGAGTATGCACGGTATTTGGGGCTGATGCCGCCGTGCAGGAAGAGAGTGTCATTGATCTTGAGGATCGCGTTGTTGCCGCGGATCCAGCGGCCGTACTTGCCGTCCGGGGCGAACGACATGCGATGTTCGAAGTACCCAAGCGGGTGCCGGGCTTCCCACTGCTTCCTGTAATCGTCATCCAGCTTGGGCGGCGGCTCGTCCGATTCCGGCTGCCGCAGCTCGTGAACCACGCGGCGGCGATAGAACTTCTGGCGCACAGTCTCGGAATCGTTGGTGCGGAAGGAGTCGAACTCGGCGGGCGAAGTGTAGCGCAGATCGCCGATCAAATTCATGGTCTCGTGGTTGCCAATCAGCGCATGCACCTGGCCACCCGCCCTGCGCGCCTCGGTGGCCAGCTCGATCAGCAAGTCCATGATGTTGCGCGAATCCGGACCGCGGTCGAGGACGTCGCCGGTCTGCACCAGGTGGGCGCGGCCGCCGATCCACTTGGCCCTGGCGTCTACCAGACCCGCCGCCCGCAGCACCACCAGGAACTGCTCGTAGTCGCCATGGAGGTCGCCGATCGCGACGACCTTCTCGACGCGGGTAAAGACATCGTCCGCGGCCGGCGCGGGCCTCCAGGCCGCCAGCAGCAAAAGAACAAGACACCAGCTCCGCACTATTTACTCCCTAAATTCCAGTGTAGGTCTTCGGACCTCCTCGACGCACTTTGCGCCGGTAGGATGACCGCCGGCGCTCCGGCGTGGGTGCTTGCCTGCCTGCGCCCCCCGCAGGCGCTTCGCGGCCGAACCCGTTAACAGCTACCATGGAATGACAGTGCCCGAGCTTCTCATCCGCACTGCCGGCGGCGGCGTCCGGACTCTCGCGCTAGCGGGTGACCGTCTCACGGTCGGCCGCGCCACGGGCAACGACCTTTGCTACCCCAACGATCCAAAACTGTCGCGCAACCACGCGCTCCTGGAAAGGACAGGCAGTGACTGGTTTGTCCGCGACCTGGAAACCAAGAATGGGACGCTTGTAAATGGGGCACCGGTTGCCGGTCGCCAATGCCTGCGGCCGGGCGACCGGATTTCAGCCGGCCGGCTCGAGATCGACTTCCTGGCTACGAGCGAGTGGGATGAGAACACTTCCACGCTGGTCACCACTCTCGACCGGGCCCTCGATGACGTGTGCGCGGTGGGACGCGGCTGGAGCTCGCGGCACGTCGGCGCGCTCATTCGCGCCGGCCAGGAGCTGGTAGTCCATCGCAATCCCGCGGCGCTGATGGAATCGATCCTGGAACTCTGCCTGGAAGCGGTTGCGGCCGACCGCGGCGCCGTGATGACTCTCACTTCGAGCGGCCTGGTGACCGCCGCCAGCCGCGGCCCGGCGCTGCGGATCAGCACAGCCGTGCGGGAACGGGTCACCAGAGAACGCGTTTCGCTCTTAGTGGAGGACGTCGAACTCGAGGATACGCTCCGCTCGCAAGCCACCATCGTCGGGCAGAATGTTCGCAGTCTGATGGCGGTGCCCCTGCAGACACACGAGCGCGTGCTCGGGCTGGTGTACGCCGACTCGCTCGCCGCGCACCGGCGCTTCACCTCCGAAGACCTCGCGCTGCTGACCGTCATCTCCAACATTTCGGCGCTCGGGCTGGAGCACGCACGCCTCGCCGAAGCCGAGCAGGCGGAGCACGCCAAGGTGGCGGAGCTGGAAAAAACCGCCGCTCTCCAGCGCCAGGCGCTCACCGCCGCGGCAGCTCTCGGCCGCGCGGAAAGCCGCGCGATTCTGGCGGAAGCCGGAGCTTCGGTGACTCGCCTCGCCGCCGCTCTCAGCCACGAGCTCAACAGCCCGCTGGGCGCACTCAGAGGCGGCGCGGACACACTCCTGTCAGCGGTCCAACGCCAGCGCGCCCGCGAGGGAGAGAGCCGGTTCCTCGACGCCGCCGAACCGCTTTGCCGCAATATTTCCGAAGCCGCCGGGCGGCTCTCGCTGATCATCGGCCGTATGCAGCGGTTCACCAATCTCGATCGCGCGGAAGTGCAACTGGTCGACCTGAATCAGCTCATCCGCGACGTCGCGGCGCTCGCCGGGGCGGAAACCGAGGGTCGCGCCGGCATCGACCTGGAGCTGACGCCGCTTGCTCCCGTACTGTGCCGCCCGCAAATCCTCAGCGCCGCACTAGCGACGCTGCTGCGGCGCGCGATCGAGAGCGAGGACCGGAAAGTCGCAGTGCGCACGGCCCTCGCCGGCGACCGCCTGCACATATCGATCGAGTTTCTCGACACCCGCGTTCAGGAAGCCGACCTCGAAGCAGCGCTCGATCCGGGCTTCGCCATCTCCGGCGGCCGGGTGGGCACGCAGAATTGGGGATTATTCAGCGCCCGCCACCTTTTGCGCGAGCTCGCGGGGGATCTCGGAATCACTCAAAATGAGGCCGGCCGGATTGTGCTCCTCGCCGTGCTCCCGCACGGTGAGATGGCGGATTCGGCAGCCTCACGCGGCTAAGCAGGCAAGGGCGCCCTGGCAGAAGGCATTCCCAACGACTTACAGCCCTCTGTTCCGCTTCGCCCAGGGCCAGCGGCAGCTTCCTGGTGTCTCAAGGAAATTGCAAGGGAACAGGCAAAGAGCCCCTGCGCACGACAACAACCGTCTCGTCCCTGGCGGTTGGAAACGACAGCGACTCGCCCGAAAGATCTTCGGCCTTGCGGCCATTCCGGTACAGCGTCACGTCACCGCGCCACGGGTTGGCGAGACGGCAGATGCCGCCGAGCTGCGAGACGATCTCGACCAGCGGGATCGCGCCATGCTTTTCCGCGGAACTGACGAGAAAACCGCCCCGCGCCAGGAGGGTGAAGGCGGCATCCCAATCGCGGGGCCAGCGGTTGAAAATCGAGATCGGCTCTGCGTCGCCGGGCAATTCGGGGTGACTGTCGAGCAGCGTTTCGTGAATGCCGGCGCTCAGGCCGGCGATGTGTTCGGCGTCGATCGCGCCCGGCCCCTCCCGCAGCCGCAGGTGGTTGCGGAAGATTCTCGCTCCGCCGCTGCCTTCAGGATCGATGAAGCTGCCGAGGCGCGTGAAGCCGAGGAAGCGGCGTTTCAATTCCGCCTCGGGACCCGCCGGTTCGACGGCTCCCGGCCCGTTGTATACGAACGCGCCGTAAGGCCGGCCGACGGCGATTTCACTGCCGGTACCACAGCGCCCGCCAGGCGGAACGGGCACGAGGTGCTCCTTGATCTCGCGCCACCGGGGCCGGAGCTCGGCGTCAACACCAAGGACCTCGGAGGCACGAGCCGCCAGCGGAAATATCATGTGCATGCACGCAACCTCGTAGGGTGCGTCCCGCGAATTCCAAGCCGATTCCCCGCTATTCGTATGGTTGATGTGATAAAAGCCGTCGTCGCCTTTCTTTAGATTCGGGAAGTTTCGATAAAATTCGGCCGCTCCTCGGATGAAGGGGTAGGCGCGTCCGCGTAGCCAAGAGAGATCGCCCGTAAACTGGTATCTCTGCCAGGCGAGGTTGCCGATCCGTGCAGCCACGCCCAGAATGTGGCTGGTATGCCCAAAGGCGCCGGAGCCTTTGGCCTTGAACATGTAGTAACCGTGCTCCCAGTCGCCATCGGCGCGGAAGTTCCAGCGGCTGTTATGACGGTTCTTGGTGTTTGCGTACCAGTCGAAACGCGCCGAGCGTTCGGCCCAAGGCTTGCGCACCAGCACTAAATCCTGCAGCTCCCTGGCAATATCATCGGGCAGCAGCTCCGGACCGTTGAAGAACGTGGTTTCCGGAATCCACATGCCCTGCGAACCCCACTGCCGGCGGGCTGCGATGGCGGCGGAGTCGATCATGTTCGAGTACATGCTGAACATCGGATCCATCAGTTCCAGCCGATTCGCCGGCATCAGGTTGCCGTAGTACGCGGAAGTGTTGGCCCACCAGTATTGGGACCCCCAGCGGCTCATATCGCCATCGGTGAACCAGAGCATTCCGCCGAAGCGGGGCGGAAAGTCACCACGCGAGCTGGCGCCCATCAGGTAAAGAAAATACGTGTAGTTCGCGCCGACGAAGTCCGCCTGCCCGGATGCGCTGTGCATGTAGACTCCGCCGCGTGCCCAGAACCGGCTCCACCATTCGCTTGTCTCGCGGCGCAGAGTTTCGAAATCTCCGGGCGTGGACGCCAACTGCTGAAGTGCGATCTTCGCCGTGTCCTGGGCGGGTTTGGCGCC
>JACOTZ010000454.1 GCA_016178155.1 Acidobacteriota bacterium
TGTCGGTGGCGAGCGCTTTGCCGCGGACGGGCTCCTCGCCGGTCATCTCCGGCAGCGCGCCTTTCCACACCGCGGCATCGGCCACCTCCTGCGGTCCGGCGAAGGACCCGGCAAGCTGCCCGGCGGCGGGCGTGATCGATTGCTCGGGCGTATCCAGGCGGAGCTTCCACTGCTCCCGATGGTGCCGGCGCGAGATCAGGTGCGCAGTCTGGAAATAGCCGCCATTCACCGCCGGCTCGAGCCCGGCGACGCGGAACTGCGCGGCGATATACTCGGCTGCAATCTCCAACCCCCGCGACGGCGTGCCGCGACCCTCCAGCAGATCGGATGCGAGGAACGACACGTGCGCGCGCAGCGCATGCTCATGGATCCGCGGCGCGGGCTCCGGTTTGGCCGCGGCCGGCTTGCGGCCGCCGGGCGCTGCCGCGAGAAACGCCGCCAGCGAGACGCCGGTGATTACAGCACGAGTCTTCGGCCCCGGCCCCATTTTGTATTCACTAGGATCGCGATGCGCAGCGCCGGCCCGCATCCCTCCACTGTCGTATTGACGCTCGGCGCAAGTGCCGCGGATACAAGCCGCGGCCGGGAGCTGCGCCTTTGCCAAACGGGAGTTAGCTTTCACCGCGGTGGAGGAGACGCTGGGTGAGGGAGATGCGCTTCGGTGAAAACTGCAGGACGGCGCCGCGCAGGTATGGCCGGTACTCGCGCCACAAGTACGCGAAATAGCCTGTCCGGTGGATCTCTTCGAGCGTCGAGCTGTAATGATCGAGCAGCGCGCCGCCGAAGATCTCGCCCGTGCGCCGCGCCGCCAGCGCCGCCGACTTGCCGAGCCAGAGCAGGTTCTGCGGCAGCTCGCGCACCGCCGAGAACGCCATGAGGGAGGACAGCTCGAACACCGACTTGTTCTGGCGCAAGGCCTCGGCCCGCAGCTCGCGCCAGGCGCGCACCACCGTCTCCTGCGATGGCAGCGCCGGAGCCGGGATGCGTTTGACGTTCTGTTGAACGGCGGCCCAGTCCGAGCGCAGCGTGCGCACGTCGAGCGGAGGCGTGTTGATGGTCTCGGCCATGCATGCCGCGGTCGCTTCGAGACCGTCGAGCAGTTGCTCCATGGTCTCGATGTTCGCGCCGTCCCGCAGCAGGCCTTCGGCCCGCAGCGCGTCGGCGATCTCGCGCATGAGCTGCCGGCCGGCGCCGGAAATGTCGGCCAGCGCCGCCATCACCCAAACCGGCGACGCATGGAAAGTCAGGATCCCGATCAGTTCCAGGCCATTGCCCGCGGTGCGGCGGAGCAGAAAGTTCTCGGCGAGCTTTTCGCCCTCCGGAAACGTCCCTTCGATCTGGCCGACCTGCTCGATGAGAAAGCGCAGCGTGGAATCGACGAGCGAGGTGTAAAGACGGCTTCTGCGGACCGCGCGTGGAAGCGCCACTTCTCCCGCTTCGCGCACCAGACCCGAGGCGAGCGCGGTGATGGAACGCACCAGGCGCTCGGGTAGAGAGAGCAGGTAACCGGCTGCGGGATGCGAGAAGCGCTTCAACGGCTCAATTCAGCCGCACTTCATCTCCGGGCCGCAGGCCCGCGAGGACCACGGCCTGGCGGTTACTCTCCAGGCCGAGCTCGACCTGCCGCTTTTCAAAGGTCTCGCCCGTCTTCACGTAGACGAAATGCTTGCCGTTTGCGGCGGTCACGGCGGCGAGCGGAACCAGCGGCTTATTCTCGGCGCGCGCGAGCACGACGTCGAGCGAGGCGGAAAGGTCAGGAATCACGCGCGGGTCGAGAGACTCCAGGTTGGCGCGGACCAGTATGTTGCGGATATAGAAGTTCTGGCGCCAGCCGCCGCTGGCAAGAGCGCCGATGCTGTACACCTTCGCCGGCAGCGTCAGGCCCGCAAAGGCGTCGAAATGCGCGCCTGCCGTCTGGCCGATGCGGATCTCGCCGCTCTCGGTCTGGTTGATCAACGTTTCCACCTGCATGCTCTTGGGATCCACGATCTTCGCGAAGATCATGCCGGGATAGACCTGGTCACCTTCCTGGAAGGGGCTGAAATCGCCCCCGCGGAAGTTGACCTGGACGACCACCAAGCCATCCATCGAGGCGCGCATGGTGAACTTCTGCAGGTCCGCCTGGTGCCTTCCGAGGTGCCGCTTATGGCGCTCCCGGGTCAATTCGAGGACGCGCAGCTCGGCTCGTTGGGAGATCCGTTTGGAGGCCAGGTCCTTCTGAAGCTGGTTGTACTTGGCTTCGGCTTCGTCGAGCGCGAGCTTCAGGAGCTGCCGTTCGATATCGGTGCGGACCTCGGCGGCCGAGTAATCGATGCGCGCCTTGTCCAGCTCGGATTTGGCCACGCGCATGGTTTGCTGCAGGTTCTCCCATTCAACGGACTGCTCGGCTTGCCGCTTGCGCACGTCGGCTTCCGCGGTCTCGACCGTGTCGGTGACGTCGTCGATGTGGTCCAGCGCGCTCTGGGGGTCGATCTGGGCCACTACGTCGCCCTTCTTCACGGACGTGCCCGAAGGCGTCAGCTTCAGGAGTACAAGATTGCCGCGCGACTCAGGACCACGCAGACGCGGCGCGGTGATGTTGATGTAGTTCTTGGCCGAGGTCACGCCGGCAATACGCGTGGTGCGCTCCAGGGTTCCAAGCCGTATTTTCGCGGTGGGTATGCTCGCTACAGGCTTGGGCGCCTGCGGCTGAGGGCGAGTCGCGCTCGCGCGATAGGCAACATAGGCGCCGATCAGAACCAGCGCAATGAGGAACAGCCACTTCCACGGCGACCGGCCGCGCGGCAATGGAGCCTTGGGCTCCACCCGTATAGGCGGAGGCGCCTGAACAGGCGTGGTACTCGGGATAGCCGACATGAGCGAAACGATTCGACCGGTCCATTGACTAGGCGCAGCGGATGGCCCGGAAGTTACTCTCCTTCAGTATACTGGGCCGATGCCGCGGCCGGCGAGCGGCCTGGCGGGCCAGCCGCGGGAGTACCGGGATGCGACAACCGGTCCTCACCGTCGCGGCAGAATGAACACGTCCGAAACGCGCGCTTTAGCGGCTAAGCGGTCCGCGAGGACGGCACACTGGGGAAAGGTCGGATGCACGATACGGCCGGGAAGCCTCCGGAGGCGGAGCGCAGCTTTGCGCGCTTTCGCGAAGCACGCTGGCTGGCGCTGTGGGCGGCGATGTTCGGCTTCATGCTGGATGCACTCGATGTCATGCTCTATGTGTTCGCCATCAACAGCTTGCGGGCGGAATTCGGGTTGAGCAGGGCGCAGGCGGGCGCGGTTGGGTCAGTGACCATGATGGCCTCGGCGGCCGGTGGCGCGCTGGCCGGGTGGCTGGCGGACCGGATCGGCCGCCGCAGCACACTGATGCTGACGATCCTGACGTATTCTTTCGCTTCCGCCGGAACGGCGCTCTCGGGGGGCCTCGCGGGCCTGCTGTTCTGGCGCGCTCTGGTCGGACTCGGGTTGGGCGGAGAATGGTCGGCCGGAGCGACGCTCGTCTCGGAAAGCTGGCCCGCGAAGGACCGGGGGAAGGCAATCGGTTTTATGCAATCCGGTTGGGCGGTTGGATACATGCTGGCCGCAGCGGTCGCGGCTTTCGTGCTGCCCAGATTCGGCTGGCGCGTACTGTTCCTTGTGGGTCTGCTGCCCGCGCTGCTGGTGATCCCCATCCGCCGAAAGGTGGTGGAGCCTCCCATCTGGACGGAGCGGCGGTTCCGGGGCAGCATCGGCGACCTGTTCCGCAGGCCGCTCAGGCGGATCACTCTGATTGCCTCGGCACTCGCGAGCGCCACCATGTTCGCCTACTGGGGGCTGTTCACCTGGCTGCCGGGTTTTCTGGGGGCGCCGGCGTCTGAGGGCGGCGCCGGGCTGACCATCGTCACCACCAGCGCCTGGGTGATTCTGATGCAGGCCGGCGCACTCGCCGGCTACATTCTGTTCGGCGTCGCCGGCGACCGCTTCGGCCGCCGCATCACCTTCGCGGCGTACGTCACAGCGGCGGCGGCGCTGACGGCCGTGTATGGGTCTCTGCCGCGCTGGGGATCTTCCGGGATGCTGCCCGTGCTCGCACCGCTGCTCGGGTTTTTCGGAACCGGCTATTTTTCCCTGTTCGGCGCGATGTTGGCCGAGTTATATCCGACGCCGGTACGGGCCACCGGGCAGGGTCTCACCTATAATCTGGGACGCGGGTTGAGCGCGGCCGCGCCGTTCATCGTGGGGGCGGTGGCCGACCGCTCCGGGTTCGCTCCGGCGCTGGCGCTCAGCTCGGGCTTTTTTGTGCTGGCAGCGGGACTGGTGTTTCTGCTGCCCGAAACCAGGCGCACCGAGCTGGCCTGAGCCCGCGTCGGGTGTGGGGGAAGCCGCACGTTTGGCCGCTTTATGTCCCGCGCCCGGCGCCAGTGGGTGCTCAGCTCCGCCCGTTTTCGGCTAGCCGAGGTTCGTCAGTGCGCCCCAACGGGGCAGATCACCAGTGGGGGAAGGACCCACTCAAGTAGTTGTTGGTAGGACTTGATAGCTTGCGAGCGTCCGAGCCGGGAAACCGGTGAGGGCGGAGCCTCGCGATAA
>JACOTZ010000459.1 GCA_016178155.1 Acidobacteriota bacterium
CCTTTGCCTTCGCGCCGCATCCGCGCCCTTTGCAGATCCGAAGGTTTCCCTTCCTTGAAGTCCGGCGGAATCTCAAACAGCCGCTCATCGGGTGGACCCATGATAACTTTCGCCTCCTGTGTTGCGGTCTGCTCAACGTGACCGTCGGCCCCCTTGAACTCGGTGACAGATTTGATGGCAAAGCAATTCAGCGCCGGCGCGCGAAACTGCGTTGTCCGCATTCTGCTGTCCTCAAGCGTGTATTTTCGCGTCTCTATCCCTGAGAGTTCTTCCGCGCCCAAGTAGCCATAGGGGACAAGCGAGTACGAACCAGGCGGATAGACGTCGTGACACAAAGGATCCGTAGGGAACCATGCCCGTGAACTGCTGCCCGGCTTCAGCGGATATGTGGATTTCATGTGCACAGCGTAATCTACAAGGACCCGCTGATCGACGGGCAGCAGAGTGATTGTCGCTACGTCACGTTCGCTCACGGAGTCTCCGGGCCCATTCAGGTTTCTTTGCACTCTCGAGCCGTCGGAGCGTACCGCCTCCAGGTATCTTCCCTTCACCGGCTGCCGGGACACCGAGCCGGCCGGTCGATTGACGATCTCAAACCGGGCAGTAAAAACTGCCCGATCAGCAGCATCGAGGCCGGGCGCAGAGCACAGCAACGCGGCGGCGCACAGCAGGCGGACTTCAGGCCTGCCCTGGCTGTGCCGCCCAGTGGCCAATGTGTCCGTTCGGAGCGTCGGTGTGTCACGTGCAAGCTTCATCCGGCCTCCGCACTGCAGTACATACTATAGCGGATCGGCGCGGCTGCGAACGTGAACGATGACGCCATAATCAACCTCAAAGACAGGCAGGCAGTCCCGCGCACGTATTTGACTAGCCGCTGTTCTGCCGATTCTAAGAGGCGACTTTCGTTCGCACCCTTCGCAAGAACAAATAAGTCAAAATCGGCAGCACGATCAAGATCACGGAAGAAGGCTCCGGTACGGCCGTCCCGTTAATGAAAAATCGCATCCCGTCGGGCCCTTGGTGCCAATTGGGAGGAGGAAGGAAACTGAAAACCCTCCCGCGTAGATGATGAAGTCGGTAGGAACGACTCCCGGCGTATCAGTTCCATAAGGGATTCCCCATTCGCTGAACGGCGTCGAACCGATGACAAGAGCATAGTACCCTGGCGCAGGGTAACTGACAGCGGCGCGACCAAATCGGCCGGCTCCTCAGAATTATATTCGCCGAAATACGCTCGCGCGAGGCCGGAACTGGAGTAGGGATCCGTTGAGGGAAATGAGATTGAGTCCGGGAGCGCGAAAATCTCGCCGAACAGTCCGGGAGTCGTAAAATTGTTGTGGTAAATCCAGACGCCGATCGACTCGATCTCTGTACTTTGAGTGATGTGAAACCGCACGCCCGGAGCTTGTTGCGCGAACGCGTTATTTGCAACTGCGATGGCAGGGTACTTGGAGGCCGCCGGCGAGGCCGATTCAAAGATGATGCTGGCCACAAGCTGTGCCTGGAGAATACAGCAGGCGATCATCAAAGGCGCATGTCGCCAGACACGAATTCGCTTCAGCACGGTCATGCGACTCTCCTCTTCCACCTTCGGCCAAGATGCTGATATCTGTGGGAATGATATCATTCTTTTGGGGGACTCTGCTCAAGAATCTGACGTGATGGCCGGTTATTGCGTTCTCGGCCGCTCCTGGGCTCGTGTGTAATGGCGGGCCGTCCAGATTCTCTGGGAGGCGCAGCCCTGATGAGGGGTTTGCAACCGCACGGCGATCAGGTCAACTCGCGGCAGCCGATGCCAGGCAGTTTTTAGAATTTCCTGCACTTTCTTACCTGCGACCAGACTCCTGGCTTGCGAGCGCCTGGTAGTAAGTGTGCGTTCTGAGGTGCTGTTCGTAAAGTGTGGCTGCCAGAATATGATAAGGCGGCGCCACTCTTGGCGGCCGGACGCCTTTCTACGGCATTGAATTGCCGCTTTGGATATCCTACTGCTCCGCCGCCGCGATCAGCAATTCGCCTTCGGGCGCAAGCACACGCAAAACTTCGCCGGAGCGCAGGGGAGCGACGATCTTGCCAAAGAACCCGTCCTGCCAGGGAATGCGGCCGTCCGCAGAAGCGGCGAGCCACATCACATTTTCGACTTGCGCCGTGGCCTTCCGGGCATCGGGCACAGACGCCTCAGGGCCGATCACGACTACCAGCCCGCGGGTGAGGCGCGCCGCCAGCCGGAGCACGGCATCTGCGGCGGGAGCGCCTACCAGCAGCACCCGGTCGTCCGGCTGCACCTCGAGCGAGTCGATTACTCCTTCGATACTTGCACCAGCTCCGCGGACCCGTTCCCGCTTCCACCCAGCACTGCCTCTGCATCCTCGACCGTGAAGGACTCGACTTTCGCGGAGATGTTCATCGAACAGAACTTCGGACCGCACATCGAGCAGAAGTGCGCGTCCTTGAAGCCTTCCTCGGGCAGTGTCTCATCGTGCATCGAGCGGGCAGTCTCGGGATCGAGAGCGAGCTCGAACTGCCGATTCCAGTCGAAGCGGTAGCGCGCGCGGGACAGCTCGTCATCGCGGTCGCGCGCGCCGGGCCGATGCCGGCCAATGTCAGCGGCGTGCGCCGCAATCTTGTAGGCGATGATGCCCTGCTTGACATCCTCACGGTTAGGCAGCCCGAGGTGCTCCTTGGGTGTGACGTAACAGAGCATCGACGCGCCGTACCAGCCGATCATTGCCGCGCCGATCGCCGAGGTGATGTGGTCGTAGGCCGGGGCGAAGTCGGTCACCAGCGGTCCCAGGGTGTAGAACGGCGCTTCATGGCACATCTCCATCTCCTTCTCCACCTGGAGCTGGATCTGGTCCATGGGAATATGGCCGGGGCCTTCGATCATGACCTGCACGTCGTAGTCCCAGGCGACTTTCGTGAGCTCGCCGAGCGTTTTCAGCTCCGCGAACTGAGCGTCGTCGCTGGCGTCGGCGATCGAGCCGGGCCGCAGGCCGTCGCCGAGTGAAAAGCTCACGTCGTATTTCTGGAAGATCCGGCAGAGATCGTCAAAGCGCTCGTAGAGAAAATTCTGCTTGTGGTTCTTCACCATCCATTCGGCCAGAATCGACCCGCCGCGGCTCACGATCCCGGTGACGCGCTTTGTGGTCAGCGGGATATGCTGCACAAGCACGCCGGCGTGAATGGTCATGTAATCGACGCCTTGCGCGGCCTGCTCTTCAATCACTTCGAGCATCAGGCTGATGTTAAGGTCCTGCACGCGGCGGACGCGGCTGAGCGCTTCATAGATCGGCACGGTGCCGACCGGCACGGGCGAGTTCTCGATGATGGCCTGGCGGATGCGCGGGATGTCGCCGCCGGTCGAAAGATCCATCACCGTGTCCGCGCCGTACTTGATGCAGTAGCGCAGCTTGTCGAGCTCTTCCTCGATATTCGAAGTGGTCGCCGAGTTGCCGATGTTGGCGTTAATCTTGCAGGTCGAGGCGACGCCGATGCTCATCGGCTCCAGGTTGGTGTGCCGGATGTTGGCGGGAATGATCATGCGGCCGCGCGAGACCTCGGAGCGGACCTGCTCGGGATTGAGATTCTCGCGCCGCCCCACGTATTGCATTTCTTCGGTGAGAACGCCCTTGCGGGCGTAATGCATTTGCGTCCGGACAGGATCGTTCAGACGCGAGGCCACCCACGCACTGCGCATGTCCGAATTATAGCCCGCGTTTCTCACCATCGGTGACGTGTGGCCGACCGCGTGAGCGGAATGTGCCCCGAAGGCCACCCACCGGCATCGCCCCGCGGCGGCGCCATGCTCCCTCTCCGAAGCCGGCGCCGTAGGCAGGCTATCCGCCCGCCCTCAAATGTGGACGGATATCGCTTGCTAAGGCGCCCGGCTCGGGAGCGGTCGTGCTGGGCGGCGGACGGCCGATTGCATCCGGCGGTGCTCCCGGCGTACAATTCCCGCAAACCATGGCACAGCGCAAATCGAACAACTCACGCCGCGCGATGCTGAAGGCGGGCGCGCTCGCGCTCCTGGCCGGCGAGGCCGCCTCCGCGCAGGAAAGGGCGGAGTGGACGCCGAAGAAGCAGGCCGCCGGCGGACCCATCCGCTCCGGGCACCTGCTGTTCCTGAGCGGCATTGGCGGCTGGTATCCCGAACGCCGGCCCAAGCCGGGCGACATCCGGGAGCAGACCGCGGACGCCCTGAACATCATGAAGGGTTCGCTCCAGAAGGCCGGCTCGTCGCTCGACAACGTGCTGAAAGTCTCGGTCGCGCTCGTCGATCCGGAGAACAATTGGGAGCCGATGAACGAGGTTTACAATACGTTTTTTCCGAAAAACCGCCCGGCGCGTTCTTACTGGGGCGCGACCGGCTTCCGGCGGCGCGGGCAGTTGCTGCAGATCGACTGCATCGCGTACGTTGACTGAGGAGTATCGCGATGAAACAAAGAATCAGCCGGAGAGATACATTTCGCCTCGGCGGCGCCGCGGCGGCCGCGGGCATGATGCCGGCGCGCGCCGCGCGCGCCACCAACGGGCGCGAGGTCTATACCCGAATCGGCGTGCGGCCGTTCATCAACCTGACCGCGACGTACACCATCAACGGCGGCGCGCTCACCTGGCCCGAGGTGAAGCGGGCGATGGAAGAGGCATCCCATTACTCGGTTAATCTCGATGAGCTGATGGACAAAGTCGGGGCGCGGATTGCCGGTCTGCTGGGCGCCGAGTCGGCCATTGTGACCGCCGGCTGTGCCGCCGCGCTCGCCCACGCCACCGCCGCCGCGGTAGCCGGCGCCGATCCCGAGAAGATGCAGCAATTGCCCGACCTGCGCGGCCTCAAGGACCAGGTCATCATGCCGAAGCAGTCGCGCAACCAGTACGATCACGCCCTCCGCAGCATTGGCGTGAAGCTCATCGAGATCGATGCGCCCGAAGAGTTTCACGCCGCTCTCGCCGACCGTACCGCGCTCGTGGCGGTGCTCGGAACCGGTGAGGCGAAAGGCAGGATTCGTCTCGAGCAGATGGTCGAGGCAGCGCACCGCCGCGGCGTCCCCGTCATCGTCGACGCCGCCGCCGAGCTGCCGGTCACTCCGAACCCGTTCCTCGCGCGCGGGGCCGATCTGGTCGCCTACAGCGGCGGGAAATATCTGCGCGGGCCGCAATGCGCGGGCCTGCTGCTCGGCCGCCGCGACCTCGTCAAGGCAGCCTGGCTCAACAGCTCGCCGCACCACGCCTTCGGGCGGTCGATGAAGGTGGGTAAAGAAGAAATCATGGGCATGCTCGCGGCAGTCGAGCTTTGGAAAAAGCACGACGTCGAGCGCGAGTACCGCATGTGGGAGGGTTGGTTGAAAGCAATCGGAGACGCCGTGACGCGCGTGCCCGGCGTGGCCTCCAAGCCGCTGCCGCCCGCCGGCGCCAGCCCGTTCCCGGTGCTTGAAGTCTCCTGGGACCCGCGCCTGATCGGGCTCACCGCCGGGCAGATCGGCCGCGCGCTGCTCGATGGCGAGCCTCGCATCATGTCGCACGCCGAGGGGGACGCGCATTCGTTCGTCATCCGCCCGGTGGCGATGAAACCGGGTGACGCCAGGCTCGTCGCGGCTCGGCTGTCTGAGATTCTCCGGAACGCGCCGAAAGAGCAGACCGAGTCGGTGGAAGCGGCTGCGGCCGACCTCTCGGGCGAATGGCGCGTGAAGATCGAATTTGTGCGCGGCTCCACCGAGCACACCTTGAAGCTGGCCGCGTCAGGCAACGCAGTGACGGGGCAGCACCTCGGCCGCAAAGCGCAGGGCAGCGTGCGCGGCACGGTCCGTGGCACGCAGGTACGGCTGCGCAGCTCGCTGCCGCTCGAGGGCACGCGCCTCGCCTACGACTTCAGGGGCTCGGTTTCCCAAGGCCGCATGTCGGGCGAGGTCTCCCTCGGCGAGTACGGGGCAGGGAAGTGGTCCGCCCAGCGCGCGTAGCTCGGGCCGGCCGTCTGGCCGCTTTTTCTCTGTGGCACACTTCGCTGCCCGCCGGCACCGCGGATCTACCGGAAGCACGAGGCGCTGCTTGAGGGCCGGCAAAGGGGCCCACCTCAACGCTCACGCCCCTTCTTGCTCCGCGGCACACGCCGGCATCCACCGGCGCCCGGGCTGCACCGGAAAAAGACGGCGCGTCATTCCCTGCTCTCGGGAGAGATAGGACATCGCCCTTGCGACCGCCGCCCTCGCTTAAACAACCCGTAGAGGGACCCGGTGCCGGCCGGCGCTTGAAAAAAATGTTTGCGATCATGATTGCCATTATCGCGGGCGCCCTGGGTATTTTCGTCGCACTGACCTATCCGGGTTACTCTCGCGAGATGAATGCGGCGAAAGCCCGTCTCCTGGCCGGCAGTCGCATCCTGAAAACGGAACATGGTGAGGTCGAATACGCCGTTGAAGGAGAGGGATCTCCCGTTTTGTCTCTTCACGGCGCGGGCGGAGGCTACGACCAGGGACTTTGGGCTGCCAGAATGGCTTTCGGCGAGAGCTATAAGATCATCTCGGTATCCCGGTATGGCTACCTCCGGACACCAATCCCGCAAAATGCCTCCATCAAAACCCAAGCCGTACTCTATAAAGACCTTCTGGATCATTTACGGATTCAGAGAGTGATTGTGCTCGGCAGCTCCGCCGGCGGTCCTTCCACTCAATTTGCCAACGATTATCCGGAAAGGACTTCGGCGCTTATCCTCCTGTCAGCGGTGAGCGAGGCGACGGCCCCCGGAGATAAGCCGGCCTTTTACGTTGGTATCATCCACCTCATCCAGCGATCCGATTACGCGTATTGGCTCCTGGCCAGATTCTTCCAACCGATGATCCTGAACCTGATGGGCATACCCGCTGACGTCTACGCAAATTTCACTCCGGCTCAGAAACAGTCGGCGCAGGCAATGCTGGATACCATGCACCCGATGTCTCAACGCTATCGCGGGACCGTGAATGACGGGGAGATGATCCAGCGCGAAGCGGTCTCGACCGGCAATGTGTCACCTCCCGCGCTCGTGTTGCACGCCAAAGACGACGCGCTGGTCAGCTACCACCACGCCGGGCATGCCCATGAAGCCATCCAGCGCTCCCGGCTGATTTTATTCGACACGGGCGGCCACGGACTGGTCCCTCAAATGAATGCGGTCAGGCAGGCCGTGAGAGAACTCTTGGCGCAACCATGACTCGGCGGATGCCGCTCTTGGCGCTTTCCCGAGAAGCGAGCAGGCGAACAGGACGGATCGCCGGCGGCGCCCGCCTGCTACACAAGCGGTTCGGCCCGGAAGCGCTATTTACGCCACTCCCGCATGCCCGGAGCCTCATAGCGGCACCGCGTTCTTCTCCACGTAATCGCCGATATCCGACTCCTCCGGCGGGTCGTAATGGAAATACTCGGCATACTCCAGCCCATGGGCCTGGCCGCGGATGCGGTCGCGGTGGAGTGCGAAGCGCTTGGTGTACGCGCGATTCGCGGTCTCATCATCATTGCCCAGGACCGGCAGCTTCTTGCCCTGCCGCGCCAGGCTCTGGCGCAGCCGCGCGCCCGTGTTGCCCGCCGGCCCCTGAGTGACGTTAGCCATGTTCGCGTACACCTTCCGGTCCATGTAAGGCGTGATGTCCACCACACGATTCACAAGCTGCGGCCCGCGCGCGAAGTAGTACTTGTCCTGTGGCGCGTGCGGCTCGAGCCCGGCCTTGAAGTGCTCCGGATAATCCCAGCGCGATCCCGCCACCCAGGCCGCCGATTCGACGGCTTTCGCGATCACGTAGTGGTCGGGGTTGCGCTCGTATAACGCCGCGGGATCATACACCATGACCGTATCCACCTTCATCAGGCGGAACAGGAAGATCAGGCGGGCGCGCATCTCCACAATCGGCCAGGCATCCATGTTGTGATTGGGGTATTTCAGGAAAAACGTGTCACTGATGCCGAGCCGCCTGGCCACTTCCATGGTGTCCTGCTCGTTCTTGTAAATAATGTCCCCATAGGAGGCGCCCGCGCCGGCCATGGAATCGTCGGAGACCGTGATGAGGATGCCCTTGTAGCCCTCGTCGAGCAGCTTCAGCACAGTGCCGCCCGCGAAGATCGGGATATCATCGCAATGCGGCTGGATCGCCGCCAGAACCTTGCCCTTGTGCGGCTTGCCCGGACGCGCCCGCTCCACCGTTACCTCCATCCGGTACGAGGTGCTGCGCGTCCCGCCCGAGGGGATCTCGTGCTCCTGCCCCTGCGCTTGTGAGGCGCCCAGCGCCGCGGCGGCGCCGCCCAAAAATCCTCGTCTCTTCATGTGTCCTCCCGTGATTCGGCCATTCTATCGCCGCGGCGTGATATGCTCCACCCCAATGCGCCTTATTGTCACAGCCATCCTGCTGGCCGCGGCCGCCAACGGACAGGAGCGCTACGACCTGCTGCTCAAGGGCGGCCACGTGATCGATCCCGCTAATCAGGTGAATCGCGTGCTGGACGTCGCGGTCGCGCGCGGCCGCATCGCGCGAGTCGCCCCGAACATTTCCGCCGGCCAGGCAAACAAGGTCCTCGACGTCCGCGGCCTCTACGTGACGCCCGGGCTGATCGATTTGCACGCGCACGTCTTTGGCTACAGCGGAGTGGTCTTCCCCGACGACACGGCGCTGCTCGCGGGCACCACGACGGTCGTCGATGCCGGCGGCGCCGGCTGGCGCACGTTCGATGAAATGCTCGCCAGGATCATCAAGCCGTCGCGCACGCGTGTCCTGGTCTTCCTCAACATCGTCGGCCACGGCATGGTCGGTGCGAAGTTCGAGGACGATATCACCGACATGGACCCGGAGAAGACGGCCGCGGCCATTCGGGCGCACCGCGCGCAAATCGTCGGCATCAAGACCGCACATTTCGGCGGCCGGGGCTGGACCGCAATCGACCGCGCCATCGCGGCCGGCAAGCTCGCCGAGGTGCCGGTCATCATCGACGACAAGATCTTCACCAACACCGGACGCACCACGCGCGAGAAGCTGCTCGACCGCATGCGGCCGGGCGACCTGCATACCCACATGTACAACGACCGCCAGCTCGAGCTGGTGGATCGCTTTACCGGCAAGCTCCAGCCCTACGCCGTGGAAGCCCGCAAGCGCGGCGTGCTCTTCGACCTGGGCCACGGCGGCGGCAGCTTTCTCTGGCCCGTCGCCACCCGCGCCATGGCCCAGGGCTTCCCGCCGGACACCATCAGCACGGACCTGCACGCCTCCAGCATCATGGGGCCGGAGTCCGACATGCCGAACTGCATCTCGAAGCTGATGAATCTCGGCATGACTCTCGAAGATGCCGTCCTGCGCTCCACCGTCAATCCCGCCCGCGCGATCCACAGGTTCCCGGAGCTGGGCACGCTGGGCGAAGGCCGGGTCGCCGATATCGCGGTCTTCGAGCTGCGGACCGGAGTATTCGCCTTCAAGGACGCCTGGCAGCACAAGCTGCTCGGAACGAAGAAATTGCAAGCGGTCGCGACTGTGCGGGAAGGCAGGCTCGTGTACGACCGCGACGGCCGCGGCTATCCCGAATGGACCACGGCGGGCGACTACGAGGTGATCCGATGAGAGCCCTCGCGCTTGCGCTGCTCGCCGCCGCAATCGGGCAGGCCCCGGTTGCCGCGCAGCAGATCTACGACCTGCTGCTGAAAGGCGGCCGCG
>JACOTZ010000128.1 GCA_016178155.1 Acidobacteriota bacterium
AGCGCTTCCGCGAGCATGCGGCCCACGGTTGACTTACCCGAGCCCATGAAGCCGACCAGGTAGATACCGGGCGTGCGCTTCAACCTGAGATTCACGGGGAGGCCGCTTCCTGCTTGCGATGGAGTTTCTCGAGGCGGGAGTCGAGAAAGGACGGAAACATGCGCGCTGCCGCGATCAGCGCCCATCCCGAGCGGGGCGTGACCACCGTGCGGGCGCGCCGTTCGAGGCCGGAGATCAGGTCGTGCGCCACTTTCTCCGGCGTGATCGCCCAGCTCGCCCGCAGTCCTTCGAGCGGCGGCGCGTTTCCGGCGAGGACGTGATCCTGAAAGCGGGTCTTCACGTAGCCCGGGCAGACCGTCATCGTATGAATCCGGTCGCGCCGCAGCTCCATGCGCAGACCGTCGGTGAGCGAACCGACCGCGTACTTGGAAGCCGAGTAGAGGGTGAACCAAGGCAGCGTCATCTTGCCGGCAATGGAGCTGAGATTGACGATGGCGCCGCCGCCCTGCCGCCGCATGTGCGGGATGGCGCGTTGCGCCAGGTCCAGCGCGGCAAAGAAGTTCAACTCGAACATGCGCCGCACTTCTTCGAGCGGAGCGCGATGGGCGGGCACGTACAGCCCGACGCCGGCGTTGTTGATGAGAACGTCAATGCGCCCGAACCGCTCGACGGTCCGATCAACGGCGCTGCACCGAAACTCCGGATCGAGCAGATCGCCGGCGAGGGGCAGATCGTCCGCCGCGGCCACAAGTTTCAAGTTACCGGCCGAGCGCGCGACCAGCGCGAGCCGGGCGCCGCGGCCAGCGAAGGCGCGCGCACAAGCGGCGCCGATGCCCTCGGAGGCGCCCGTGATCAGCACGACTTTGTCCCGGAAGGACATGAACTGGGCTCAGCAGGAACTGTACCGCCGCCGGAGCAGGCGAATAGCCATCCGGGTTTGTCAGGAACGAGATAATAGTAGCATGCAGGAAGCGCTCTTACCGTTATTCCCGCTGCAAATCGTGCTGTTCCCGCGCACCTTCCTGCCGCTGCACATTTTCGAGGACCGCTACAAGGAGCTCATCGGAGGCGTGCTGCAGAATCACGGCGAATTCGGCGTTGTGCAGGCGAGCGAGAAGGGCATCATGAACATGGGCTGCACGGCGACGGTGGAGAAAGTGCTGCGGCAGTATCCGGATGGACGCATGGATATCTTTGCAGTCGGGCGGCGGCGGTTTGAGATCCTGACGCTCGACGAGGAGCGTTCGTTTCTGCAGGGGCGGGTGGTGTTCTTCGATGACGAGCCGGGCGAGGACACGCCGCGCGAAGTGAAGCGAAAAGCGCTGGCGCAGTTCCGGCGGCTCAGGGCCATGGGGGGCGTTTCGGTGGCAGGCGAGCCGCGGCTCCAGGACCCGCAGCTTAGTTTTCAGATCGCGCAGCTCGTCTCCGATCTCGATTTCCGGCAAATGATGCTGGCGACTCGCTCGGAGAGCGATCGCATGCGGCAGCTTACGGAATTCCTGCCCGGCTACATCGCCCGCCAGGCCCACGCCGCGCACGTGAAAGCCGTGGCGCCGAGGAACGGCCATGGGCGCATCGCCGCGCCGGACGCGGAATGACGCAGTCGATGCCGGCCGCGACGCCGCACTCCACCTCCGATCCACATCCCGAGCGACAGCACCTGCTGGTGGACGCGGACGATACGCTCTGGGAAAATAACATCTACTTCGAACGTGCGTTCGATGAGTTTATCGAGTTCCTCGACCATTCCCGTTTGACGGCGGCGGAGGTGCGGGCCGTCCTCGACGAGATCGAGCTGGCCAACAATAAAATTCACGGCTACGGCTCGTTGAATTTCGGGCGCAACCTGAAGCAGTGTTACGAGCGATTGGCCGAGCGCGAGATCCGGTCCGGCGATCTCAACACGGTCATGGCGTTTGCGGAGCGCATTCTCGATCACCCGGTCGAGCTGATCGATGGCGTCGAAGAGACGCTCCGCCACCTGGCGCTGCGGCACGACTTGATTCTCTTCACCAAGGGCCACCCGGAGGAGCAGAAGCTGAAGGTCGACCGTTCCGGCCTGGCCGTGTACTTCGGGCACACGGAGATCGTGAAGGAAAAGGACGCCGCGGCCTACACGCGCCTGGTGGAGCGTCGCGGGCTAAGCCGGGAGCGCACCTGGATGGTGGGCAACTCGCCCAAATCGGACATTAACCCGGCGCTCGAAGCCGGCCTGAACGCGGTATTTGTCCCGCACCAGCGCACCTGGCATCTGGAACGTATGGAACTGGTTGCGGGCGGAGGCAAGCTGCTGCACCTGACCCGGTTCAGCGACATGCGGCGCCATTTTTGACGAGCGCCGCGGAGTGAACCGGAGAGCGCGCGCGCCTGCCCGACGCCCTGCATGCGGCGGAATCACCTCTGCGTGTGGGCACGCCCACTTCGGAAACGCCACTAGCCTTTCTGCAATAATCCTGCCATTTCAGCCTTGAGGCCATCGAGCACCCGCCCCGCGGCCGCGTCGTGAATCCGATTCTCCACCTCATACGGATCCAGGCGCAAGTTGTAGAGTTCGTCCATTCCATCGAGTTCGGTGTAATGAATATACTTCCACTCGCTTGTCCGCACCGCCTGGTAGCCCATGTTGAGAATGCGCGGAAATACGCGGTCCGAAAAATATTCCACGAGAAACGATTCCCTCCATCTCTGCTGATTGCCGCCCCACAACGGCAGCAGTGAACGGCCTTCGATTCGCGGTGGAATCGAGACCCCGGCGGTCTCGAGAATGGTCGGGGCCACGTCGATTCCCAGCGCGAGCTGATCGAATCTGCTTCCGGCTCGAATTCGGCGCGGATAGCGCATCACCAAAGGCATGCGGATCGACTCTTCATAGGCCAGCCGCCGTTCGTGGCTGAGCCCATGCTCGCCGTAGAAGTAGCCGTTGTCTCCAGCCAGGATCACGAGCGTATCTTCGAGCAGCCGCCGCTCGTCGAGCGCCGTGAGCAGCCGGCCCAGGCCTTCATCAACCGCCATCAATTCACGCCAGCGGTTGCGGATGGTTTCGTCATCGGTGACCGTGCGGGGCCCGAGCGGGGGCAGGCTGCCGATGCTGCGCTCGAGTGCCGGCTTCCCGCTCGGAGCTCTCGCGTAGCTCGGTCGCCGCGGAATCCTTGCCGTCGCATACAGGCTGCGGTGCCGCTCGGCCGGTATGAAAATGGACTCGCCTTCGATACTGCCGTCGTCGCGCTGCTGGATCTCAGGATGAAGAGCTTTGTGCGCCAGGTACAGGCAGAACGGCCGTTTGCGCCGGGCCCGGATAAACTCGACCGCCAGATCGGTGAAGATATCGGTCACGTACCCGGACACCCGCCTGGTCCGGCCGTTGTCGTTGAGCGTGGGATTCAGATACGTGCCTTGGCCGGGAAAACTGATCCAGCGGTCAAATCCGGGCCGCGGCGAATCGTCGTTGCCCATGTGCCACTTGCCGATATACGCGGTCTCGTAACCCGCCTCGTGCAGCAGCCGCGGGAATGTACTGAGCCGGTGGCTCTGCCCGGTGCGGGCGGTATTGTCGACAATCCCGTGCGTATGCGCATACTGACCCGTGAGAAAGCAGGCACGGCTGGGCGAGCAGAGCGGCGTGGTGTGAAACGCATTGCGAAACAGGGCGCCCTCGCGCGCCAGCCGGTCAATCTGAGGCGTCCGGACGCTTGGATGCCCCATACAGCCAAGCTCGTCCCAACGCAAGTCATCGACGAGGACGAAAACCACGTTCGGGGGGCGGCGGGCCGCCTGCGGCGCCGCGGTCGCAAGCATCCCCAGAAAATCGCGCCGATGCGGATTTGGCATGGGTTCTCATTAAGGACATACCACACAACGAAGACATCTTCCGGAAGTTTCGATGACCGCGTCCGTAGCAGGGTGAGCAGCCTGATCGGACCCCACGTTCACTGTCCCAGCCACTGTTCGTAGGCTTCGAGCACCGTAGCGCCCTTGTACACGCGCACCCTTGCGGGTGTGCCGGGAGGGGCTTTCGGGTCCGGCTTGTAATCGAAACGCAGCTCGACGGGTGCGGACACTTTCCACGGCGAGTAAGACGACCTCGATCTGACGGCATCGTGCGCGGCCTGCCGGATGCGCTTCGTGGCTTCGGCGTGGGACAGGCTCTGAGTGGAGGCTTTGCCTGCAAGCCACTTCACGGCAACGGTCTTCGCCTTGGGCTGGAGGGCGAGCAGTTCGTCGCAGGCGGCCTGGTCGCCGGCGAGCATGATCACCGGGATCCCAAAGTGACCGGCAATGGCCGCTACCTGGCCGATCTCGCCGACCGGCTTCCCGTTCAAGGTGATCTGTGCGACAGAGAAGCTCTGCGAATGCGCCAGGACGCCGTCCTTCGCGCCCGACATGGCATGCTGGCCGACGAATAGGATGCCGTCGTACCGTCTTTCGCTGAGGTAGTAATTCGCGGGAGTCGGGCGGCCCTGAATGAGTTTGGCCGCCGGGTGGATTTCGTCGATGGAGAGGGTGCGGCTGCCGTCGTGCCCGTCCCAGATCACCACTTCGACAGCGCCGGCGGCGAGCGCGCCTTCGACCGCGGCATTCGTCTCGCCGGTGAGCAGCCGCTTCGATTCCTCGAAGCGGCGCTGGCCGGGCAGCAGTTGTTCCTCCGCGTTGTTGACGCCACCCACGCCTTCGACGTCGGTGACAATCAGAACGCGGCTCTGTGTCTGGGCGGGAAGAGCGAGCCCGAAACTCATCGCCAGCAGGCACACATGCAGCAGGCGGCGCGTTCCGGCCAGCTCCGGTCTGTTCGCTACCCCGGCGTCTTGAACCATGGCTGAATCCTAACCGAGGTTCGTCACCACCACTCCCTGACGGTCGTGGCTCAGAACGCTTCCGCTGATTTCACGGCACTTACCGAGCCGCGCGCGTCAGCAAGCGGTTCGAAATCCTGTCGGTGACGAACTTCGGCTAACGTATTCTCGCAATTCACGCGCACGGCTGCTTATGCTCAAAGTTCGCCGGGGCGCCCTGGAAAGCAAGCTCGGGCAGCGAAATACGGAGATCGCAAATTGTCCGGCCGCCGGCTGGAGTGCTTCTACTTGATCAGCGACGCCGACCTGCCGGCGAAATCGAGTACGAACGAGGGGAAGACGCCGAGCACCAGTGTCGCCACGGCCGAGGCCCAGAGCGCCGTCTTCAACCCGAAGCCTAACGGGGGCAAGCTCTCCATGGCTTCGCCGGGCTCGTGCATGTACATGACGACCAGAATGCGCAGGTAGTAGTAAGCGGCCACCGCGCTGTTGAGCAGCCCCAGAATGGTGAGCCATACTAAATTGGCGTCCAGCGCTGCCTTGAAGACATAAAATTTCGCGAAGAAGCCGCCCGTCAGGGGGACGCCGATCAGCGACAGCAGAAACAGTGTCAGCAGCGCAGCCGTCATCGGCTGGCACTGGCCCAGGCCGGCAAGGTCATCGACCGCCAGGTGCTTCTCGCCCCGGCGCGCGACATGGATGACGACGCCGAAGGCTCCGATGTTCATAAACGCGTAGGCGGCGAGGTAGAACATGGCGGCGGCGATGCCGATCTCGCTCCGGCTGGTGACGGCAACCAGCACGTAGCCGGCGTGCGCGATCGAGCTGTAGGCAAGCAGCCGCTTGATATTCGATTGCGCCAGCGCCGCGAAATTTCCGACGATCATGGTGAGCAGGGCGGAGGACCATACCAGCGGCTCCCAGCGATAGCTGATCGGCTCGAAGGCCGTCATGTAGACGCGCAGGAACATCGCAAAGGCTGCGGCTTTCGGGCCGGCGGACATGAAGGCCGTAACCGGCGCCGGAGCCCCCTGGTAAACGTCCGGCGCCCAGATTTGAAACGGCGCGGCCGATATCTTGAAGGCAAAGCCGACGAACATCAGCGCCGCCGCGGTGCCCACCAGGCCG